>NZ_NRRU01000058.1 GCF_016583785.1 Rubrivivax gelatinosus | reverse complement strand
CGCGCGCACCGAAGCGATCCGCGCCACCGCGCTGCGCCGCGAGGCCGACGCGCTGGCGCTGCCGCCGGCCGAACTGAAGACGCTGCGCCAGCAGAGCCAGCGTCTGCACGAACTCGGCATCCGCCAGGACGCGGTCGCAACCCGGCTGGCCTTCGAGCTGCAGGCCGACGCCGCCGGCAGCGTGCTCTGCGTCGCCCGCTGGTGGCTGGAGGATCCCGCCGGGCGCGTGCCGCCGCGCGCCGGCAGCGCGACGCTGAAGGAGCCCGCCGGCTCCGCCGCGGCCGAGGAGATCGTGCGAGCGCACCGGCGCGTGCTGTGGCGGCTGGCGCGGCTGGTGGCCACCGGCTGACACCGGTCGCGCGCGTGTCCTACGGCGAGGAGGCAGCTGTTCCGACCGGCGCGCCGCAGCGGCTGCCTACAGTGGGGCTGAACGCCGCGGGTGCCACACCCGCGGTCCCGGCGCCCCCGCCGACCACCCGGATGCCGCCATGAAGATCTGCCCCCAAACCAGCGAAGACGGACGCCGCCTCGCCGAGACACTCGAGGGCCAGCGTTTCGCGATGCTGACGCTGGCCGAAGGCGGCGAGCTGAAGAGCCGGCCGCTGACCCCGCTCGAGTTCGACGAACACGGGCGGTTCTGGTTCTTCATTTCGCAGCGCACGATGCAGCCGCTGCTGGGCGTTGGCGCGAGCGAGGCCAACCTGGCCTTCGTCGACACTGCACGCTCGACCTATGTCTCGATCACCGGGCAGGCCGAGATCGTCGACAGCGCCGAGCGCAAGGCGGCGCTGTGGAGCGCGGCCGCGCGCCCGTGGTTCCCGGACGGCGAGCACGACCCCGACCTGACGCTGCTGCGCTTCGCGCCGCGCAGCGCCGAGACCTGGGACGGCCCGCACAGCCAGGTGGTGCGGCTGGCGGCGATGGCAGCTTCGGTGGCCGCCGCGCGGCCGATCGGCATGGGCGAACACGAGCACCTGAAGGTCGGCGACGGCGCCTGATCCAAAGCGCGTCATGCGCCGGGCGACCCTGTCGCCCGACTGCCCCCGCTCCGGCCCTCGGAGCGGGGGTTTTTTTCGTCCGCTCGCCTGGCCCGCGCGCTCAGAAGCGCTTGCGCCAGGCCACGCTCAGGCCGTGGCTGCGCGGCCGCAGCGACAGCGACGAATCGCCCGACAGACGCACGCGCAGCGCGCCGACCGGCAGCGACAGCGGCCCTTCGCCGTCCTTGAAGGCCAGCGCCGGCCGCGCCAGCGTGTTCGGCGCCGGCAGCGTGAACGCCGGTTCCGGCACGAGCATGAAACGCGGTGCGTGGCGCTCGGGCCTGGACACGCGCAGGTCCAGGCGTTCGAGCACCGAATCGTTCGCCTGGCAGGCGAAGCCGGCCGGCAGCAGCAGCGCGGCGCACAGGACACGGCGGGCGGGGCTCATCGCGGCACCTTGCGGGCGCGGCGGCGGCGCAGCAGGTCGAAGAGCCAGCCGCCGATCGCGAGCACCAGGAAGAGCACGAACAGCAGCTGGGCCACCTGGGCGGCGCCGACGGCCACTCCGGTGAAACCGAGCGCGCCGGCGACCAGCGCGATGACGAAGAAGACGACGGCCAGTTGCAGCATGGACCACCTCGCGTCCGGAGCCGGTGAAAGCACCGGACCGTGATGGACAGCGTAGGCAGCCGCCTCGGGCGCCAGGGTGGGAAGCCGCCACGCGCCGCTGTCGGCGGCACACGAGCACGGCTGTAGGAAGACGCCGATCACGCCAGCCCCAGCATCTGCCGCACGTCGACCCAGGCGTCGAACTGCGCCGGCGTCAGGCCGCCGAAACCGGTCGCCGCGTCGCGCAGCGCCAGGCCGTGTGCGTGCGCGTGTTCGGCGATCGCCGCGGCGCGGTCGTAGCCGATGTGGGGCGCGAGCGCGGTCACCAGCATCAGCGAGCGCTGCAGCAGGTCCTGGATGCGGGTCTCGTCAGGCTCCAGCCCCTCGACGCAGTGGGCCGCGAAGCTGTCCATCGCGTCGGCCAGCAGGCGCAGGCTGTCGAGCACGTCGAGCGCGATCAGCGGCTTGCAGACGTTGAGCTCGAACTGTCCCTGGCTGGCGGCGAAGCCGATCGCCGCGTCGTGCCCCAGCACCTGGATGCAGACCATGACCAGCGCCTCGACCTGCGTCGGGTTGACCTTGCCCGGCATGATCGAGCTGCCGGGTTCGTTCGCCGGCAGTCGCAGCTCGCCCAGGCCGGCGCGCGGCCCGCTGCCCATCAGCCGGATGTCACCGGCGATCTTGATCAGCGCCACCGCCAGCGTCTTCAGCGTGCCGTGCAGCAGCACCAGGGCCTCGTGCCCCGCGAGCGCGGCGAAGGGGTTGCGGGCGACGACGAAGGGCGCGCCCAGGTCCTGCGCCAGACGCGCGGCGACACGCTGGCCGAACTCGGGGTGGGTGTTCAGGCCGGTGCCGACCGCGGTGCCGCCGATCGCCAGCGCACACACGCCGGCCAGCGCCTGGCGCAGCGCCGCGTCGGCCAGGCCGAGCTGGGCTTCGTAGCCCGAGAACTCCTGGCCCAGCGTCAGCGGCGTCGCGTCCTGCAGATGGGTGCGGCCGATCTTGACGATGCCGCCCCAGGCCTCGGCCTTGGCATGCAGCAGGCCGCGCAAGCGCGCCAGCGCGGCCTGCAGCGGCTGCGCCGCGAGCGCGGCGGCGACGTGCATCGCGCTCGGGAAGACGTCGTTGGACGACTGTCCGAGGTTGACGTCGTCGTTCGGGTGCACCAGCCGCCCCGGCCCGACCGGGCCGCCGAGCGCACGCGACGCGAGGTTGGCGACGACCTCGTTGACGTTCATGTGCGTCTGCGTGCCCGAGCCGGTCTGCCAGACGAGCAGCGGGAAGTGCTCGTCGAAACCGCCGGCGGCGACCTCGGCAGCGGCGCGCGCGATGGCGTCGGCCTTGGCGCCGTCGAGCCGGCCGAGTTCGGCGTTGACCTGGGCGGCGGCGCGTTTGATGTGCGCCAGCGCCTGTACCAGCGCGAGCGGCATGCGCTGCTCGCCGATGGCGAAGTTGCGCCGGCTGCGCTCGGTCTGTGCGCCCCAGAGCGCGTCGGCCGGCACCTCGATGGCGCCGAAGCTGTCGTGTTCGGTACGGGTGGGCGAAGAGGTCTGCATGGGCGCGCCGGGCAATCGGCGCGCCGCGGGATCAGCGCGGTGTGGCAGGCGGCGGCGGCGGAGGCGGCGGGACGGGCGCGCCCGGCACCACGGTGACGAGTTCGCGCACGATGGCGCCCTCCTGCACCGAGCCCTGCTGGCGGCCTTCGCCCAGGGTCAGGCGCTCGCAGAGTTCACGTTCACTGGCCGGCTGGGCCTGGCAGCGGCGCAGGGCATTGGCGCGCCACTGCTGCGGGCCGCTGTCGTCGCCGAGCTGGCCGCGGCGGGCTTCGGCAAGCGCGGCGCCGGCTTCGCGCAGGCAGGTCTGGCACGCCGCGGCGCCGCCCGGGTCGCTCAGGCAGGCGGCACGCTCGCGCTGGTAACGCGCGTCGGGGCCGTCGCCGGCGGGGGCCGCGGCGAACACGTCGGCGGCCAGGGCCGCGGCCAGGCAGGCAGCGGCAATCACAGTCTTTTGCATCAAGTTCTCCAGGCGGTCGGCACGGTGCACGTGCCCGCGGGGGGTGGACGGGCACGCCGCGTGCCTGCTGCACCCCGCGCGGCGCGGGCCGCGGGAGCAGCGATGGCAAGCGACACGGTCCCGGCGCGGAGCAGGCCGCAGCATTCGCCCGGCGGGCATCTGCTGGCGCTGCTGCTGGCGCTGCTGCTGGCGCTGGGTGGCTGCGCCGCCGACCCGGTGGCGCAGCGTGTCGACCCGATCGTGGCACAGGGCGCGGCACCGAGCCCGGGTGCACTCGCACGCGACCTCGACCTCGTCAACCATCGTGGCCGGCTCAAACGCGCAGAGCGCGAACGGCTGCTCGCCCGCGTGGCCGCCCAGGGCGACGGCGAGCTCGTGCGCCGCCATTTGGCGGTGATGTCCAGCTTCGGCGACGCCGACCTGTACCCCGGCAACCGCGCCCGGCTGCTGGTCGACGGGCCGGCGACCTTCGCCGCGATGTTCGCGGCGATCGAACAGGCGCGGCACAGCGTGCTGCTCGAGAGCTACATCGTCGAGGATGCCGAGGTCGCCGAGCGCCTGGCCGCGCTGCTGGCACGCAAACGTGCCGAAGGCGTGGCGGTGGCGCTGATGTACGACGCGGTCGGCTCGATCGGCACCAGCGGCGCCTTCTTCGACCGGCTGCGCGCCGACGGCATCGCGGTCTGCGAGTTCAACCCGATCGCGCCCGGCGCGACCCGCGGCAGCTACTGGAACATCAGCCACCGCGACCACCGCAAGATCCTCGTCGTCGACCGCGAGACCGGCTTCACCGGCGGCATCAACATCAGCGCGGTCTACTCCTCGGGCTCTTTCGGCCGGCGCGGCAAGCCGCGCGACCCCGACGCGGGCTGGCGCGACACCCAGATCGAGCTGCGCGGGCCGGCGGCCGCGGCGCTGGAGGACCTGGTGCGCCAGACCTGGCAGCGCCAGCAGTGCCCGGGCGAGCTGGCGCCGGCGCTGAAGCCGGCGGCGGCCGCCACCGGGCAGCAGCTGGTGCGCATCGTGCCGTCGGGGCCGGCCGAACCCTATTCACGCCTGTACACCCTGCTGCTGGGCGCGATCGACGCCGCGCAGCGCAGCGTGCACCTGACGATGGCCTACTTCGCGCCGACGCCGGAGATGATCGACGCGCTTGCCGAGGCGGCGCAGCGCGGCGTCGACGTGCAGCTGGTGCTGCCTTCGCGCAGCGACTTCCGCCCGGTGCTGCACGCCGGGCGCAGCCATTACGAGCGCCTGCTCGCCGCCGGCGTGCAGATCCACGAACTCCAGGACGCGGTGCTGCACGCCAAGACCGCGGTCATCGACGGTGTCGTCTCCAGCGTCGGCTCGAGCAACCTCGACTGGCGCAGCCTGGTGCTCAACGACGAGGTCGACGCGTTCGTCGTCGGCGCCGACTTCGGCGAGACGATGGAAGCGCTGTTCCGGCGCGACCTCGCCGCCAGCGAGACGGTGACGCTGCAGGCCTGGCGCCAGCGCCCGTGGTGGCAACGCGCGGGCGAAGGGCTGGCGCGCATGTTCGAGCGCTGGTGGTGACGTAGTCCGCCTCCTACCGGGGTGCGCTTCCCCCACCGACAGCGGGCCGCGGCCCGCACCGCTGCCCGGCAGCCTCCCCGGCTCCAAGAATGACTTCAACGCGGCACGGTGCCGCGACCCGAACGAACGAGCGGGCAGGCACGGGACGCCCGCGAGATCAAGAGGAGCCCACAAGATGCTTCATTACGCACTGGTATTCCTGGTCGTGGCGCTGATCGCCGCGGTCCTGGGCTTCGGCGGCATCGCGGCCGGCGCTGCCGGCATTGCCAAGGTTCTGTTTTTCGTCTTCCTGGTGATGGCCGTCGTCAGCTTCGTCGTCAGCCTGCTCCGCAAATCCTGAAGAAAGAGCCAGACACATGAACCAAGACAACACTTCCCGCGCCCACGCCGCCATCGACGAGCTGTCGGCGCGCACCGACGCCGCCTGGGCCGACGGCCGCCGCTTCGTCGACCAGGCGCGCCAGAGCCTGCACGACGGCCTGGACGAGACGCGTGAACGCACGCCCGAACTGCTCGGCCGGGCCAAGGCCCAGGTCGAGGACTTCGCCCGTCGCCGGCTGGACGGCGCGCGCGCGATCGGCGCCGACGTGCGCCACCGCGTCGACGTCGCGGGTGAGCGCACCGCCGGCTACATCAAGGACGAGCCGCTGAAGTCGGTGCTGGTGGCCGCGGCTGCCGGCGCTGTCGTCGCGCTGCTGATCGGCGCCTTCGCGTCGCGCAGCCGCCGCAACCGCCGTTCCTGAGGCCGGCGATGGACGACGACCGCGACGCCTGGCTCGACGACGTGCGGCGCTGGCTGCATGGCGGCACGCCGCCGGCCGAGCCGCAAAAGCCGTCCATACCGGCCGAGCCGGCGCCTCAGTGCGCCGGCGGCCAACCGAACCCTGAACCGATTCGAAAGGAAACCCGATGAATCACGAACCTTCCCGCCGCCCGCTGGCGCTCACGGTGCTGGCCGCTGCCGTCGCCGCACTGGCGCTCAGCGCCTGCAACCGCAACGATGAACGCAGCGCCGGCGAACGTGTCGACGCCGCCACCACCACCGCCGGCAACACCGCCGAGCGCGCCGGCAACGCCGTCGAAAACGCCGCCGAACGCACCGGTGCCGCGATCGGCAATGCCGCCGACAAGGCCGGCGCCCACATCGACGACGCCACCATCACCGCCAGCGTCAACGCCGAACTGGCCAAGGACCCGTCGCTGAGCGCGCTGCGCATCGACGTCGACACCGCTGCCGGCCGCGTCGTGCTCAAGGGCAGCGCCCCCGATGCCGAGGCGCGCGAACGGGCGACGCGCATCGCCTCCAAGGTCGACGGCGTCAAGGACGTCGAGAACCGGCTCGAGGTGAAGAAGAGCTGATCGCGGCCACGGGACCGCGCCGCCTGATCAGGCGGCTGCGGTCTCTTCGACCGTGGGCAGCCAGGCGTCGATGCGCGTGCCTTCGCCGGGAGCGGAATGCACCTGCATCGCGCCGCCGTGCGACTCGACGCGGTAGCGCATGCCCATCAGCCCGTGCGCGGTGCCACGCACCGCCTGCGGGTCGAAGCCGCGCCCGTCGTCCTCGACGGTGATGAGGGCGCGCTCGCCATCGCGGCGCAGGCTGACCTTGACCTCGTGCGCGCCGGCGTACTTGGCGATGTTGGTCAGCGACTCCTGCACCAGGCGATAAACGGTGATCTGGGCGCTGTCGCTCATCGCCACCGGGTCGACATCGCAGCGCACCGGGATTTCGGAGCGCTGCGAGAACTCGCGCGCCTGGATCTCGAGCGCCGCGACCAGGCCCAGGTTGCTGAGCGAGGACGGCCGCAGGTCCTCGATGATGCGGCGCTTCAGGCCGATGCCGTCGTTGATCGTGTCGTTCAGATGCTTGAGCCGCGCTTCGGACTCGGGCGACATCACGCCCAGGCTGCGCTTCAAGCGCGCGGAATCGAGTTTGGCCGCCGTCAGCAGCGCACCCAGTTCGTCGTGCAGCTCACGCGCCAGGCGGCTGCGTTCGTCTTCGCGCGCACTTTGCAGGTAACGGGCCAGTTCGGTCAGGTCACGCGTGCGGCGCGCGACTTCGGTCTCGAGATGGTCGCGTTCGGCCTGCAGCGCCATCGCGTGCTGGCGCTGCACGGCGTCGAAGTTGGCGGTCTGGCGTACGAAGAGGATCAGCGCCAGCAGGCTGAGCGCGGTCATGGCGTTGACGCCGATGCGCTGCAGCCTGAGCGTCTGGTAGACGCCGCTGCGGTCTGCCTGGATGAGCTGGGATTCGTGCTCCAGCAGCTGCTGGGCGAGGCTGCGGATGCGGTCCATCTTGTCCAGACCGATGTTGGACATCAGCAGCTCGTGCCAGGCCTCGTGCCGGCCTTCGTCGTAGAGCTGCACCGCGGTGGCCAGCTCGGACAGGCGCTGCTCGACGACCGTGTTGATCGAATCGATCAGCGCCGAGGCCTCGGGGTCGTCGGCGAAATAGGTCTTCAGGCGCGCGATCACCACGGGCGCCGTTTCGGCTGCCTTCTCGTAGGGGCCGAGGTACTCCTGGCGGCCGGTGAGCAGGTAACCGCGTTCGCCGGTTTCGGCGTCGACCAGGGCGCCACGCATCAGCTGCAGGTCGACCCGCGCCGCGCCACGAACGCCCAGCAGGTCCAGCGACTGCACCGAGTCGCGGTAGGCGAGTTCGTTGATGCCCAGGATGATCAGGGCCGCGAGCGCGGCCATCGGCAGCGCGAGCACGCTGCGCCGCAAGCGGGTAACCAGGCCGATCTGCATCTTCACCCCTCGTCGGGCCCGCGACGGCGGGCCCCCTCCATCTTGTACGTGTGCGCCCCGGCCCTTGTCGGCGAGGGGCGACTCAGTTCAGCGATCCGGGCGCGGTGTTGCCGCCGCCTTCGGACAGGCGCATGCAATAGCTGATGAGTTCGTCGAGCTCGTTGGATTTGTCGAAGACGCGGTGCGCGCCGAGTGCGGTGCACTTCTCGCGCATGTCAGGCGTGGCGTAGTTGGTCAGCACGACACGCCGGCCCCGCACCCCCGACTGCGCCGCCTGGCGCAGCACACCCAGGCCGGAGCCCGACTTGAGGAAGATGTCGATGATGACGAGATCGCAGTCTTCGGGCCGCGAGCGCAGCCAGTCGATGGCGCTGGACTCGTCGGCGGCGGTGCCGAGAACCTTCACCGGCGCGAGCTCCTCGAGCGTGGCGACGAGGCTCTCCAGGATGATGGGACTGTCCTCGACGATGAAGGCGTTGACGGCTGGCATAAAGACCGGCAGCTCGGCGCTGCCGCGGGGTGCGGGCGATCGGTGAACGGGGTGACGTCGCGGCCAAGTGTGCCGCCAAGCGAGGGGCGCGCGAATCACCGCGCGCCGCCATCGATTGTCGGACGGCTCCTACGTCACTGCGGCTGGGTCGGGGCAGTGGGCGGCATGATCGAGCTGTCCTGGGCACCGAATGGCGCCATCGGCGCCTGCGGCTGCGACTGTGACTGCGCGGCGGCGGCATCGACCGCAGCCTGGCGCTCGTACTCGGCGCGCAGTTCCTCGCCCTTGGCCTGGCTGTACTGCTCGCGTGCCATCAGCGTGCGCGGCGTGTCGCCGACCTCGCCGTCGGGCATGACGGCACCGGCCGCGCGCGTTTCCTGGTAGTCGCTGCGGACCTCGGCACGCGAGGGCGCGTCGGCGGCCATCGTGCGATGCGACGCCTCGTGCTCGGCCATCGCGGTCGTCGCGGCCGGGTCGGCGTTCTGCGCCTGCGCCATGGCCGGCAGCGTCAGGGCCATCGTGGCGACGGCCGCGGCCAGCGCGGCGATACGGTGGGGGCGTTGCAGTTTCATTGAGCTCTCCTGTAGGGCGTCCCCACGAGCGGGGACCATGGCGCCAATCGTCGGCGCTGCCGGCCGCCGCGTCTGTCGGTGCGAAAGCGCGATGTTTGTCGGCCGGTTGCCCGTCGCCAGGGCGGCCGCGACCGCGTCGCTGCCGCTCGTCCTACAGCCTGTCGCGCCGCGGGCCGATACGGCGCCCGCGCCGCCGGCCCGACAGTGGTGCCATCCGCTGGAGCCGCCATGAAGTCCAACAACACCATCCGCCCGCCGCTGTTGAACGCCTGGTTGCTCTGGGGGGCCGTGCTGGTCCTGGCGCTGCTGGCGGCCTACGTGCACCTGCTGACCGCCGCCGTCGAACGCGCCCAGGCCCAGCGGCGCGCCGGTGCCGCCGCAACCGCCGGCCTCCAGGCGCCGCAGACGCTGCAGGCCTCGGCCGCGGTGACCATCCCCAACTCCCACGTCGCGCTCATCGTCGTGCCCTGACCCCCCTCGGCGCGCCATCGGCGCGCTTGACGTCGCTCAATGCCGCTGCAGCGCAGCGGCTAAGAATCAGGCGCCGACCACTCGGCGCAGGAGCGAGCGACATGCTGCAGATCCGGCTTCACGGGCGCGGCGGCCAGGGCACGGTGACGGCGGCCGAGATGCTGTCGATCGCGGCCTTCGAGCAGGGCCGCCACGCCCAGGCCTTTCCCAGTTTCGGCTCCGAGCGCACCGGCGCGCCAGTGGTGGCGTTCTGCCGCATCGCCGAGCGCGAGATCCGCTCGCGCGAGCCGGTGATGGCACCCGACCTGCTGATCGTGCAGGACCCGACGCTGCTGCACCAGGTCGACGTCTTCCAGGGCCTCAAAGCCGACGGCTGGGTGCTGATCAACTCGCAGCACGATCTCGCCGGCCTGGGCCTGGCCGAGCTCGCCGCACGCCTGCCGCCCGGCCACGCCGCCACCGTGCCGGCGAGCGAGATCGCGCTGGCGCGGCTGGGCCGGCCGCTGCCGAACGCGGCGCTGCTGGGCGGCCTGGCGGCGCTCACCGGCGTCGTCTCGCTGGAAGCGGTGGCGCAGGCGATACGCCACAAGTTCTCGGGCCGCGTCGCCGACGCCAACATCCTCGCCGCCGCCGACGCCCATGCCTGGGTCGAGCAGCAGGCCGCCGCGCGGCCCGCAACCGAAGGAGCCGCACCGTGCTGAAGCAGATCGAAGGCTCGCGCGCCGTCGCCGAAGCCGTGGCGCTGTGCCGCCCCGAAGTCATCTGCGCCTACCCGATCTCGCCGCAGACGCACATCGTCGAAGGCCTGGGCGAGCTGGTGAAGGACGGCAGCCTCAGCCCTTGCGAGTTCGTCAACGTCGAGAGCGAGTTCGCGGCGATGAGCGTGGCCATCGGCGCCTCGGCCGCCGGCGCGCGCAGCTACACCGCCACCGCCAGCCAGGGGCTGCTGTTCATGGCCGAGGCGGTCTACAACGCCTCGGGCCTGGGGCTGCCGATCGTGATGACGGTGGCCAACCGCGCGATCGGTGCGCCGATCAACATCTGGAACGACCACAGCGACTCGATGAGCCAGCGCGACTGCGGCTGGATCCAGCTCTTCGCCGAACACAACCAGGAGGCAGCCGACCTGCACCTGCAGGCCTTCAAGCTCGGCGAGGAGCTGTCGATGCCGGTGATGGTCTGCATGGACGGCTTCATCCTGACCCACGCCTACGAGCGCGTGGACCTGCCGACGCAGGCCGAGGTCGACGCCTTCCTGCCGCCCTACGAGCCGCGCCAGCTGCTGGACCCGGCCGAGCCGGTGTCGATCGGTGCGATGGTCGGCCCCGAGGCCTTCATGGAAGTGCGCTACATCGCCCACGCCAAGCAGACGATGGCGCTGGAGCGCATCCCGCAGATCGCGGCCGAGTTCCAGGCGCGTTTCGGCCGCGACTCGGGCGGCCTGGTGCGCGGCTACCGGCTGGACGGCGCCAAGACCGTCGTCGTCGCGCTCGGCTCGGTGCTGGGCACGCTGAAGGACGCGGTCGACGTGCTGCGCGACGAGGGTGTCGCGATCGGCGTGCTCGGCATCACCTCGTTCCGGCCCTTCCCGCTGGCGGCGGTGCGCGCCGCGCTCGAAGGTGCGGCGCGCGTCGTCGTGCTCGAGAAGAGTTTCTCGGTCGGACTGGGCGGCGTCGTCTCGACCGACGTGCGGCTGGCGCTGTCGGGGCTGCAGCTGCACGGCCACACCGTCGTCGCCGGGCTCGGCGGGCGCGCGATCACGCAGGCCTCGCTGCTGCGCACGCTGCGCGAGGCGGTGGCCGGCACGCTGGCGCCGCTCAGCTTCATGGACCTGGACTGGCGCATCGTCGAGCGCCAGCTGGCACGCGAAGCGGCGGTGCGCCGCAGCGGGCCGGTCGCCGAGAACCTGCTGCGCGACGTCGGTGCCGTCGCCTCGAAAGTGAGCTGACGATGAACGCCCCCGTCAAGTTCTACCAGACCGGCACCTTCACCGTCGGCAACCGGCTGCTGCCACGCGAGGAACGCACGGTGCAGGCCTCGCGCCAGCGCAGCAATGCGCTGAACTCGGGCCACCGCGCCTGCCAGGGCTGCGGCGAGGCGCTGGGCGCACGCTACGTCGTCGACGCCGCGATGCGCGCCGCCGCCGGCCAGCTGATCGCGGCCAACGCCACCGGCTGCCTGGAGGTGTTCTCGACGCCCTACCCCGAGACCTCGTGGCAGCTGCCGTGGATCCACTCGCTGTTCGGCAACGCCGCGGCGGTAGGCACCGGCATCGCCGCGGCGCTGAAGGTCAAGGGCCGCAGCGGCGTGCGCGTCATCGCCCAGGGCGGCGACGGCGGCACCACCGACATCGGCTTCGGCTGCCTGTCGGGCCTGTTCGACCGCAACGACGACGTGCTCTACGTCTGCTACGACAACCAGGGCTATATGAACACCGGCGTGCAGCGCAGCTCGGCGACGCCGCCGGGCGCACGCACCGCGACCACGATGGCCGTCGGCCCCGAGCCCGGCGCGCCCTTCGGCCAGGGCAAGAACCTGCCGCTGATCGCGATGGCGCACGGCATCCCCTACGTGGCGACGGCGACGGTGGCCGACCTGCACGACCTCGAGGCCAAGGTCGAACGAGCGATGGCGCTGCACGGCGCACGCTACCTGCACGTGCTCGTGCCCTGCCCGCTGGGCTGGGGCGCGAGCAGCCACGACACCGTGCGCCTGGCGCGGCTGGCCAAGGAAAGCGGCATCTTCCCGGTGTTCGAGGCCGAACACGGCGAGGTGACGGCGGTCTCGAAGATCCGCCACCGCGTGCCCGCGGCCGAGTACCTGCGGCTGCAGAAACGTTTCGCGCACCTGTTCGGCGAGCCCGGGCACCCCGAGATGCTGGCCGCGATCCAGGCCAGCGCCGACCGCAACGTGCGCCGCTTCGGGCTGGAGGACTGAGCATGGACAAGCCCTTCGCGATCACGCTGGACCCGGGCTCCTCGCTGGCCAACAAGACCGGCAGCTGGCGCAGCGAGCGCCCGGTCTACACCGACCGGCTGCCGCCCTGCAACGCCACCTGCCCGGCGGGCGAGGACATCCAGGGCTGGCTGTTCCGCGCCGAAGGCGGCGACTACGAAGCCGCCTGGCGCCACCTGGTGCGCGACAACCCGCTGCCCGCGGTGATGGGCCGCGTCTGCTATCACGCCTGCGAAGGCGCGTGCAACCGCGGCCAGCTCGACGAGGCGGTGGGCATCAACTCGGTCGAGCGTTTCCTCGGCGACGAGGCCATCCGCCGCGGCTGGGCCTTCGAGCCGCCGGCGGCCGAGAGCGGCAAGCGTGTGCTCGTCGTCGGCTCCGGGCCTTCCGGGCTGTCGGCCGCCTACCACCTGCGCCGGCTGGGGCACGCGGTGACGATCGCCGAAGCCGGCGCGGCGGCCGGCGGCATGATGCGTTACGGCATCCCCAAGTACCGCCTGCCGCGCGAGGTGCTGGACGCCGAGGTCGCACGCATCGTCGCGCTCGGCGTCGAACTGAAGCTCGGCACGCGCATCGACCGCATCGCCGACGCGATGCAGGCCGGCGGCTACGACGCCGCCTTCCTCGCCGTCGGCGCGCACATCGCCAAGCGCAGCTACATCCCGGCCGGCGACTCGGCGCGCATCCTCGACGCGGTCGCGGTGCTGCACTCGATGGAAGACGGCGCGCCGCCCTTCCTGGGCCGGCGCGTCGCCGTCTACGGCGGCGGCAACACCGCGCTCGACGTCGCCCGCACCGCCAAGCGCCTGGGCGCGACCGAGGCCGTGATCGTCTACCGCCGCACGCGTGAACGCATGCCGGCGCACGACCTCGAGGTCGAGGAGGCGCTGCAGGAAGGCGTGCAGGTCAAGTGGCTGTCCACCGTCGCCCACGCCGAAGCCGGCACGCTGACGATCGAGAAGATGCGCCTGGACGAACACGGCAAGCCGCAGCCGACCGGCGAATACGAGACGCTGGCAGCCGACTCGCTGGTGCTGGCGCTGGGCCAGGACGTCGACCTGGCGCTGCTGGACGGTGTGCCCGGGCTGGAACTGCAGGACGGCGTCGTCCAGGTCGACCCGGCGACGATGATGACCGGGCACCCCGGCCTGTTCGCCGGCGGCGACATGGTGCCGGCCGAGCGCAACGTCACGGTCGCCGTCGGCCACGGCAAGAAGGCCGCGCGCCACATCGACGCCTGGCTGCGGGGCACGACGCTCGAGGCGCCGCCCAAACACGGCCCGGCGCTGTTCGAGCGCCTGAACCCCTGGTACTACAGCGACGCGCCCAAGACCGAGCGCGAGCAGCTGGAGCTGGCGCGGCGCACCGACGGCTTCGACGAGGTGCAGCACGGACTGACCGAACAGAACGCACTGTTCGAGGCGCGGCGCTGCCTGAGCTGCGGCAACTGCCTGCAGTGCGACAACTGCTACGGCGTCTGCCCCGACAACGCGGTGAAGAAGCCCGCACCGGGCCGCTACGCAGTCGACTACGACTACTGCAAAGGCTGCGGCCTGTGCGTCGTCGAGTGCCCCTGCGGCGCGATCGACATGGTGGCCGAGCAGACCTGAGGCGCCGACGGCTGCCGCGGCGCGCTGAGGCGTGCCGACACGATCGGTGTCGGATCACCGCATTTGCAAGCGGATGAAAGCGGCGCGAGCGGCCTTGGTCGCTGCCTGATCCAGGGCAGCCGCATCGAGGCATGCCCGGGTCGAGCGCCCGCGCCGGCTCGCGCACGGCCTTGCCGGCCACACCGCGTGTTACGACTGTTCCCTACGCTCGCGCATTCCGGATCAAGCCGCGCGGCGGTGCAATGCAGACCCGCATCCACCGCACGGAGGATTCATGGCCCTGGCCGATCTGGCGCGCATCCTGGCCGCGCTGCGTACGTTCGAACGCGGCTGCGGCCTGGAGGTCGGGCGCCGCCTGGGCCTGATGCGGCTGGCCGACGCGCTGGACTACCTGCAGGCCATGCTCGCGCTCGCTCCCGACGCCGCGCCGCGGCCGCATCCGGCGCTGCGGGCCGAAGCCGAGTTCGACTCGGCCTGGCAGGAGCTGGGCACGAGCTTGCCTGCCGAGCTTCGGGCCGAGATCGCCGCGCTGCGGCCCGAACTGGGCCGCGCCGTCGCCACGCTCGCCGGCACCACGCGCGGCGGCGCCGAAGCCGCCGCGCTCGCGTCCGTGGCCGCAACCGGCGCCCCGCTGCCGCCCGACGCATCGCTGCAGGCGCGGCCCGACGACGCCCGTTTCGGCGCCTGCGCGCCGGCTTCGGTGCAGGCGGGCAGAAGCTTCGTCGCCGACTTCGTCGCCTACCCGGCCGCCGAGCGCGAACGTGCGCAGGCGCTGCTGACGCGCCCGAACGCGACGCTGGACATCGGCGCCGCCGCGCCGCTGCTGCGCGGCACGCGGCTGGACGTCGAGGCCGGCGGCATCGGCATCGAACTCGCGGACGGCGAGAGCGCGCGCCAGTCCTTCCTCTGGCTGGGCACGCCGGTCAAGCTGAGCTGGGCGCTGCGCGCCACTGCCGACGCCGGTGACAGCGCCGTGCTGCGCCTGGATGTCGGCATCGACGGCATCGTCGTCGCCCGCGTGCGGCTCGAGATCGGGCTCACGGCCGCGCCGCCGTCGCCCGCCGCGCCCCCGGCGCAGGTGATGGACGAGCCGATCGTGCGCCGCGCCTTCGCCTCCTACGCCTCGGCCGACCGGCTGCGCGTGCTGGACCGCGTGGCCGCCATCCGGCTGGCCGCCGGCATCGAGGTCTTCCTCGACTGCCACGACCTGCACCCGGGCCGCAACTGGCGCGCGCAGCTGGAACGCGAGCTCGACGGCGCCGACCTCTTCCTGCTGTTCTGGTCCGAGGCCGCGGCGCAGTCGGGCTGGGTGCGCTGGGAGTACGAACGTGCGCTGCAGCACCCGGGCGAGGCGCACATGCAGATCCACCCGCTGGACAACGGCGTCGCGCCGCCACGCGCCCTCGCCCATCTGCACCTGGGTGACCCCTACATGGACCTGCGCGCGGCCGAACGGCTGCGCCGCAGCACCACAGCCGCCTGAACGGACGCCACCGCCATGCATGCCGGACCCGACGAAACGCTGGCGCTGCGCCTGCGCAGCAGCGCGCTGGACGACCTGCCGCAGGGCGTGATCCGCCTCGGCCTGGACGGCCGCATGCGCTACCTGAACCGCAGTGCCGCCGCGCTGGCCGGCCCTGGTGCCGTGCTCGGCGCCAGGCTGCTGGACCTGCCGTTCGACACCACCAGCGTCCAGCGGCTGCGGGCCGAACTCGGGCGCCGGCACGAAACCCAGCGTGGCAGCGAATACCCGCTGACGCTGATGCGCCCCGATCTCGGCGCCGGCGTGCGCGTCTTCCTGAAGGTCAGCGCCGTTCCCGACTACGACGCCGAGGGCCGGCTCGCGGGTTCGGTCGGCTTCATCGACGACCAGACGATGGAACGCGCCAACCTCGGCATCCACGAGGCGATCGGCGCCGCCGGCGACTGCGACCGGCTGCTCGCGGCGCTGGCCGACCGGCTGGGCGAGGTGATGCAGTTCGACGCGCTGATGGTCAGCCTGATCAGCGCCGACCGCGCCGCGGTGCGGCTGCTGTACTCGCAGCCCGGCTGGCGGCCGGTGACGTCCTGGGGCTGGTGGCCGATGCCCGAGATGGTGCGCGCCGACCTGGACACGCTGACGGCGACACGCGTCGACGGCATCGCCGAGCTGTTCGCCCGCGAACCCTATGCCGGGATCGCCGCCGACGACGCCGCGACGCGCGAGTTCCTGGCCCAGGGCTGGCGCCAGATGCTGCGCCGGCCGGTGATGCGCGGCGACGCACTCGCCGCCATCGTCACGCTGCTGCGCCACGACGAGCGCCCGTTCGGGCCGCGCGACGTCGAACACGCGGCCCACCTGCCGATCGGCGAGGCCGTGGGCATGGCGCTGGCCCTGGACCACCAGCGTGCGCTCGAGTTCGAGCTGGAGCTGATCGGCCGCATGGCCCAGGCCGCCGCCAGCCTGACCGAGGTTGCCTGCGTGCTCGTCGACGGCCTGCGCTGCAGCCGGGGCTGGGACCACGTGTCGCTGTTCCGGGTCGACCACGACGAAGGCCAGCTCGTGCTGGTGCAGCAGTCGACGCTGCCGGATGCGGCGCTGCCCGAGGGCTATCGCCAGCCGATCGCCAGCGGCGTGCTGGGCGAGGTCGCACGTTCGGGCCGGGCGCTGCGTGTGGCCGACGTGCGCAGCAGCACGCTCTACATGCGCGGCGTCGCCGGCACGGTCTCCGAGATGGGCCTGCCGGTGCCGGGGCAGCCGGTGCGCTGGATCGTCAACCTCGAGTCGACGCAGAACAACGCGTTCGCGGCCGAGGAGCAGCGTTCGATCGAACGCATGCTCGGCATCGCCGGGCTGATCCTCGACCGCACCTGGGCGCTGGAGTTCAACACCGCGATGCTGGAGGCCGTCGCCGACGCCGTGATCCAGACCTCGGCGCGCGGCGAGATCCAGGCTGTCAACCCGGCCTGCGAGGCGCTGCTGGGCATGGACCGCGAGCAGTTGCAGGGGCAGAGGCTGGCAGCGCTGATCAGCGCGCCCGGCAACGAACCCGATCCGCCCGGCTACGCCGAGCGCCTGGTGGCGATGCCGCGGCTGCTGTCCAGCGAGGTCGAGCTGCTGACGCCGGACGGCCGGCACCTGCCGGTGCTGCTGTCGGGGGCGTCGCTGCCGGCGCAGATCGGCGGCAAGGTCTACGTCGCCAGCGACCTGCGCTTTCGGCGCGAAGCCCAGCGCATGGACGCGCTGCGCCACGTCTACGCCCAGCTCGCCAACGAGATCCGCGTGCCGCTGTCGCTGGCCAGCACCTTCCTGCGCGGCCACGGCAGCGACCCCGCGCACGCCGCCGACGCCGTCGACAAGGCCTTGCGCCAGCTGGTGCGCGCCGACCTGTCGCTGGAACGCGTGCTGCGACTGGCCGCCACGCCCGAGGACGGCGAGCTGCCGCTGCGGGTGCTGAGCCTGGAGCAGCTCGCGATGCACCTGGGCGAGGACCTGCCGCAGTCGCACCAGGCGCTGGTGCGTGTGGCAGTCGACGGCGGCACGCCACCGGTGTGGGCGGCACCGCCCGAACTCGCGTTCTGCGCCTCCAGCCTGCTCGCCTTCCTGCTGCGCATGCGTGCCCAGCGCGACCTGATCCTGGTGCGCGTCGACGCCGGCGGACGCGAGCCCCAGCTGTGCCTGGACCTGGTCGACGCCGAGGGGCACCCGAGCCCGACCCGGCTGGCGCCGCGCAGCGACGAGGAGCGCGAGTTCGCGCTCGCCGAAACAGTGGTGCGCTCGCTGATGCGCCGCATGCGTGGCCGCCTGCTGCTGCAGCAGCGCGAGGGCCTGAGCCTGAGGCTGCAGCTGTGCAGCGCGTTGGGAGCCTGAGATGGCACTGTGGCAGTTGATCGTGCATCACGACGAGGACATGCGCGAGGTGCTGGAGGACGGCGTGCGCGCCGCGCTCGCCTCGCTGCAGCTGCCGGCGCGCTGCGTCGGCATGCGCAACATCGAACGCGCCGACACCGCGCTCGCCGAGCAGGGCCTGGAGAACTGCAGCCTGGTCGTCATCGGCTCCAGCACCCCGGCCGACGCCGCCTCCAGCATCGGCCTGTCCGGGCGCGAGCCGACGATGCAGTTCATCCGCAGCCTGAAGCGCTTCTGGGAGCCGCTGCCCATCGTCGTCATCTCGAGCACCCCCGACGAGCGGCTCGCCGGCTTTCTCGAGGCCCACCGCAACACCGCGCTGCTGGCCGCCGACGCGCGCCTGGGGCCGACGCTCGACGATGCCGTGCGCGGCCTGCTCGGCACCCAGCCGCGGCTCAGCGCGGCCTGCGTGCGCCTGCACATCCACCTGCGCGAAAGCGGCAGCGGCAGCTGGGAGATGCTGCGCACCGGCGGCGCGCGGCTGCGCAGCTTCCGCACCGGCGGCACGCTGGCGCTGGAAAGCGGCCGCTTCAAGGAGATCCTGTACGACTCGAAATGCCTGGACGAGGACGTGTCGCAGGACCAGTTCCGCCCGCGCAGCTTCGCGCAGCTGTCGAACAAGCTCGCCGACCTGCTGTTCAACGGCGCGCCGGGCAACACCGAGTGCTGGCGCAAGTTCAGCCAGCAGCGCGACGAGGCCGGCGGCATGGCGCACACGCGCATCCGCGTGACCGTCGACGACACGATCCACGAGCTGATGCTCGAGGCGCTGAAGGACCCGGCGCCCGAGGGCCGGCTGGCCGACTGCTGGATCCTGAACGCGCCGATGTACCGCCACGCGATGCCGCGCGGCAACGAGCCGCTGTTCCGCGACCCCGACAGCCGCAACGGCGCGATCAACGCGCTCGTCATCCAGGCCGACGCCGCCGCGGGCAATCTGCCGCTGAGCGAGGACCGCGTGCTGTCGCTGGCCGCGCTGCCACACGCTGCAGGCGAGGCACAGGAGCTCGAGACGCTGCTGCGCCGCCACGCACGCGGCGTGGTGCGGCGCCTGGACTTCGGCGACGCCGATCCGACGCCGCCCGGCGAGCGCCTGCTCAAGGCCCTGACCGCGGAGGCGCCGCCCCAGGGCTGGCATCTGGTGCACTTCTGCGGCCACGGCTTCAACGCCCGCCCGCACGGTGCCAGCCTGGTGCTGCGGGCCGACCGCGGCGGCGAGATGCCGGTACACCGGCTGGCGACGGCGCTGGCACGCACCCAGTTTTTCTTCCTCAGTTCCTGCCACGGTGCCAAGGACCCGGCGGTACTGCGTGCGCTCGAGCAGCAGGTGCCGGCACTGCTGGGCTACCAGTGGAAGGTTTCGGACGAGCGCGCCGGCAATTTCGCGCGCCTGTTCTACCGCGCGCTGTTCGAACCCGGCACGCCGTCCTACCGATACCTCGAATACGCCTTCATGCGGGCACGGCGCCAGGCTTACGAGCAGGCGGTGCAGGAAGCCGAGGCGCGGCTGGCCATCGCCGACGCCGGGGCGCCGGCCGTCAGCGTCGACGATTCTCTGCGCGACCACTCCTGGATCTCGCCCGTGCTGGTGATGCAGATGGAATGAGGCCGCGGCGACGGCACGCCGTGGTGTGACACCCACGCGCAGAACCCCCCTGTTCCAGGGGTGCGGGCACGCCAACGTGCTCAGCCTCGCGGCGGGCGCAGGATGGACGTCAAGCGCCCGGCCTCCCTAGGAACACAGCAAGTGCTCACAGATGAGCCGCGAGCGGCCGACTTGTCCGCCAATTTGTCATAGATCAGTTCCCGGGGAGATTTCACGTTGCCGGGGTGTCACGGCATGTTGACGCACCCCCCCTGTCAGCGTAGCGTTACACATGTCGGTAGGGAGAAATCCGAGGGCTACAGAAGCCAACCCACGTGCGGGTCGAGCACGGAAACTGGTCCACGTCTCTGAAGGAGAAACGCAATGGCAGATGATGCAAACAAGGTTTGGCCGTCCGGCCTGACCACGGCGGAAGCCGAAGAACTCCAAAAGGGTCTGGTTGATGGCACCCGTATTTTCGGTGTCATCGCCGTCCTGGCTCACATCCTGGCGTATGCCTATACGCCGTGGCTCCACTAAGTCACTAGCAGGAACAAAAAAATGAACCAAGGCAAAGTCTGGCGCGTCGTTAAGCCGACCGTTGGTGTTCCCGTTTACCTGGGCGCCGTCGCCGTTACGGCCCTGATCCTGCACGGTGGCCTGCTGGCCAAGACCGACTGGTTCGGCGCCTACTGGAACGGTGGCAAGAAGGCTGCTGCGGCTGCTGCCGCCGTCGCCCCGGCCCCGGTCGCGGCTCCGCAAGCTCCGGCGCAGTAAAGAGCGTCTGTCAGCGTATGTCCGGCATGGGGCTGGGGTTCGCGGACCCCGGCCCCATGTAGTTTCAGGAGTGGCGCAGTGCCTCTGGCTTCTGTGAAAAAGCGCCACCACCGGACCCGGACACGTTCGCGCGGGTGACTGCACGGACGAACGTTCTCCCCACCCATGCCCTCGGTAGCGCCGGCCTCGTGCCGGCGCTTCTGTTTCCGCCGCCGAAAGCCGCGGGCATCGGATAGTGGTCGATGGGCGGGCGCCAGCCCGCCACGGCGCTAAGGCGCCACGCGCCCCGGCACGACGGCCTGCCGCCTCGGCGCCCTTGTGCCCCGGACGGGCGGCACCCACATGCCTGGCGCGGCGCAGCGGCGAAGCCGCACCGCAAGCGCCCACCCGCTGCTGCCGCCCGGCCGCAACAACCGTCAGTGGAAATAAGAAGGCCCCGCACGCGGCGGGGCCCGTCGGTCGCGAGCGGACGCGCCGCTCAGGCCGGCACGCGCCTCGGGCTGCGGCCGATCAGCGGCAGCATCGCCGCCACCGTGCCCAGCAGCAGCGCCAGCTCGATGATGTAGACGAAGACGTAGCCGGTGGCCGGGATCGAGATCCAGTGCGTCCAGGGATGGCTGGTCACCAGCGCCTGCACGACGTCGCGCAGGATGCCGCCCGCGGCCATCGCCAGCCCGGCGGCGGTGGCCTGCACGGCGCCCCAGGCGCCCAGCGCCAGGCCGGCCTGATTCGAAGGCGCGAGGTTCATCGTCGCCGTCAGCGTGCCGTGGCCGAACAGCCCGCCGCCGAAACCGATCAGCGCCACGCCGGTGGCGAAGACGAAGGGCGAGTTCATCGGCGCCGCGATGATGACGAAGAAAAAGGCCGGGATGCCGACGAGCGCGCCGATGCAGGCCATGCGGAACGGGTCCATGCCGCGGCTCAGCACCTTGGACGCCAGGCCGAAGCCGAACAGCCCGCCCAGCGCCAGCGTCGCCGTCAGCTTGGTCGTGTCGCCGACGGTCAGGCCGAGGATCTGGCCGCCATAGGGCTCGAGCAGCACGTCTTCCATCGTGAACGCCGCGGTGCCCAGGCCGATGGTGAGCAGCCGGCGCACGACCTGGTCGCCGTTGTCGACGAAGTGGCGCCAAGAATCCATGAAGCCGGGATCGGACTCGACCGGCGTCGCGCCGCGCCGCGGGTTGCGCGACTCCTGCTTCCACAGCGCGACGACGTTGAGCAGCATCGTCGTCAGCGCCGCGCCCTGGATCACCTGGATCAGCTTGGCCGGCGTGAAGTCGGCCAGCACCCAGCCGAAGATGAAGGCGCTGACGATGGTGCCGACCAGCAGCATCACGTACATCAGGCCGACGACCTTGGGCCGCGCCTCGGGCACGGCCAGGTCGGTGGCCAGCGCCAGGCCCACCGTCTGCACCGTGTGCATGCCGGCGCCGACGAGCAGGAAGGCGATGGCCGCGCCGGCCTGCCCCACCCACGGCGGCAGCGACCCCGAGTTGCCGCCACCGGACAGCACCAGCAGCGCGAACGGCATCATCGCGAAGCCGCCGAACTGCAGCAGCGTGCCTTTCCAGATGTAGGGCACACGCCGCCAGCCCAGCGCCGAGTAGTGGTTGTCGGACTTGTGGCCGATCAGCGCCCGAAAGGGCGCGAACAGCAGCGGCAGCGCCACCATCACCGCGACGATGGTCGCCGGCACACCCAGCTCGACGATCATCACGCGGTTGAGGGTGCCGACCAGCAGCGTTACCGCCATGCCGACCGAGATCTGGAACAGCGACAGCCGCAACAGCCGCGACAGCGGCAGCTCGGGCGTCGCCGCGTCGGCAAATGGCAGGTACCGGGTGCCGAAGCCCGTCCAGACCTGCATGAACTTCCGGCCAATCGTGCTCATCGAATGAAGCGCTCCGCCGGTCTGTTGCCGGCATGGACAATCGCCGGAACCTAACCCGAGCGCAGCGCAAGCGACCTGCTTTTTGTCAAAGTCGCGCGGTGAACACCCCGCTGCGGATGATGCCGATCAGCGTTTCGTCTCGGCGCGCACCGCCGCCGCGTCGGCGGCGGCGGACTTTCGCAGACCGCGCAGGTTCAGCGCCCCGAGGCAGAACTGCAGCAGCACCAGCGCCCAGGCGCCGGCGTGCACACCCCAGGCGACCCACAGCAGATTGCCGGCCGAAAACAGCCAGAAGCCCGCGCGCCGCCGCCGTGCCCGTGTCGAGCCGACGAACCAGGCGGCCACGACCGTCAGCAGCATCGCCGGCCATTGCAGCAGGTCGATCAGCTCGGGCATGGGCAGGCGGCAGGCACGGCGGCCCGGGGCAAACGCCGTTCCGGTGCGCGGGAACAGCCCTTGCCTTGCTGCGCGCCGAAGCGGCCGTCGCCCGCTGAAGCTCGATTGCGCCTTGCCGACCACCCTGTCCCCGCCCGCTGCCCCCGCCGCCGCCGATGCCCGTGCAGCACCCGCCCGTTTCGAGACGGCGGCGCCCCTGCGCTTCGTCGTCAATGCGGCCTCCGGGCGCCACGACCGCGACGAAACCGAAAAACGCATCGCCGACGCGCTCGCGGCCGCCGGCCGCGCCGGCCAGGTCGATTTCGCGCCCAAGGGCACGCTGGCCGAGGTCGCGGCACGCGCGGCATCGGCGGCGGCCGCTGACGGCGGCGCGATCGTCGCCGTCGGCGGCGACGGCACGATCAACGCCGTCGCCAACGCCGCCTGGGACGCCGGCTGCGTGCTCGGCGTCGTGCCGCAGGGCACCTTCAATTACTTCGCGCGCACCCACGGCATCCCGACCGACCCCGATGCCGCGCTGGCGGCGCTGCTGGCCGCCAGCCCACGCGCGGTGCAGGTGGGGCGGGTCAACGGCCACGTCTTCCTGGTCAACGCCAGCCTGGGCCTGTACCCCGACCTGCTCGAGGACCGCGAAGCCTGGAAGTCGCGTTTCGGCCGCAGCCGGCTGGTCGCCTTCGGTGCCGCGCTGGCGACGCTGGCGGGCGAACACCGGCGCCTGCGGCTGGCGGTGGAGCTGGGCGGCAAGACCCAGCTCGTGCGCACGCAGACGCTCTTCGTCGGCAACAACCGGCTGCAGTTCGAGCAGGTGGGCCTGCCGCAGGCGCGTGCCATCGAACACGGCCGAATCGGTGCGGTGATGCTGAAGCCGCTGGGCAGCTGGCGCCTGCTCGGGCTGCTGCTGCGCGGCGCCATCGGGCGCCTGGGCGAAGCCGACACCGTCGAGTCCTTCGCCTTCGAGCGCATGGTCGTGCGCCCCTGGCTGCCGGCTGGCACCCGCATCAAGCTCGCCTACGACGGCGAGGTCGTGCGCGTGCGCGCGCCGGTGGTGTTCGAGGTGGCGCCGCGCCCGCTGGTACTGCTGCTGTCGCCGGCCGCCGCATGAGCCCTCAGGACTTGTCCGGGGCTCATTCCCGCTTGGCGGGACCGGCCGTCAGGCCGAAGGGTGCTCCAGTGAGCCGCATCAGCCGCAGGATGTGGCCGTGAGCGTGCTGCTGCACGTCTCGGACACCCATTTCGGCACCGAGCGCGCGCCGGTGGTCGAGGCGCTGGTCGCCTTCGCGCACGCGCTGCGCCCCGACCTCGTGGTGCTGTCGGGCGACATCACGCAGCGCGCGCGGCGGGCGCAGTTCCGCGCCGCACGCCTCTTCGTCGACCGCCTGGGCAGCCCCTTCGTCGCGATTCCCGGCAACCACGACATCGCGCTCTTCGACCTCGCGTCGCGCTGGCTGCGGCCCTATGCGGCGCACATGGAGTCGTTCGGCACCGAACTGGAGCCGGTGCACGACAGCGCCGACTGCCTGCTGCAGTGCGTCAACACGACCCGGCCGCGGCGGCACAAGAACGGCGAGGTCTCGGCGCTGCAGATCGAACGCGTCGCGGCACGGCTGGCCGCGGCGCGGCGCGGGCAGCTGCGCATCGTCGTCGTGCACCAGCCGGTGGCGGTGTCGCGCGACGAGGACCTGCCCAACCTGCTGCGCGGCCACGCCCAGGCGCTGCGGCGCTGGGCCGAAGCCGGCTGCGACCTCGTGCTCGGCGGCCACATCCACCTGCCCTACGTCGTGCCGCTGCTGCAGCTGGCGCGGCCGCTGTGGGTGGTGCAGGCCGGCACCGCCGTGTCGCACCGGGTGCGCGACGGCATCCCGAACTCGGTCAACGTGCTGCGCTGGGGGCGCGAGGTGGCGCCCGGCAGCTGCCTGATCGAGCGCTGGGACCACGGCGACGAGGGCCGGTTCGTGCGTCGCGGCGTCACCGAGGCGCAGCCGGCACGCGGCTGAGCGCCCCGGGGCGCGCCCGCCGCTTCGTCAGGCGCCAGCCGCGATGGCGCCGCCGCCCCTGCGCTTGGCTTCGTAGCAGGCCGCGTCGGCGGCGGCGAGCCAGCTTTCGGCCGTCATCGTCGCAGCGTCGAGTTCGGCCACGCCCAGGCTGGCACCGACCTGCAGCGTGCGGCCATCCCAGTCCAGGCGCAGCGCGGCAATGGCCTGGCCGACCTTGTGCGCGACCGTCAGCCCCTGGCGGGCGTCGCAATGGGCCAGCAGCAGCGCGAACTCGTCGCCGCCGATGCGCGCGGCAGCGTCGCTGCTGCGCACGCTCTCGAGGATGGCGTCGGCCACCAGCTCCAGCATCGCGTCGCCGGCGGCGTGGCCCGCGCTGTCGTTGACCGGCTTGAAGCGGTCCAGGTCCAGCATCACCAGCGTTGCCGGGCGCGGGACGGCGCGTGGATCGGCGTTTTCGGCCAGCACACGGTGCACCGCCTGCGCGAAACCGTCGCGGTTGAGCAGGCCGGTCAGCGGGTCGTGGCGCACGGCGTGTTCCAGGCGCTCGCGGGCGTCGACCTGGCTGCTGATGTCGTAGAGGCACCAGATCGCGCCGGCCGCCGGATCGGCGGCGTCCACCGGCCGCGCCCGCAAACGGCTCCAGAACGGCTGGCCGCCGATGCCGACGAGGCGCCACTCGCCTTCGTAGACCTCGCCGTGGGCAAAGGCCGCGGCAACTTCCGCCTGCAGCGCGGCGTGGTCCTGCGCCGACGCGAAGATGATCCCGGTGCTGCCGCCGACGAGCTGCGCCTCGTCGTAACCCAGCAGGCGGCAGACCTCGGCGCTGACGAGCTCGAAACGGCCGTCGCGCTGGAACGCCAGGCCGATCGGCGACGCCGCCAGCACCGAGGCCAGGCGCCGCAGCACTTCGGTACGCGCCTGCTCGGCGAGGGCACGTTCGGCGACCACCTGGCGCAGGGAGTCGGCCAGGCGGCCGATCTCGCCGCCGGCACGCGGCCAGGCGGCGCGCTGGTCACCGGCCAGCAGGCGGCCGGCGCGGCGCTGCAGGCGCTCCAGCGGCCGCAGCTGGTAGGCCAGGAACAACACCATCAGGACCGCCATCGCGAGCGAGAACACGGCGCCCAGCAGCAGCGCCTCGTTGCGCGCGGCGCGCAGCGGCACCAGCAGCGAACCTCGCGGCACGACGCGCCAGAGCTGCCAGCCCGTCTCGGGCTCGCCGGCCATCGCGACCAGGTCCTCGCCGGTGGACCAGGCCCCCGGATGCGCCGACAGCGGCCGCCCGGCCTGCAGCCAGCGCGCATGGGCGTCGGCGAGGCGCGGCTCTTTCGAGATCGGCTCCAGCAGCAGCCGCCGGTCGGGATGGGAGACGATGCGGCCGGAGGCGTCGGCGACGACGGTGAGTTCGTCGCCTTCGCTCGCGGCGTCGGTCGGATCGATCACTTCCTGGGCGAGTTCGCCATTGGCCAGCGGCAGCGAGCCGAGCAGCACGCCGTAAGCGCGGTCCTCGGCATCAACCAGCGGCTGCATGAAAGCGACCACCGGTTCGCGCGAAGACACGCCCATGACCGGATGCGAGATCGTCACCCGCCGCGTTCGCATCGCACGCTGGAAGACAGCAGACTCGCCCAGGCGCAGCCTCGGCTCGAAGAAGCTATCGCGCGTGGCCGCCATCAGGACCCGTCCCTGGTCGTCGCTGACGGACACCACCGCGTAACCGGCGCGCAGCACCGTCTGCGTCGCGAAAAACGCACGCAGGCGGTCCGGATCGGCCAGCACCTCGGGCGTGAGCAGCGCCGAGGCCACTGCCAGCGAGCGCTGCATCGCGCGCACCCGGCGGCCGAGCGTGTCGGCCGTGCGCTGCACCTCGGTCTGCTCGTGCGTCTCGACGGCGCGCAGCATGTGCGTCTGCGCGACCTCGCTCATCTGCCCGGCCGTCAGCCCGACGGTGGCAAAGAGGACCAGCGTCGTGCCCACGGCCAGGCGAGACTTCAGCGTCGGCAGCCAGCGGGCGAGCCAGCGGCTGCCGCGCCCAGCCATGGCTTCCGATTCTTCGACCTCGTCCGCTGAACTCCCCGACTCGACCACCCGCTGCCTCGTGATGCACACGGCGCCCTGAACATCGGGGCGCCGCGCGAAGCCGGAATTGTCTCGTCTCCGTGGCCGGTCGCACGCAACGCAGACGCGCCGGGCGTGTCATTTGGACGCAGAGCGCGGCGCCGGATGCGCCGCGTGCGTGCCGTTCAGCCCTGGCGCCGGCTGCGCTTGGCCGCGGGCTTGGTGTCGGGCGCCGCCGCGGGGGCGGGCTCGGCGGCATCGGGCACCGGCCGTTCGGAGCCGGGCTGCAGCTTCCAGTCCTTGGTCTCGCCGCGGCTGGCGACCTGTTTCTCGGCGTGCATCGCGGCACTGGGCGAGATCGGGTCGCTCGCCGGGAAGGTCTGGTCCAGCGCCTCGTCGAGCGCCTGCTGGTAGGTCTGAGCCGGTTCGGCGGCCTTGTCGTCGGCGGCGGGCTTGGGTCGGGCGGTCATCGTCTGTCCTCGGCTCGGCCCTCGACGGAGGGCCATGGCTGCGGCCGGCACGCCGCGTGCCCGGCGTCGATACCGGCCTGGCCACCGCATGCAAGGCACTCCCCTTGCCAGACCGAGAGAACGTTCACCGATTCCCCGAAGGACGAGCCGATGTTTGCCCACACCCAAGGCCTGCCGTACGCCGTGCTCGGCGCCGGTGGCCGCGCAGCCTGCGACAGCTCGGCGCTGGCGCAGCCACGCCGCCCGGGCGGGTTCGCGACGGCGCAACCGGACGAGGCACGCGACCGCGGTGTCTGACGGCGACAGCCCCGCGGCCGGCCCGGGAGGGCCGCGGCTGCGCACGGCGGCCGGGCCGGTGCGCGCGCTGCGGCGCAGCATCGGCCTGGTCATCGTCGCGGCCGGGGCCTTGCTCGCGCTGGAGGCGCTGTGGCGCGAGGTGATCTCGGGCCGTGCGGCGGTCGAGCACGCGCTCTTCGGCGGCCTGTTCGCGGCGCTGGCCACCGCGCTCGGCGCGCTGCCGGCGCTGCTGCGCCACGGCGCCGAGGCGCGCACGCGCGACGCGATGCTGGGTTTCGGCGCCGGCGTGATGCTGGCGGCGTGTTCGTTCTCGCTCATCGTGCCGGCGCTGGCGGCCGCGCGTGCCGCCGGTGCCGGCACCGGCGCGGCCGGGCTTCAGGTCGCCGCGGCGCTGATCGTCGGCGCCGCGGCGCTGATGGCGCTGGAGCGCTGGCTGCCGCACGACTACTTCGACTTCGCCGCGCCCGCGGCCGGCGGCGGCCTGGACACGCGCCAGCTCAAACGCGTCTGGCTCTTCGTCACCGCGGTCGCGCTGCACAACGTGCCCGAGGGGCTGGCCATCGGCGTTGCTTTCGGCGGCGGCATCGAACAAGGCCAGGCGCTGACCGCCGGCATCGCGATCCAGGACGTGCCCGAGGGCATGGTGATCGCGATGGCGCTGCGCGGCGCCGGCTACCGGCCCGGCTTCGCGGTGCTGCTGGGCGCGCTGTCCGGGGTGGTGGAGCCGATGGCCGCCGTCTGCGGCGCGGTCGTCGTCGCGCAGATGGCCGCGGTGCTGCCCTGGGGGCTGGCGTTTGCCGCCGGCGCGATGCTGTTCGTCATCAGCCACGAGGTCGTGCCCGAGTCGCACCGCGGCGGCCACCCGCGGCTGGCGACGGCCGGCCTGGTGCTGGGCTTCGCGCTGATGATGCTGCTGGACACCACGCTGGCATGACGCCCGAACGCCCGCCCCGCCCTGCCTGGCCGCGTGGCGGCGGCAGCAGCTTCCGCGAGGACCACGCCTTCCTCTGCCGCGGCGACGACCGCCGCGTCTACCGGGTCGTGCGGCGCGAGCAGTGGGTCGCAACCACCGGCATCGACGGCCAGAGCCGCTGGCAGCGCACCGGCATCGGCAACTACGCGGTCGACGACGGCCGGCCGGTCGGCCGGCTCGACGACGGCCGCTTCGTCGTCGCGCGCACCCGCGTCGTGTTGACGCCGATCTGAGCGGCCGGCCGAGCCGCGCCAAGGCCGGCCCGCGCGGGCGCGGCAGGCGCCGGCGCAGCGCGCCAGAATCGTCGCCTGGCCCACCGGAGCATCAGATGACGAAGACGACGATCGGCGACTTTGCGATCACGACGAAATGGCCGGCGCAGCACCCCGAGCGGCTGCAGCTGTATTCGCTGCCCACGCCCAACGGCGTCAAGGTGTCGATCCTGCTGGAGGAGATCGGCCTGCCCTACGAGGCGCACCGGATCTCGTTCGACAACCGCGACCAGCTCTCTGCCGAGTTCCTGTCGCTGAACCCGAACAACAAGATTCCGGCGATCCTGGACCCGGACGGCCCCGGCGGGCGGCCGCTGGCGCTGTTCGAGTCGGGCGCGATCCTGCTGTACCTGGCCGAAAAGAGCGGCCGTTTCCTGCCGCGCGACCCGGCGGCCAAGTGGCAGGCCGTGCAGTGGCTGATGTTCCAGATGGGCGGCGTCGGGCCGATGTTCGGCCAGCTCGGCTTCTTCCACAAGTTCGCCGGCAAGGACTGGGAAGACAAGCGCCCGCGCGATCGCTACGCCGACGAGTCGCGCCGGCTGCTGGCGGTGCTGGACGGGCACCTGGCGGCGCGCGAATGGATGATGGGCGACGAGTTCACGATCGCCGACATCGCGATCTTCCCCTGGGTGAACAACCTCGTCGGCTTCTACGGCGCCGGCGACCTGGTGGGCTTCACCGGCTTCGCCAACGTGCAGCGGGTGCTCGAAGCCTTCATGAACCGGCCCGGCGTCGCCCGCGGCATGAAGGTGCCGGCGACGCGCTGACGCGGCGTCAGAAGAAGTCGTAGCGCAGGCTCAGGCCGGCGCTGCGCGGCGCCCCGGCCGACGCGTAGTAGGCGTTGTTGCCCTGCGCGGTGACGCCCAGGTAGTGGCGCTGGTCGAGTGCGTTGCGCAGCCACAGCGACAGGTCCCAGCCGCCGCCGTCGGCCGCCGCCAGGCGCAGGCCGGCGCCCAGGTTCAGCAGGCCGTAGGCGGGAATGCGCGAGTAGCTCGAGTTGTTGATGTCGCCGTAGGCCGCCGAGCGCCAGGCGTAGGCGGCGTGGCCGTGGAACTCGACGCCGTCGGCGACGTGGCGCCGCCACTGCGTGCCGAGCGCGACGGTCCAGCGCGGCGCGCCGTTGACCTCGTTGCCGGCCAGGCTCTGCGCGCCGCGGCCGTAGGCGCCGTCGAAGCGCTCGAAACGTGCCGGCCCGACGCCCTCGTCGAAGACGGCGCGTGTGTAGGCGCCCGCCAGGCTGAAGGCCAGCGCCGGCGTCGCCTGCGCCGCGAGTTCGAACTCCAGCCCCCGGCTCGTCAGGTCGCCGACGTTGCCCAGCACCGCCAGGAAGTCGTCGATCGGCGCGTAGTAGCGCGTCGTCACCGCCTGGTAGTCGTGGACCTTGGTGACGAACAGGTTGGCGTTGAACCGCAGCCGGCGCTGCGCCAGCGTGCTCTTGAAGCCGAGTTCGAGGTTGTCGGCCTGCTCCGGCCGCACCGTGATCGCGCCGACACCGAAGGCCGAACCCGGCGAGGCCACGCTGTTGACGTTGTAGCCGCCGGACTTCTCGCCGTGCGAGAGCGTCGCGTACAGCAGCGTCGCCGCGTTCCAGCGAGTGCTGGCCGACAGCAGCGCGGCGACGCCGTCGTCGCGGCGCTCGAGCGCCCCCGAGTCCCAGGCCGAGAACATCGGCAGCGCGCCGTAGGGCGAAGGCTGCTCGAGCCCGTTCTGGCGCACCCGGCCCTGCTTGCGCTCGCTCGTCGCACGCAGGCCGGCGCCCAGGTCCAGACCAGAGTCGAGGTGCAGCGTGCCGTGGCCGAACAGCGCCAGGCTGTCGCTGGCGGCGTCGCCACGGCCGCTGATCGCGTTGCCGGCCGGATAGGTGCCTCCGCTCAGCGTGCTGCCGGCGCTGCCGGTCGCGTAGTGGTTGCGGCTGTAGACGGCCTCGTGCCAGTAGTAGGCGCCGACGACCCAGTCCAGCGCCGTGCCGCCGGGGCCGGCCAGGCGCAGCTCCTGCGAGAACTGGCGCTGCCGCGTCGTGGAGCCGCCGGTCATGCCCGGCAGCGCGCTCATGTCGAGGTCGTTCTTCGGGTCGAAGCGCCAGCTGCGCCAGGCGGTGATCGAGCTCAGGCGCAACTCGCCGAGCCGCCAATCGGCCTGGGCCGACAGCGCGTCCTGCTGCGCGTCGGCGCGTTGTTCGGCGTCGAGCGCGACCTCATAACGGTCGGGGTCGGCGACGACCGGGCTGGCGCCAAGCAGCGCGGCCCAGCGGCCGTAGTCGGTGGGGTTGTCGCGACCCTTGAAAGGCCCGCGGTTCAGCGGCGCGTAGGCGTAGGGCACGAGCGCGCCGGTGCTGGAGCGCTCCTCGTGGTGCTCGGCGATCAGGCGCAGGCTGAAGGCGGCGTCGGGCCTGAGCAGCAGCTGCGTGCGCAGGCTGCGGCGGTTGACCTCGTTCAGCGTCTCGCCGCGCGCCACGTTGCGCACCCAGCCATCGTCGTGCGTGGCCGATGCCGAGAGCCGGAACGCGGCCGTGGCCGACAGCGGCCCCGAGTACATCGCCTTCAACTGGGTGTAGTGGCGGTTGCCGGCCGAAGCCTCGACCGTGGCCTCGGGCGTGAACGCGGGCGCACGCGTCGTGATGTTCAGCACCCCGGCGGTGGTGTTCTTGCCGAACAGCGTGCCCTGGGGGCCGCGCAGCAGCTCGACCTGCTCCAGGTCCAGCAGGTCGAACACCGCCTGCCCGGGGCGGCCGAGCAGCACGTTGTCGAGGTAGACGCCGACGCTGCCTTCGAGCCCCTCGTTGGCGGTGTTGTTGCCGATGCCGCGCACCGAGACGCTGGACTGGCGCGCGTGCAGGAACTGCGCCGTGACGTTGGGCAGCGCCTGCTGCAGCTCTTGCACCTGATACAGGCGCTGCTCGTCGAGCGTGCGTGCGCCGAGCACGCTGATCGCGGCCGGCACCGCCTGCGCGTCCTCGCTGCGGCGACGCGCGGTGACGGTCAGGGTCTCGACGGCGGGCTCGGCGCCGGCAGCGGGGAGTTCGGCCGGCGGCTCAGCGGCCGCTTCGGCACGCAGCGGCGCCACGGTGGCCAGCAGGGCGCTGGCGCTCAACGACAGGAATAACGAAGACGGCACGAGCGGTGATGGATCTTGTTCTGGCTTCAGGGGCGAACGCGCCGCCCAGGCGCGCGAGGGCGCGACCATAACGGCGAACTGCGCTCATCGCACGCAGGACCATCTTGATAGCAGTCAAATGCACGAAAGTGGGCCCTGCCGCGGCGAAGACCGGGGGCAGCCCGGCGATGGCCCCGATGCGCCTGGCCTAAGATCGCCCCCGTCTTGCCCGTCTCCGATCCCTCCCTGCTGCCCGCCCGCGACGCGCCCATCGGTGTCTACGACTCCGGCGTCGGCGGCCTGTCGGTGCTGCGTGCGCTGCGTGCGCGGCTGCCGGCGGAGCGTTTCATCTACGTCGCCGACAGCGGCCACGCGCCCTACGGCGACCGGCCGCGCGCCTTCCTGCTCGGCCGCGCAGCCGAGATCGCCGCCTTCTTCGTCGCCCAGCAGGCCAAGGCGCTGGTGCTGGCCTGCAACACGATCAGCGTCGTCGCCGCCGAGACGCTGCGCTCGCGCCACGCGCTGCCCATCGTCGCGATGGAGCCGGCGATCAAACCCGCCGCTGCCGCCACGCGCAGCGGCGTGGTGCTGGTGCTGGCGACCACGGCCACGGTGCGCAGCCCGGCGGTGGAACGGCTGTGCCGGCTCTACGGGCGCGACGTTCGCATCGTGCTGCAGCCCTGCCCCGGCCTGGTCGAGCTGATCGAAGCCGGCCGTTTCGCCGACCCGGCGACGCGCACGCTGCTCGAGCGCTACCTGCGCCCGGGGCTGGACGCCGGCGCCGACACGGTGGTGCTGGGCTGCACCCACTACGCCTTCGTGCAGGACGAGATCCGGCGGCTGGCGGGGCCGGGGGTCGAGGTCATCGAGCCGTCGGAAGCCGTCGCGCGCCAGCTGGTGCGCCGGCTGGGCCCGGCGCTGGCACCCGCCGGCGCGGCCGGTGCGTCGACCCATTACTACAGCTCGGGCGACACCGCGGCGCTGCAGAGCTTCCTGGAGGCGATGGGCCGCCCGGGGGCCGAGGTGCGGGCGCTGCCCGCAGCGCCCGGTTGAGCCCGCCGCGCCGCCATGCGGTGGCGCAGTTCCTGCATCCGCGAAATCAGGACAATCCCGCCCCTTGCGCCACCCCGGCCACGAGCCCCAGGGTGGTGCCGACGTGCTTCACCCCTGCACATGGCTGCCACTTCCCTGACCCCTGTTGCCCACTCCTGGCTCGACGACGCGCATGCGCTGATCGCCGGTTCGCTCTTCGTCTCGCTCGGCATGACGATGTTCGCCCACGTCGGGCTGCTGACCGGCGGTGTCGCCGGCGTCGCCTACCTGCTGCGCTACGCCTTCGGCGTCGACCTCTCGCTCGCCTTCTTCGTGCTGAACCTGCCGTTCTACTGGCTGGCCTGGCGCCAGCTGGGCGCCGAGTTCACGATCAAGAGCTTCATCGCGGTGGCCATGGTCTCGGCCTTCACCGCGGCGGCGCCGCATGTCGTGCGCTTCGAACTGCTGGACCCGTGGGTGGCCTCGGTGCTGGGCGGGCTGCTGATCGGCTTCGGCCTGCTGGCGCTGCTGCGCCACCGGGCCAGTGTCGGCGGCGTCAACATCCTCGCGCAGTTCCTGCAGCAGAAACACGGCTTCAGCGCCGGCAAGGTGCAGATGTCGGTCGACGTCTGCGTGGTGCTGGCGGCGCTGCTGACGGTGTCGCCTGAACGGGTGCTGCAGTCGGTGGTGGGCGCGGTGGCGATCGGCGCCTTTCTGACGCTGAACCACAGGCCCGGGCGCTATCTCGGGGTGTAGAGCCGGCGTTCCTGCGGCCCGGGCGCGGTCTCAACCCGTCGTCGAGAGGCGCAGCTTGCGCTTCAGGCGACCTGCGGAAGCACCCAGCAGACGAGGCTGACGGCGCCGCAGAGCAGCAGCGCGGCGATCAGGTCGAGCCGACGCTCGCGGCGTCGCCACTCCAGCCACTCGGGCGGCAGGCGAATCGGCTGTTTCATCGGCGACTCCTGGGGTGGTGGATCGGTCAGTGCATGCGCGAGGCCAGCCCGCTGGGGCCGGCCTCATCAGCCGCCGCCTGAGGCACGACCCGTGCCCGCTGGCCGGCAATGTCACGCCACTGCTGCAGCGCCCGGCGCACCGACTCGCGCACCGGCGGCGCAAAACCCGTGCCGTGGACATCGACGAAACCCAGGTTGTCGACGATGCGCACCAGCACCGCGTCGCGCTCCGGCCCCCGCGCCGTGCTCGCGCAGCGGCCGAGGCTGGCGTAGGCCACCATCAGCACGGTGGTCGACGCGAGCAGCGCTTCGGCGAAGTCGGGCTGGGGGTGGGGAGTGGGA
>NZ_NRRU01000057.1 GCF_016583785.1 Rubrivivax gelatinosus | reverse complement strand
GGCGCCGCTGCCGGCGGGCAGCGCGCCGGCAGCGGCGCCTTACGCCGGCGCGGTGCTGCTGGCCGAAGACAACGAACTCAACGTCTACATCGTGCGCGCGATGCTCGCCGGCCATGTCGGCCGGCTCGACGTCGCCGCCGACGGCCGCGAAGCGCTCGAACGCCTGGCCGCCGGGCACTACGACCTCGTCTTCATGGACGTGCAGATGCCGGGCATGGACGGCCTGGCCGCGACCCGCGAACTGCGCCGGCTCGAAGCCGAAGCCGGCGCGCCGCGCACGCCGGTGGTGGCGCTGACCGCCAACGCCTACGACGAGGACGTGCGCGACAGCCAGGCCGCCGGCTGCGACGCGCACCTGGCCAAGCCGGTGTCGCGCGCCGCGCTGCTCGACACGCTGCAGCGATACACCTCCAAGGCCTGAGGCGTTAAGCCGCGCTTCATCGGCGCGGCGCGCAATGGTGTCGCCGGCAGATGCCGGTGCCACTGCCGAGGATTCCCGATGCGCAAGACCCTGCTCGCCGCCCCGCTGCTGTTCGCCCTGTCCGGTGCCGTCTTCGCCGGCCCGACCTGCACCCAGCCCAAGGAGAAGTGGATCAAGGAAGCCGACTTCCGCAAGAACCTCGAGACCCAGGGCTACCAGATCAAGACCTTCAAGGTCACCAAGGGCCAGTGCTACGAGATCTACGGCACCGACAAGGCCGGCAAGAAGGTCGAGATCTACTTCGACCCGGTCACCGCCGCCGTGCTCGAGTCCAAGTGAGCGCCGCGCGCACGCCGGCTCCGGCCGTACCGACGACGGGCCTGGTCGTCTGGGACCGGTTCGTGCGCGTCTTCCACTGGTCGCTGGTCGCCTGCGTGCTGGTGAACTTCTTCGTCGTCGACGACGGCGAGACCCTGCACCAGGTGCTGGGCTACGTCGCCGCCGGGCTGGTCGGCGCGCGCATCGTCTGGGGCTTCGTCGGCAGCCGCCACGCGCGTTTCGCCAGCTTCTTCCCGACCCCGGCGCGCCTGATGCGGCATCTGGCCGAACTGCGGCGCGGGCACGCCGAGCCGCACGCCGGGCACAACCCGCTGGGCGCGCTGATGATGCTGGCGCTGATGGCGCTGGTGCTGGCGCTGGGCCTGACCGGCTGGCTGCAGGGCACCGACCGCTTCTGGGGCGAGGAGTGGCTGCAAGATCTGCACGAAGGCCTGGCGACAACGCTGGTCGCCCTCGCCGGCCTGCACGCCGCCGCCGCGATCGTGATGGGCCGCATCGAACGCACCCGGCTCGTGCGGGCGATGATCACCGGCGTCAAGACACGGTACTAGTGCCGCCGGCGGCTCTGAAGCTGCATCCGTCGCCTTGTTTTGATGCTTGACGCAAGATAACATGCTTGCGGTGTGCATCTTAAGGCGACGACCATGAGTTTCCCGACCCCGTGCGGCTGAGGCGGCGATGACCTACGTCGTCACCGAGTCCTGCATCCGCTGCAAGTACACCGACTGCGTCGACGTCTGCCCGACCGACGCCTTCCGCGAGGGCCCCAACTTCCTCGTGATCGACCCGGTGGACTGCATCGACTGCGCCGTCTGCGTGCCCGAGTGCCCGGTGCAGGCGATCTACGCCGACGACGACGTGCCCGGCGACCAGCAGGACTTCATCGCGCTGAACGCCGAACTGGCGCCGGCCTGGCCGACGATCAGCAAGACCCACAGGGCGCTGCCCGACGCCGAGGCCTGGGCGGCGGGAGCGAACTGGAACGACCGTGACGAAGATGCCCGACTCCCGCGTGATCCCGATCCGCCCCGTCGCCGCCGCCTCCGGTGCGCCGGAAGTCGTGTCGCTCTACCAGAAGCACCAGCCGATCTACGCGCGCTCGGTGACGGGCCGCTACGCGACCTGGCGCTGGATCTGCGTCTGGCTGACCCAGATCGTCTTCTACGGCCTGCCCTGGCTGCAGATCGGCGGCCGCCAGGCGGTGCTGTTCGACATCGAGGCCCGGCGCTTCTACCTGTACGAGCTGGTGCTGGTGCCGCAGGACCTGATCTACCTGGCGGCGCTGCTGGTGCTGTCGGCGCTGGCGCTGTTTTTCTTCACCGCGGTCGCCGGCCGGCTGTGGTGCGGCTACGCCTGCCCGCAGACGGTCTACACCGAGATGTTCATGTGGATCGAGCGCCGCTTCGAAGGCGACCGGCTGCAGCGCATGCGCCTGGACCAGGCGCCGTGGAGCGCCGCCAAGCTGGCGCGACGCGGCGGCAAGCAGGCGGGCTGGATCGTGCTCAGCCTGGTGACCGGGCTCACGTTCGTCGGCTGGTTCACGCCGATCCGCGAGCTGGTGCCGGCGCTGGCCAGCGCCGACATCGGTAGCGCCAGCGCCTTCTGGGCGCTGTTCTACGGCGCCTTCACCTACGGCAACGCCGGCCTGCTGCGCGAGCAGATGTGCAAGTACATCTGCCCCTACGCGCGTTTCCAGGGCGCGCTGATCGACCGCGACTCGCTCGTCATCGCCTACGACGCCAGCCGCGGCGAACCGCGCGGCGCACGCTCGAAGAAGGCCGATCCCCAGGCCGAGGGCCTGGGCTCGTGTGTCGACTGCACGCTGTGCGTGCAGGTCTGCCCGACCGGCATCGACATCCGCCACGGCCTGCAGAACGAATGCATCGGCTGTGCCGCCTGCATCGACGCCTGCGACGACGTGATGGACAAGATGGGTTACGCGCGCGGGCTGATCCGCTACTCGACCGAAAACGCGGTCGCCGGCGGCTGGAGCCGGGCGCAGACGCTGCGCCGCGTGCTGCGCCCGCGCGTGCTGGTCTACGGCGCGCTGCTGGGTGCGGCGACGCTGGCTTTCGGGCTCAGCCTGGCGCAGCGCAGCCCGTTCGAGTTCGACGTCATCAAGGACCGCAGCACGCTCGCGCGCCTGGTCGACGAGGGCGCGATCGAAAACGTCTACCGGCTGCAGGTCACCAACCGCAGCGAGATGCCGCAGCAGCTGCGCCTGCGCGCGCAGGGCCCGGCCGGGCTCGTGGTCGAGGCGCCGCCGATCACCGTCGGCCCGGCCGACGCGAGCAGCGTCGTCGTGCGCCTGCGGCTGCCGGCCGAGGCCGCCGCCGCACTCGCCGGGCGCTCGGTGCCGGTGAGCTTCGAACTCGAGCTGCCGGCCACCGCAGGCGGCAGCGCGGTCCGGCAGCACGAAAAGTCCACCTTCCTCGTGCCGCGCTGACGCGCCGCTTTCAGGCCAGCGCGCGCCCGATCAGGATGCGCTGCACGTCGCTCGTGCCTTCGTAGATCTGGCAGACGCGCACGTCGCGGTAGATGCGCTCGACCGGGAAGTCGCTGACGTAGCCGTAGCCGCCGAAGGTCTGGATCGCGGCGCTGCAGACACGTTCGGCCATCTCGCTGGCGAAGAGTTTGGCCATCGCCGCCTCCTTCAGGCAGGGCTGGCCCGCGTCCTTCAGCGTCGCGGCGTGATGCACCAGCTGGCGCGCGGCCTCGATCTGCGTCGCCGCGTCGGCCAGCCGGAACTGCACCGCCTGGTGTTCGAAGATCGGTTTGCCGAAGGCGACACGGTCCTTGGAATAGGCGATGGCCGCCTCCAGCGCCGCACGTGCCATGCCGACGCACTGCGAGGCGATGCCGATGCGCCCGCCTTCCAGCCCCGACAGCGCAACCTTCAGCCCTTCGCCTTCGGCCGCGATGCGGTTGGCCGCCGGCACGCGGCAGCCTTCGAAGACGATCTGCGCGGTGTCGCTGGCGTGCTGGCCCATCTTGTCTTCGAGCCGCGCGACGGTGTAGCCCGGCGTCGAGGTCGGCACGATGAAGGCGCTCATGCCCTTCTTGCCGGCCGCCTTGTCGGTGACGGCGACGACGATCGCGACGTCGCCGTTCTGGCCGCTGGTGATGAACTGCTTGACGCCGTCGAGCACGTAGTCGTCGCCGTCGCGCCGGGCCGTCGTGCGCAGCCCCGAGGCCTCGGAGCCGACGTGCGGCTCGGTCAGGCAGAAGGCGCCGAGCATCTCGCCGCGCGCCAGCGGGCGCAGCCACTGCTGCTGCTGCTCGGCGCTGCCCCAGGACAACAGGATGCTGCAGACGGGGCAGTTGTTGACGCTGACGATGGTGCTGGTGGCGCCGCAGCCGGCGGCGATCTCTTCCAGGATCACGGCCAGCGCCAGATAGTCCAGCCCGGCGCCGTCCAGTTCGGCCGGCACGGCGACGCCGTAACAGCCCAGTTCGGCCAGTCCGGCCAGCGCTTCGCGCGGGAAGGCGTGCGTGCGGTCCCACTCGGCCGCGTGCGGCGCGATGCGGTCCTGCACGTAGGCGCGCACCGCGTCCTGCACCGCGCGGTGGTCGTCGTCGAGAATCATCCGGGCTCCGGTTGCGCTTGAACGGCCGCCAGCCTACCGGGCGAGGCGGCGCGCCGCATCGGGGGTTTCAGGCGGCTCAGTCGATCAGGTAATACGCCGCCGTCGAACCCAGGTTCGATTTCGCCCGCGCCAGCTCGTCGCGGGCGATGACGCGGCAGTGCACCTCGTCCGGGCCGTCGAAGAAACGCATCGCGCGGCCCCAGGTGAACATCTGCGCCAGCGGCGTGTCGGGTGTCAGCCCCATCGCGCCGAAGACCTGGATCGCGCGGTCCAGCACGCGCTGGTGCAGCTGCGCGGCGACGAGCTTGATCGCCGAGACGTCGATGCGCGCCGCCTGGTTGCCGTGGCGGTCCATCTTGGCCGCGGCGCGCAGCACCAGCAGCCGCGCCTGGTCGACCTCGACACGTGAATAGGCGATCCAGTCCTGCACGTTGGCGAAGTCCGAGAGGTGGCGGCCGAAGGCGCGGCGCTCGAGCGCCCGCTCGCACATCATTTCGATCGCCAGCTCGCACTGGCCGATGGTGCGCATGCAGTGGTGCACCCGCCCCGGGCCCAGGCGCGCCTGGGCGAGCGCGAAGCCGCGGCCTTCTTCGCCCAGCAGGTTGGCGACCGGCACGCGCACGTCGCGGTAGACGATCTCGCAGTGGCCGTCGGGCGCCAGATGCGACAGCACCGCGACGTTGCGCACCACCTTCACGCCCGGTGTGTCCAGCGGCACGATGACCATCGAGTGGCGGTGGTGGCGGTCGGCGTCCGGGCGTTCGTCGCTGACGCCCATCACGATCGCGAAGCGGCAGTTCGGGTGCGCGGCGCCGGTGGAGAACCACTTGCGGCCGTTGATCACGTAGTCGCCGCCGTCGCGGCGGATCGTGGTCTCGATGTTGGTCGCGTCGGAGCTGGCGACGTCGGGTTCGGTCATCGAAAAACACGAGCGGATCTCGCCGGCCAGCAGCGGCTTGAGCCAGCGTTCGTGTTGCTCGTCGGTGGCGAACAGGTGCAGCAGCTCCATGTTGCCGGTGTCGGGCGCGTTGCAGTTGAAGACCTCGGGCGACCAGCCGATGCGGCCCATCAGCTCGGCCAGCGGCGCGTAATCGAGGTTGCTGAGCGCGGTGCCGGGCTCGTCGGCCTTGAGCCCGGGCAGGAACAGGTTCCACAGCCCGAGTTCACGCGCCCTCGCCTTCAGCGGCTCGACGACCTCGGTCGGGTAGCCGCCGGCGTCGGCGATGTGGTTCCACTCGCGGTTGCGCGGCAGCACCTCCTCGTCGAGGAAGCGGCGCAGCGTGCGCTGCATCTCCAGGTTCTCGGGGCTGTATTCGAAGTCCATCGTCTCTCTCGGTTGTGATCGGTTCTCAGCGCCAGGCGGCGAGCGCGTCGGCGAGCGTGGTCGCGCTCGGCGGCTCGGGCCGGCGCGGCGGCGTGCGCGAAAAACGCGGTGCCGGCGCCGGCTGCATCACGCCGCCTGCCGCCAGCCAGTTGCCACGTGCAGCGTTGTGCGGGTGCGTCGGCGCTTCGTCCCAGTCCAGCACCGGGGCGAAACAGGCGTCGCTGCCTTCGAGCAGCGCACACCACTCGGCGCGTGTGCGGGTGCGGAAGACCGCGGCGAGCCTGTCCTTCAGCTCGGGCCAGCGCCCGGCGTCGAGCTGGGCGTCGAAGGCCGGGGCCTGCAGGCCGATGCGGCGGCGCAGCTCGGCGTAGAACTGCGGCTCGATGGCACCGACGGCGACGTGTTTGCCGTCGGCACATTCGTAGCAGGCGTAGAAGTGCGCGCCGCCGTCGAGCAGGTTCTCGCCACGCGGCCGCGACCACAGCCCCTGCGCCTTCCAGCCGACCATGAAGGCCGACAGCAGCCCGGCGCCGTCGCACATCGCGGCGTCGACGACCTGGCCGCGGCCCGACGTGCGGGCCTCGTGCAGCGCCGCCAGCAGGCCGACGACGAGCAGCATCGCGCCGCCGCCGAAGTCGCCCAGGTAGTTGGCCGGCGGCACCGGTGGCCGGCCGGGCACGCCGATCGCGGCGAGTGCACCGCTGATCGCGATGTAGTCGATGTCGTGGCCGGCGGCCTGCGCCAGCGGGCCGTCCTGGCCCCAGCCGGTCATGCGGCCGTAGACCAGCGCCGGCTGCTGCGAGTGCACGACCGCCGGGCCCAGCCCCAGGCGCTCCATGACGCCAGGGCGGAAACCTTCGATCAGCAGGTCGGCCCGCGCCGCCAGCGCCAGCGCCGCGGCACTGGCCTCGGGCTCGCGCAGGTCCAGCGCCAGTGCGCGCCGGCTGCGGGTCGTGACGTCCCGCGCATCGGGCTCGACCTCCGGGCGCGTGATGCGCAACACGTCGGCGCCCAGGTCTGCCAGCAGCATCGCGGCGAACGGCGCCGGGCCCAGGCCGGCGAACTCGATGACCCGCAGCCCGGCGAGCGGCCCGCTCACTGGGGCACCCTCCGGCCTGTCGGCCGATCCCGCCAAGCGGGAATGAGCCCCGGACAAGTCCTGAGGGCTCACAGCCGCTCCACGATCGTGACGTTGGCCATGCCGCCGCCTTCGCACATCGCCTGCAGCCCGAACCGGCCGCCGCGGCGCCGCAGCGTGTGCACCAGCGTCGTCATCAGCTTGGTGCCGGAAGCGCCCAGCGGGTGCCCGAGCGCGATCGCGCCGCCGTTGACGTTGAGCCGCGCCGGGTCGGCGCCGGTGGCCTGCAGCCAGGCCAGCGCGACCGAGGCGAAGGCTTCGTTGACCTCGAAGCAGTCCACGTCGTCGAGTGCGAGACCGGCCTTGTGCAGCGCCGCCGCGGTGGCCGGGATCGGCGCCTCCAGCATCACCACCGGGTCGTGGCCGAAGACGTTCATCGAATGGATGCGTGCCAGCGGCGCCAGGCCCAGGCGCCGCAGCCCGCGCTCGTTGACGACGAGCACGCCGCTGGCGCCGTCGGCGATCTGGCTGGCGTTGGCCGCCGTCACGGTGCCGCCTTCGCGCAGCAGGCGCACGCCGGCGAAACCTTCGGGCGTGGCGTCGAAGCGGATGCCTTCGTCGATCGCGTGCGGCTCGGGCTCGGACGAGCCGTCGGCGCGGCGCACCGCCAGCGGCAGGATCTCGGCGGCGAAGGCACCGGAGCGTGTCGCCGCCGCGGCGCGGCGGTGGCTTTCGAGCGCGTAGGCGTCGAGCTGGTCCTTCGTCAGCCGGTACTTCGCCGCCAGCATCTCGGCGCCGGCGAACTGGCTGAACTCGACGCCGGGGTAACGCGCGGCGAGGCGCGGGCTGACGTAGTGGCCGAGGCCGGCCTGGCGCGGCAGTTCCATCGGCAGCCCCATCGGCACGCGCGACATGCTCTCGACACCGCCGGCGATGACGCAGTCCATCACCCCCGACATCACCGCCTGCGCGGCGAAATGCAGGGCCTGCTGCGACGAGCCGCACTGGCGGTCGACGCTGGTGCCGGGCACCGACTCGGGCAGGCGCGAGGCCAGCACCGCGTTGCGTGCGACGTTGGCCGCCTGCTCGCCGGCCTGGCCGACGCAGCCGAGGATGACGTCGTCGACCGCCGCCGGGTCGATCTCGCAGCGCTCGACCAGCGCATCGATGATCTCGGCCGCCAGGTCGACCGGATGCCAGCCGGCGAGCCTGCCGTTGCGGCGGCCGCAGGCGCTGCGCAAGGCGGCGACGATGAAGGCTTCGGCCATGGTCGGGCTCCCGGTTGAGGGCCGCGCGGGGCGGCTGCCGGCGATTCTGCGGGCGCCTGCCGGGGCCGGGCGTCGCCATGGTGACGCCGGGGGCGGCGGCTCCGGCATCCGGACGCGCTGGCGCGGCACAAGGCGGACAATGGCACCGTGCATCCTGTATTCGATCTGCCGGCGCTGCGGCGCCTTTGCGCCCTCGCCGGCTGCCTGCTGGCAGCCGGCGCCCAGGCTTCCCCCTGGCTGGACGGCGGCCGCCCCGGCCCGCTGGCCCAGCAGGCCGTGACGCTGCTGGCATCGGCGCCCGAACTCGGGCTCGTCGCCGAGGATTACCGCGCGACGATGCTGGGCCAGGAAGTGGCCGCTGCCGCGCACGGCCCGGCGCTGGACGCCACGGCCGCCGGCCGGCTCGAAGCCGCGCTCGACGCCGCCTTGCGCCGCCTGCTGATGGACCTGAACCAGGGCCGCATCGACCCGCGCACGCTCTACCCGACGATGGCGCTGCCGGCGCGCACGCCCTTCGACGCCCGCGCGGCGCTGGACGCCGGCATCGCCGCCGGCTCGCTGGGCGCGGCGGTACGTCTGGCCGAACCGGCGCTGCCGCAATACGCCGAGCTGCGCCAGGCCCTGCAGGGCTACCGCGCGCACGAACACGACCCGGCCTGGGCGGCGCCGCTGCCGCCGCTGCCGCTGTCAGGCAAGACGCGCAAGCTCGAGGCCGGTGCCGCCTGGAGCGGGCTGGCCGCGCTCAACCAGCGGCTGATGGCGCTCGGCGACCTGCCGGCCGCTAGCCCCGTGCCGCCGGTCTACACCGAGCCGCTGCTGGGCGGCGTGCGCCGCTTCCAGGAGCGCCACGGCGTCACGCCCGACGGTGTCATCGGCGCCGCCACCTTCGCGCGCCTGGAGATCAAGCCGGCAGCGCGTGCGGCCCAGCTCGCGCTGGCGCTGGAGCGGCTGCGCTGGACGCCGCTGCTCGAATCGCGGCGCATGATCGTCGTCAACATCCCCGAGTTCGTGCTGCGCGCCTACGAGGTGCAGGACGGCCGCATCGTCATCAGCCGGCGCATGCGTGTCGTCGTCGGCCAGGCGCTGGACAAACGCACGCCGCTGATCGACGCCGAGCTGCGTGCGATCGAGTTCAGCCCCTACTGGAACGTGCCGCCGTCGATCGTGCGCAGCGAGACCCTGCCCAAGCTGCGCCGCGACCCGGGCTATCTGGCGCGCGAAGGTTTCGAGTTCGTCGCCGGCGACGGCAGCGTGCACGGCAGCGTCTCGGCGCAGGCGCTGGACGAACTCGCCGCCGGGCGCTGGCGCATCCGCCAGAAACCGGGGCCACGCAACGCGCTCGGCGACATCAAGTTCGTGTTCCCGAACGCCGAGCAGATCTACCTGCACCACACGCCGTCGACCGGGCTGTTCGCGCGCGACCGGCGCGACTTCAGCCACGGCTGCGTGCGCCTGGAAGACCCGCTGGCGCTGGCGCTGTTCGTGCTGCAGGACACGCCCGACTGGCCCGAGGCCCGCATCCGCGAGGCCATGGCCGCCGGCGAGTCCAAGACGCTGCGCCTGGCCGAGCCGGTGCGTGTGCTCATCGCCTACGGCACCGCCCTCGTCAAGGACGGCCGCGTGTTTTTCTTCGACGATGTCTACCGTCAGGACCCGCGGCTCGAAGCCGCGCTGCGCCAGCGCGCAGCGGCCGTGTCGCGCCCCGACTGAAGAAAGGGATAGCGATGCGTTCTGCCGATCGCCGCCATTTCCTGCGCCACGGCGCCAGGCTCGCCGTCGGCGTGCTGCCGGTGGCCGCAGCCACGCGCCCGGCGCTGGCCGCGCTGCCGGGGCCGCGTGCGCTGGCGCTGCACCACACGCACACCGGCGAGGCGCTGGATCTGGTCTATGCCGTCGACACGCAGTTCGTGCCGGCGGCGCTGGGCACGCTCAACCAGTTCCTGCGCGACCACTACACCGGCAGCGTCGGTGTCATCGACCCGCAACTCTTCGAGCTGCTGCACCGCGTGCGCAGCCTGCTCGGCACCGAGAGCGCCGCCTACGAGGTGATCTCGGGCTACCGCTGCCCCGAGACCAACGACCGGCTGCGCGGCACCCGCGGCGGCGGTGTCGCGCGCCACAGCCTGCACATGGAAGGCCGCGCGATCGACGTGCGCCTGCCCGGCGTGCCGCTGAAGGAGTTGCGCGACGCGGCGCTGGCGCTGAAAGCTGGCGGCGTCGGCTATTACGAAGCCGAACGTTTCGTTCACGTCGACACCGGGCGCGTGCGCAGCTGGTGAAACGAAGACGCCCGGCCGGGGCCGGGCGTCGTCTTCGGGCGAAAGCCGCCTCAGGCCGCCGTCGGGAAACCCTTGCTCGCCCAGCGCTGCCCGTCCTTGCCGATCAGCAGCGCGTCCACGCCGTCCAGGCGTTCGGCCAGCGCCAGCGACCGTTCGGCGCCCAGCACCATGAACGCGGTCGACAGGCCGTCGGCCTGCAGCCCCGTGGGCGCCAGCACCGTGACGCTGGCCAGTTGTGTCGGCGAGTCGCCGACGGCCGGGTCGAAGATGTGGTGGTGGCGGAAGTCGGCGCTGAAGACGGTCTCGTAGTCGCCCGAGGTCGACAGCGCGCGGCCGTCCATCACGATGCGCGCGGCCACGGCCTCGGCGTCGCGCGGGTCGCGCACGCCCAGCAGCCAGGGCCGGCCCTCTTCCTTGGCGCCTATGGTGGCGAACTCGCCGGTGTCCAGCAGCGCGTGTTCGATGCCGTGCCGGCGCAGCGCGGCGCTGGCCAGGTCGGCGGCATAACCCTGGGCCAGGCCGTTGGCGGTGACGCCCATGCCCTGGGCCAGGGTCACACGCTCGGGCGTGACCTGCAGCCGCTGCCAGCCGACACGTGCGCGTGCCGCGACGATGGTCGCGGCGTCGGGCAGCCGGCCCTGTTCGTGCGCACCTTCGAAGGCGTTCCACAGCGGCTGCACCGTCAGGTCGAAGGCGCCGCCGGTCAGGCGTGCCAGGTCCTGGCCGGACTGCAGCACGGCGACGACGCGTGCATCGGGCGCGTCGAGCACGCCGTCGCGGTTCAGGCGCACGAGCTGGCTGCCGTCCTGGTGCAGGCTCATCAGCGCATCGACGGCGCGGACCTCGGCGAGCGCGTCGGCGATCGCGCTGCGCGCGGTCTTCTCGTCGGGGTGCAGCACGGTCAGCACGACCGTGGTGCCGAAGGCCTTGGCCCTGCCTTCGTGGCGCGGCAGCATCGCCACGGCCGCGGGCGTGCCGGCTTCGCGGCCCAGCCAGGCCAGGCCGCCGAGGGCGCCCAGGCCCAGCGTCGCGGAGATCAGGGTGCGTCGCTTCATCTGCATCGTGTTTCCTTCGTTCCTGGCCGCGTCAGTACAGGGCTTCGTGCCAGCGGCCGCCGGCGACAAAGGCCTGGCGCAGCACCGCCCAGCGCCCGGGGGCCCCGGTGATGCGCGCCAGCGCGACCTCGGTGCTTTCCTTCAGCGCCTCGGGGCCGGCGAGGTAGAGGTGGGTGCGCGGGTCCTCGATCAGGCCGCGCAGTTCGTTCGCGTGTTCCTCGACCGTGCGCCCCAGCGCCGAAAACGCGCTCATCTGCGGCCGCGGGCTCACCGCCTGGAAGGCCTTGAAGCTGGCCTCGTCGTAGTAGAGCGCGAGGTCGGCGTTCTGCTCGTTCATGTAGAGCATCTCCAGCCCCGAGCGTGCGCCGTAGAACAGGCGCACCGGGGCGTCCCAGCCGCCCAGCGTCTCGTAGATGCGCTGCGCCAGGCCGCGGAACGGCGCGATGCCGGTGCCCATGCCGATCATCAGCATCGGCGAATGGCGGTCGGCCGGCACCGGGAACGGGTGCCCGACCGGGCCGCTGAACTCGATGCGCCCGCCCGGCGCCAGGTCGCACAGGAAGTTGGACGCCGGGCCCGGGTGGCGCTCGCCGTTGAAGTCGTCGATCTCGTGGCAGCGCCGCACCAGCAGTTCGAACACCGTGCGCTGCGGGTCGCTCGTGTCCAGGCCGGCGAGCGAGTACAGGCGCTCGTGCCAGGCCTGGCCGTAACGCCCCGGCACGCGCACACGCAGGCACTGGCCGATGCGGGTGTCGAAGGCGGGGTCGTCGGTCTCGAAGACGAGGTGGCGCAGGTCCTCGGCCGATTCGGCCGGCGTGATGCGCGCGCTGGAGACGAGCGTGGCGCTCATCTGGACGGCAACGGGTACTGCAGTCAGGCTCATGTCGGTGCTCGGGGAGTTCAAAGCGGGCGTGGCGGCGTGACGCGGGCTTCGGCCGGCTGCTCGCAGGGCTGGCCGCAATGGCCACAGCCGCCAGCACAGCCGACCTCGCGATAAGGCCCGGTCTCGGGGTGGCGCTCGGCGTAGCCGCGCGTGACGCGCTGCACCGCGACCCAGCCGACGAGCAGGGCCGCGATCGCGCCGAAGGCGACGAGGTAGTTCAGCATCCTCAGCCGCCTAGACCGGCGAAGCCCATGAAGGCCAGCGACAGCACGCCGGCGAGCATCAGCGTCAGCGCCGAGCCGCGTGCGATCTCGGGCACTTCGACGAGCTGCAGGCGTTCACGCAGCCCGGCCATCAGCACCAGCGCGAGCGTGAAGCCGGCGCCACCGCCGACGGCAAAGGCCAGCGACTGCCACAGGCTGTACTCGCGTGCGGTCTGGATCAGCGCGACGCCGAGCACGGCGCAGTTGGTCGTGATCAGCGGCAGGTAGATGCCGAGCGCGCGGAACAGCGTCGGGCTGTGCTTCTTCAGCACCATCTCGACCAGCTGCACCGCCGAGGCGATGACGACGATGTAGGAGATCAGGCGCAGGAACTCCAGGCCGAGCAGGCCCAGCAGCCAGTTCAGGCCGAAGGCGAACAGCGAGGCCACGGCCATCACGAAGGTGGTCGCCACGCCCATCGGCAGCGCGGTGTCGAGCTTGCCCGAGACGCCCAGGAAGGGGCACAGGCCGAGGAACATCGCGAGCACGAAGTTGTTCGCGAGGACCGAGCCGACGAAGATCTGGAAGACGGTGTCGTGTGCCATGTCAGCCTCGCGACGGGACGGCGGTGGTGCTGGCGCCGGCGGCCAGGCGGCGCTTGCGCTTTTCCCACCAGGCGAAGACCAGCAGCCAGCTGCCGAGCACGAAGAAGCCACCGGGCGGCAGCACCATCACGACCCAGGGCTGGAAGTGCGGGCCGAACAGCGAGATGCCGAACAGCGTGCCGGCGCCCAGGATCTCGCGCACCACGCCCAGCGACAGCAGGCCGATCGTGAAGCCCGCGCCCATGCCGGCGGCGTTGAGCATCGCCGGGATCGGCGGATTCTTCGACGCGTGCGCCTCGGCACGGCCGAGGATGATGCAGTTGACGACGATGAGCTGGATGAAGGCGCCGAGCGCGTCGTAGAGCTTCAGGCTCACCGCCTGGATCGCGTAGTCGATCACCGTGACGAATGTGGCGATGATGACGATGTAGGTCGCGATGCGCACTTCCTTGGGCACGATGCGGCGCAGCAGCGAGACCAGCGCGCAAGACGCGATCAGCACCAGCGCGGTGGCGACGCCCATCGACAGCGCGTTGACCGCCGACACCGTGACCGCCAGCGTCGGGCACATGCCCAGCATCATCACGAAGGTCGGGTTCTGGCGCCACAGGCCTTCGGTCAGCTGCTCCCAGGCGCCGTTCAGGCCGGCGGACGAGCCGTCGCCGCCGTGGGCGTGGTGTGAACTCATGAGGCTTTTCCGATCTGTTCGAGCTTCGGGACCAGGCGCGGCAGCAGCGCCTGCGCGGCGGCGTCGATGCCGCGGCCGACGGCGCGCGAGGTGACGGTGGCGCCGGAGATCGCGTCGATCTGCCAGGCTTCGGTCTTGCTGCCGTGCTTGACGGTCTTCACGGCGTTGGCCAGCGCCTTCATGTCGGCGCCGAGCCGGACATCCAGCGCCTCGAAGTTCTTCAGGAAGCCGGCGTCGACGAGGATCTTGTCGCCGATGCCCGGCGTCTCGCGCATGCTGACGACGGCGATGCCGACGATGCACTGGCACTGCGGCTTGTAGCCGAACATCACGCGCACGGTGTCGGCGTAACCCTTGGCCGCGCCTTCGGCGGCGATGCCCATCAGCGCGCCCTGGGCGTCGTAGGCGGCCTGGAAGGGCAAGGCGCCGGCGGGGGCGCCGTCGGCGTTGCCGGCGACGACCTGGCCGTCGGGCAGCGCGAGCCAGGACACCGTCTTCTGCGCCCCCGGCAGCACCTTGGTGACGGCGCGCTCGAGCGCGATGCGGCGGTTCTCCTTCACCGCCGACAGGCTGCCTTCGTAGGCGGTGACGATCAGCAGGCCGCAGATCGCGGCGACAAGGCCCAGCGTCACGAGCATCGCCCGCGTGGGCGTGGGCGCTGGCGGCGGCAGGGCCGCGGGGGACTGGGGCGCGTTCATTGGCGGGGCTTGTTCGTCGGCATGTGCTTCTTCGGCGTCACCGCGCCCGCCTCTTCGCGCGAGATGTACTCGGGGTGCAGCGCGTAGCTGGCGCCGCGGCGCGGGCGCAGCAGGCCGCTCTTGCCGAAGGGCCGCGGCTGGGTGAAACGTTCGATCAGCGGCGACGCGGCGTTGCCGATCAGGATCGCGTACATCACGCCTTCGGGCAGGCCGCCGTAGTAGCGGATGACCACCGTCAGCACGCCGATCAGGCCGCCGTAGACCCACATGCCGCGCGGCGTTACCGGCGAGGTCGCCATGTCGGTGGCCATGTAGACCGCGCCCAGCATCAGCCCGCCCGAGAACAGCATGAAGAACGGGTCCGGGAAGTGCTGCGGGTTCCAGGTGTAGAGCGCGAACGCGGTCAGCCCGGCGCTGCCGAGGATGGCCGCCGGAATGCGCCAGTCGAGGAAACGCCGCACCGCCAGGTAGGCGCCGCAGAGCAGGATCAGCAGCGGCGACGGCCCCACCGCCATGTGCCCGGACAGCGAGGACAGCAGCTGCAGCGGGTCGGCGGTGACACCTTCGAACTTCCACTTCGCCAGCGGCGTGGCGCCGGTGACGCCGTCCAGGTGCAGGCTCTGCAGCCAGGAGGCGGTGTCGGCCGGCATCATCAGCGGCCAGGCGAGCGTGGCCGGCACGAAGGTCCAGAACCGATCCGGCAGGAAGGACGGCGTGTAGGTCGCGATCGCCACCGGGAACGCCGCCTGCACGAAGGCGCGGCCGACCAGCGCCGGGTTGAAGACGTTGAAGCCGATGCCGCCGAACAGCGCCTTGCCGAGCGCGATCGCGACGATGCCGGCGACCGCCCCCATCCACAGCGGGAAGGCCGGCGGCAGCGACAGCGCCAGCAGGATGCCGGTGATCACGGCCGACCAGTCGGCGAGCGTGCCCGACTGGGTGCCGGTCTTGACGAAGAACCGTTCGGTCGCCAGGCAGGCGGCGGTGACGACGACCAGCGAGGCCAGCGCCGAAACGCCGAACTGGTAGACGAAGAAGGCGCACACCGGCAGCAGCGAGCCGACGACGTTGCGCATGATCTGCTCGACGCTGCGCGGCGCCTTGATGTGCGGCGCGCTGCGGATCTCGATCGTGGTGCTCATCGCCGGGGCCTCAGGAACGGGTGGCCGCGGGTGCGGCGGGGGCGGCGGCGGCGCGTTCGCGCAGCACCTGCTTGGCGACGCGGAACTGCTGCACGAGCGGGATGTTGGACGGGCAGACGTAGGTGCAGCAGCCGCACTCGAAACACTCGCCCAGGTGGTAGTGCGCACCCATCTCGTCGTACTGGCGCTTGGTCGCCAACATGCCCAGCGCCGAAGGATTGAGCCCCATCGGGCAGCTCTCGACGCACTGGCCGCACTTGATGCACGGGTAGGTGCGGCGGTCGTCGCGGTCGGCCATGTCCTCGCGCCGGAAGACGAGCACGCCCGAGACGCCCTTGGTCACCGGTGTGTCCAGCGCCGCGACCGACTGGCCCATCATCGGCCCGCCCAGCACCAGCTGGCAGGCGCTGGTGGCGTCGCGCGGCGCACCGGCGAAGTCGAGCACGAAGGAGATCGGCGTGCCCAGCGGCACGCGGTAGTCGCCCGGACGCACGACGCCGGGGCCGGCGATCGTGACGACGCGTTCGGTCAGCCCCTGGCCGGCCGGCAGCAGCTTGCCGATCGCGGCCATCGTGCCGACGTTGTTCATCACCATGCCCAGTGAAACCGGCAGCTGCCCGGACGGGATCTCGACCCCGAACAGCGACATGATCAGCATCTTTTCCGAGCCCTGCGGGTACTTGGTCGGCACCGCCTCGGCGAAGACGTTCTCGAGCCCGGAGGCCTCGATCGCGGCGCGCACCGCGGCCACCGCGTCGGGTTTGTTGTCCTCGATGCCGACGATGCAGCGCACCGCGCCGGTGGCGCGCATCGCCAGCGCGATGCCGCGCACCAGCGCCGGCGCCTCCTCCAGCATCGTGCGGTGGTCGCAGGTGAGGTATGGCTCGCACTCGCAGCCGTTGATCACCAGCGTGTGCACCTGGGCCTTGGCCGGCACCTTGAGCTTGGCGTGCGTCGGGAACGCGGCGCCGCCCAGGCCGACCAGGCCGGCGTCCCACACCGCCTGCAGGATGTCGTCGGCGCTCATCGTGTCGACGTCGCGCGCCATGCCCCACAAGTCCTGCTGCGTCGCCGCGGCGTGCGGGCGGATGACGATGGACGGCGTCCACGGCCCGCGCGCGCTGGGCCGCAGTTCGATCGCGCGCACGACGCCGGTGGCCGGCGCGTGATGCGGCACCGACAGCCAGCCGTCGGCCTTGGCGATCGGCTCGCCGCGCACGACCTCCTGGCCGACACGCACCAGGGCCTGCGCCGGCTTGCCGATGTGCTGGGCCAGCGGCACGACGAGCTCGTCGGCCCAGGGCAGGCGCCGGATCGGCGTCGCCGCCGTGTACTTGTGCTCCGGCGGGTGGATGCCGCGCGCGAAGGTCTCGCCGCGCAGGAAGTTCAGCAGCTTCATCGGGTGGTGCCGCGCCGTTGCCGCATCAGTTGAACTTGGCGGCGCGCTTCTTCAGCGCGTCCAGGTTCGGCTCGGCCGGGTTCCACGGCGTCCCGGGGTGCAGGCAGCCGGCAGTGCACTTCTCGGCCGCCTTGACGATGTCGGAGTAGCTCGCGCCCTTGGGGTTGATGACGACCGCACGCCGCCGCCCGTCGTAGGCGAAGACACCCGGGGCCAGCGTGATGCACTCGTCGCAGGCCGAACACTCGGGGCTCTCGACCCAGACCGGGTCGTGGGCGGTGGCCGGCGCCGCCGCCTCGGCCGCCTTCGGCGCGGCTTGCGCCGCCTTGGGAGCCGGATCGATCGCCTTGGGCGCGGGTTCGGCCGCCTTGGGAGTGGGCTCGGCCGCCGGCTTGACCGGCGCTGCCGCGACCACCGCTGCTGGTGCCACAGGTGCCACAGGTGCCACAGGTGCCACCGGTGCCGGCGCCGCCGCGGCCGGAGCCGCTGCCGCCGCCGGGGCGCCGAGTGCCGCCGTCAGCTTCTGCATCAGCTCGCCGCGCACCCGCTCGGTCAGCGCGGCCATGTCGACCGGCTTCTCGCGCGTCACCAGATCGCGCAGCTGGTGCCAGTACTGCAGCCGCTCCTCGCTCGCGCGCACCAGTTCCTGCGCCACCAGCAGGCGCATCAGGCGCTTCTTGGTGTCGACGGCCCAGATGTAGGGGAAACGCCCGCCGCGCTGGTCGGCCGGCAGCGCGATCAGCTCGGCCAGCGGGATCATCGCGTCGTTCCAGGTCTCCGGCGGCGCCTTGCGGAAGTGCTTGGCGAAACGCGCCTCGGTGGCGGCGAAGTCGGCAAACGTCACCGGCAGGTCCATGCGCTTTTCGGTGCCGGTCTCGTCCAGGTACTTCAGCTTGTAGCTCGGCCAGTCGGCGGTCATCGCCGGGTTGCCGGCCAGGCTGACGCACTGGGCGAAGGTCTCGCCGGCGTCCGGGTCGTAGCGGAACAGCGGGTAGGCGCGGCTCTCGACCGCGAGCTTGCTCTGGTCGACGCTCTTGTCGTCGCCGACGCCGTGTTCCGGCGGGCAGACGGCGTAGACGTTGAACAGCGCCGGGCGACGCGAGTTCAGGCCGTCGATGAAACCGTCGAGCAGCTTGGTCGCGTGCGCGATCGTGCCCTGCATGACGAAGGCGGTGCGGTGCGCCATGCCGATCAGGCTGATCTCCTTGCGCGGCTCGACCTTGCCGTGCCAGGCGCTGCCGTAGGGCGCCATGTCCGACACCTGGCCGATGAAGCCCGAGGTGCAGGCCTGGCCGCCGGTGTTCGAATAGACCTGGGTGTCGACGACCAGCACCTTCACCGGCTTGCCCGACATCAGCAGGCGCGACAGGTTCTGGAAGCCGATGTCGTACATCGCGCCGTCACCGCCCAGGCTGACGACCGGCGGGCACAGCTTCCATTCCTCGTCGCTGAACTGTTCCCAGTTGAAGCGCTTGAAGAAGTTGGCGTCGCGCTCCTCGACGTACTTGCCGCCGAGTTCCATCTCGGCCATGCGCACGGCCTTGAAGCCTTCGGCCATCTTCGCCATGTGGCCCTCGAACAGGCCCATCGCGACCGACGGCGAGTCCTGGAACAGGTGCGAGGTCCAGGGGAAGGGGTACGGGTGGTAGGGGTAGCTCGAACCCCAGACCGAGGTGCAGCCGGTCGAGTTGACCAGGCCCATGTTGGCGCGGCCGCGGCCGGTCGGGCCTTCGACGTAGCGCCAGCGCAGGTCCTTCAGCTTCTCCAGCAGCTGCGCGGTGCGCTTGACCCAGGCCGGGTCCAGCGGCTGCGAGGGCTTGCCGGCGGCCAGCGTGTCGGCCAGCTTGGCCAGCGTCAGGTCGCTGCTTTCGTTGGCCTGCACCGCACGCAGCACGGCGCCGGTGTCCGACAGGTCGACCGAGGCCGCCAGGCGCGTGCGCAGGTGCTGCTCCAGGCCCGAGATCAGGCCGTCGAGCTTGGCGACGAAACCCTTGACGCGGTGCTGCATCAGCGCCGCGACGGCCGAGGTGAACAGGTGGATCGCGGTCTTCTCGCCGCAGCCCAGGCAGGCGCCGTCGCCGCAGTTCATCGAGTTGTAGACCGACTTGTCGAACAGCAGGGTCTCGAGCGCCCCGCTCTTCTCGTCGATGTTCTCCACGCGGATGAACTCGCGCGCCGTCGTCGGCAGGTCGAGCCAGAAGTTCCAGTCGCGGCGCAGCGCCTCGACCGACTCTTCGGTCTGCGTGACCATCTTCAGCGCGCCGTCGTTGCAGACGTTGACGCACAGGCCGCAGGCCTTGCAGGTCAGCGGGTTGACGGTGATCGAGAACAGGCCGCCGCTGCCGGGGTTCTTCTTCTCGCGCACCTGCCAGTAAGGCTTGGTGGCCGAGAACTTGAAGTCGCCGAGCTGGCCCTTGAGCAGCTCGAACTCGGCGGCCATCTTCTCGCGGTCCTCCTCGGGCGCCTCGGCGACGGTGGCGGCGATGGCCTCGTCGACCAGCGGGCGCACGGCGACGCCGTCACCCTTGCCGATCAGCGCGCGCAGCTTCTTGTCGGCGCTGCGCACCGCACGGCGCAGGTAGCGCGTGGGCTGGCCGCCGCATTCGACGCGGTTGAGCGCGGTCGCGAACAGCTCCTCGGTCTTGTTCACCAGGCCCGGCATCGCGCTGTCGGGGCAGACGGTGACGCACTTGCCGCAGGCGGTGCACTTGTCGGCGTCCCACTCCGGATGTTCGAAGCGGATGCCGGTCATGTCGCGGAAGATGCCGCTGGCCGCCGGCACCAGCGAGGCGCCGATGAAGGGGTCGAGCAGGTTGTCGTTGCCCTTGCCGGTGGCGTAGAAGTGGCCGGTCTGTTCCCAGAAGCGGTGGATGTCGGCCACCGGCGGCAGCGACTTGTCGCCGGTCGGCGTGCGCATCAGCGTGATCGGCAGCTCGGCCGCGGTGCGCGGCCGCACGGCGACGGCGCCCACCGTCTTGTCGACGATCTCGTGCAGCTCGTCGAAACCACGGCGCACCACGGTGACGTTGTTCTGCACGACACGCGCGCCCTTGGAGCCGAACTTGGCTTCGAGCTGCTTCTCGATCGCGCGGAACAGCTCGTCCTCGTTCAGACCGGCGTTGGCGCACACCGGCGAGGCGGCGAAGAACGCGCCCTGGAAGGCGTTGCCCTGCATGCGCAGCTGCAGGTCGGCGCTGCCGGCTTCCTCGCGGGCGATCTGGAAGGCGTCGAGGTAGAAGACGCGGATGCCGTTGTCGACGATGTGCTGCTGCGCCCAGCGCGGGAACGCGGCCCAGGTGGCGTCGCCCAGGTTGCTCTGGATGATGAAGACGCCGCCCTTCTTCAGCCCGGCCAGCGGGTTGGAGTGGCCGAACACCGCCGGGTCGGGCGAGAGCACGACGTCGACGCTGACGTACTCGCAGTTCACGCGGATGGTCTCGGGCGCGGCCGACAGGTAGTAGGTCGTCGGCTGGCCCTTCTTCTCGGAGCCGTACTTCGGGTTCGCCTTGATCTCGTAGCCCAGCAGCTCGAACAGCGTCATCGCCAGGTTCTTGCCGGTGGTCATCGCGCCCCAGCCGCCGATCGAGTGCATGCGCACCGTGATCGCGCCCTTGGGCATCAGGTTCGGGTTCTCGCTGCCGCGCACGACGATGTCGGCGGCCTTCGGGTAACCCGCCTTCACCGCCTGCTGGTGCAGCTCGTCCTTCGGGTTCAGCGGCTCGCGCTCGACGTCGACCGACAGGTAGAAGAACGGCTTCTTGGCGCCGCCCGGCAGCATGTTCTCGACGGCACCGATCAGGCCTTCGGGCTGCAGGTCGCGCGAACCCAGGCCGTAGCAGCCCGAGTACAGGCGCGGCATCTCGGTCGGCGAGATCGAGGCGTAGTTCTTGTGCGGCAGCGCGTCGCTGCCGGCAAGGCCGTTTTCCATCGCCTTGGACAGCGAGGCACGCACTTCGCGCACCAGCGGCAGGTCCTCGGCCAGCGGCTGGTCGGTGCGTTCGAGCACGACCACGCCCTTCTTGCCGCGCAGCGCCTGGCCGACGAGGTCGCCCGGGAACGGGCGGAACATCGTCACGTTCAGCACCCCGACCTTGAGCTTGCGCGTCTCGCGCAGGAAGTCGGCGACGGCCTCGGCCTGCACCACCATGCTGCCCATGCCGACGATGACGTAGTCGGCGTCGGCGAGCTTCCAGCCGGCGACGCGGCCGTAGCGGCGGCCGGTGAGCTCGGCGTACTCGCTCATGCACTGCTCGGCCAGCGCCTCGATGGCGTCGAAGAAGTACGGCCGCTGCGCGGCCACCGCCTGCATGTAGGCGTCCTGGTTCTGCACCGAGCCCGACAGCAGCGGCACGTCGACGTCCCAGATCGCCGGCACGCGGCGGCGCTTGGGGCCGTAGACCATGGCCTGCGCCGGCGTCGGCGAGTCGATCAGGTCGTCGGGGCGGCCCAGGAACTCGGCCACGAGTTCACGCTCGGGGATGCGCGCCGACTCGATCAGGTGGGTCGTCAGGAAACCGTCCTGGCCGACGATGGCCGGCGTCAGCGACAGCTCGGCCAGCTTGCGCGCGATCAGGTTCAGGTCGGCGGCCTCGGTGGCGCTGCGCGCCATCACCTGGATGAAGCCGGTGTCGTCGATGCAGTGGTAGTCGTCGTGGCCGGCGTGCACGTTCAGGCTCGCCTTGGTGATCGCGCGGCAGCCCATGTTCAGCACGTAGGGCAGGCGCTTGCCGACGGTCGCGTACAGCGACTCGTGCATGAAGGCGATGCCCTGGCCGGAGGAGAAGTTGGTCGCGCGCAGGCCGGTCATCGACATGCCGGCGGTGACGCCGGCGGCGGCGTGTTCGCTCTCGGGCTCGACGAAGATCAGCGGCCGGTCGGAGATGTTCAGATGCCCGGCGGCGACTTCCTGCGCCCAGTACTCGCCCATCTGCGTCGACGGCGTGATCGGGTAGGCGCCGGCGGCGTCGGAGGCTTCGCGCTCGACCATGATGACCGCGGTGTTGCCGTCGACCGCGTCGCGCACGCCGGGGTATTTGACGGCTTGCGGCTCGCTGTCGCGGCGATGCTCGCCGGTCAGGTAGTCGATGACCTTCTTCAGCATTTGGGGTTCCTCGGGCGGAAAAGTACGAAAGCGGGGCGGGACGGCGCGGCGGGCTCTACAGGCGCACGGGCAGCGCGTCGTGGCGCAGGATCTTCTTGGCGGCGTGGCCGCGCAGCGTGCGGCCGCGGTCGTCGAACCAGACGATGGCGCCGGTCGGGCAGCGGTCGGTGAAGCGGCGTTCAGCCTGGTCGTTGCCGGCGTAGTCGATCTCGACCAGGTTGTTCTTCAGCGTGATCAGGCCGTCAGGCGCGTCGGCGACGCAGCGGCCGCAGGCGGTGCAGGCGACTTCGCACGAGGCCTCGGCGACGTCGCCCTCGGCGCGGTTGCGGCAGGCGATCCACAGCCGCCGGTCCTCGGGTTCGACCGAGAACAGGCCCTTGGGGCAGACCTCGACGCAGTCGTTGCAGGCGGTGCACTTGTCGGGGTCGACGAGCGGCAGGCCGTGCAGGTCGAGCGTGATCGCGCCGTGTTTGCAGACCGCGACGCAGTCGCCCAGGCCCAGGCAGCCCCAGGCGCACTCCTTGCCGCCGCCGCTGACCACGGTCGCGGCGCGGCAGGTCTCGAGCCCGGCGTAGTGGGCGCGCATGTGGGCGACGTGTTTGCCGCCGGCGCAGGCCAGGCGCGCGACGCGCTTTTCGACCTCGCCGGCACCGACGCCCAGCAGCTTGGCGATCGAGCCCACCTGCTCGGCGCTGCTGACGGTGCAGCGCGCCGGCACGATGTCGCCAGCGACCACCTTCTCGGCGAAGTTGCGGCAGCCGGCCAGGCCGCAGGCGCCGCAGTTGGACTTGGGCAGCAGGTCCTCGACCGCGTCGATGCGCGGATCCTCCTGCACCAGCAGGCGCCGGTTGGCGAAGGCGAGCACGCCGGCCAGCACGACGCCGAGCGCCGCCATGAAGCCGCCTGCGATGCCGAAGATCCCCATCTGCTCCATCGATTCCCTCTCCCGGACCGTCCTACCTGACGCCCCATGGCGGCGCCCAGCCCGCCGGAGCGGCCGATGCCAGTGCGAAAGTCGGGCCACGGCCGGCCTTGAGCCGGGGCGGCGGGGCTACGCATGCAAGCGTCGGCAACTCCTGTCGCCGGTCGGCGGCGGGATGAAGCGTCGGTTCACAGGGCAGCCAGAGATCGGTCTGACGGACCACTTCACTACGCCGGCGACCATGTTGACCGCCGAGTTCCGGATCGCGCCGCGATGGCAGTGCGACCCTGCAGGCAATTGGACGCGCGCGCCCGCCGATCCGGATTGACGAACGACAAACCAGTTCATCTGGCGGGATGGAGGACCCGTGAAGACCCCCAGATCGCAGGTGCCGGCGACTGCCGGACGCGGCCGTCACGCTCAGACCAGGTGGTGCTGCAGCAGGTAGACGCCGGCACCGGCGAAGTAGCCGATCAGCGCCAGACCGCTGATCCGGCGCACGTACCAGAAGAAGTCGATCTTCTCCATGCCCATCGCGGCGACGCCAGCGGCCGAGCCGATCACGAGGATCGAGCCGCCGGTGCCGGCGCAATACGCCATGAAGCCCCAGAGGAAGTGGTCGGGCGGGAAGTCGGTCAGGCTGTACATGCCCATCGAGGCCGCGACCAGGGGCACGTTGTCGACCACCGCGCTCACCAGGCCGATGACGATCACGATCAGGTCCTGCCGGCCGATCGTGTGATCCAGCCAGGTGGCCAGACCCGCCAGCACATGGGTGTGCTCCAGCGTCGCCACGCTCAGCAGGATGCCGACGAAGAACATGATCGAACTCATGTCGATCTTGCTGAGCGCGTGCGCGAGCGTGAAACGCAGCTTGTAGTCGTCGTCCTGGTGGCGGTGGATCAGGTCACCGACGAGCCAGAGGATGCCCAGGCCGAAGAGGATGCCCAGGAACGGCGGCAGGTGCGTCACGGTCTTGAACGCCGGCACGGCGACCAGGATGCCCAGGCCGAGGAAGAACATCAGCTTGCGCTCGAAGGCCGTCGTCGGCACCGTGTCCTCGTCGCGGCTTTCGGGCGGCGCGACGACCGGCTTGCCGCGCAGCACCAGGGCCGTCACCGCCAGCGGCACCAGCAGGCTGACCACTGCCGGCAGGAACACCGACTTCATGATCTGCAGCGCCGTGATCTGGCCGCCGATCCACAGCATCGTCGTCGTGACGTCGCCGATCGCCGTCCAGGCGCCGCCGGCATTGGCGGCGATGACGATGATGCCGGCGAAGAACAGCCGGTCCTCGCGCCGCGCGAGCAGCTTGCGCATCAGCGACACCATCACGATCGTCGTCGTCAGGTTGTCGAGGATGGCGCTGAGGAAGAAGGTCACCACGCCCACCAGCCACAGCAGCGAGGACAGCCGGGCGGTGCGGATGCGCGAGGTGATGACCTCGAAGCCGTTGTGCGAGTCGACGACCTCGACGATGGTCATCGCGCCCATCAGGAAGAACACGATCTGCGCCGTGCCCATCAGCGACTCGCCGAGCTCGCCGCCGATGCGCTGCGGGTCGCCGCTGCCGGTCGCGTACAGCGTCCACAGCAGGCCGGCGGCCAGCAGCGCGGTCGCCGACTTGTTGACCTTGAGCGGATGCTCCAATGCGATCGCCGCGTAGGCGGCGACGAAAACGATCACCAGTGCTGTCGTCAGCATCTCATCGGGCCGGGTATGGGGGGTTCTGGTTGGGGCGCGTCACGGTCGGGCCGTGCCGCCGCGGTTGGCGTCGCGCAAAAACCAACGGCGTGGCGTGCTGCGGCCGGTCCTGCCGGTCCGTCACGCGGGTCGCTCGCGGCTGTTCGCGGTGCCGGTATTCGGGCTGCCGGAGATCGTTCCGGCTGCTCTTCAGGCTGCCGGTGACCCTGTGGATCACCGTTCGGAACGCATCGAGATAAGACGCGATCCTGTAGGGGATTGGACGCTTTCATCTGTCGGAATCGATTGACCGACGACAAATTTCCCGCAATGTGACAAAACGGGGCGTCCAGCCCTTTATCGGTGCGGGCCGCCACCTTTGCGCGCACGCCGCATCTGCGCCAGCGGCCGCTTGCCTTGCAGCTGGCGCTCGATGCCGTCGTTCAGCTGCGCACGCAAGGCCTGCACCTCCTCGACGAGGCCGAAGACGCCAGGGAAACGCAGGTCCAGCCACAGCCACAGCGTGCAGGCGCGCAAGGCCTGCTCGATGCGGTCGAGCCGGCTCCAGCCGTCGACGCTGTCGAGGAAGCTCGGGCGCCCGGCGCGGCCACCGCGGGCGTGGTTGCGCGCCCAGTCCAGGTACTCCTGCAGCGCGTCCTCGCTGCGCGTGTCCACCGGCGCCTGCGCGTAGATGAACCGGCCCGCCAGCGGCAGCGCGCCGGCGGCGTGGTCCAGCTGCTCGGCCAGCGCCAGCATCGCGTCGAGCTCGGCGACGGCGAAGTGGGCGTCGTCGAGCTTCAAGCGGTCGACGAAGACACCGAGCACGTCGCGCAGCCGGCTGGCCTGCAGGCGCTCGGAGATCGTGCGCACGTGCCAGCCGTTGGGGGCCACCGGCGCCTTGAAGTGGCGCGGCGCCTTGGGCTGGCGCAGCAGCAGTTCCTTCAGCGTGCGCGCCGCCGTCGGCTCGGCCAGGTCGAGCACGCCGGTGAAACCTTCTTCCTGCATGCCGAAGCGCCCGGCGCGGCCGGCGATCTGGTGCACCTCGGACTCGTCGAGCAGGCGGTCGCCGACACCGTCGAACTTGGTCAGCGTCGAAAACAGCACGCGCCGGATCGGCAGGTTCAGCCCCATGCCGATGGCGTCGGTGGCGACCAGGATCTGCGACTCGCCGCTGGCGAACCGTTCGGCCTCGCGCCGCCGCACTTCGGGCGGCAGCGCGCCGTAGATCACCGAGACCGCGCGCCCGTTGGCGGCGATCGCGTCGCGCAGCGTCAGCACGTCGCGGCGGCTGAAGGCGACGACGGCGTCGCCGGTCTGCAGCGCGTCCAGCGCCACCGGCCGCGGCAGCAGCTCGACGTGCTGCTTGCGCTCGAAGCGCCGCACGGTGCAGCTTTCGCCGCAGACGCCCAGCAGGTTCTCGATCGCCGGCACCGCGTAGTCGCTGCAGATGATGATCAGCTCGCTCGCCGGCACCGCGACGATGGCCTGGGTCCAGGCCCAGCCGCGCGAGCCGTCGAAGATCATCTGCGCCTCGTCGACGACGGCGACCTCGACCGGCTGGTTGGTCGACACCATCTCGATCGTGCTCGAGACGAAGCGCGCGCCCTCGGCCGGCACGTTCTCCTCGCCGGTCAGCAGCGAGCAGGCGACGCCGCGCCCGACCATGCGGTCGCGCCCTTCCAGCGCCAGCAGCCGCAGCGGCGCCAGGTAGGCGCCGTCGCGCGCCTGGCACAGGCGCTCGAAGGCCGCGTGCGTCTTGCCGCTGTTGGGCGGGCCGACGTAGAGCTTGACGGTGCGCTGCTGGGTGCGCGCCTTCGGGAAGGTGTCGGGGTAGCCCTGGAACGCGAGTTCGCTCGTCAGCCCCTGCAGCGTGTCGAGCTCGGTGACGCGGTATTCCCAGCGGTCCTGCACCCGGGTGCAGGCGGCCATCAGCTCCTCGGCGCGCTGCGGCCGGGCGCACTCGGCCTGCAGCCGCGGCAGCAGCGAGGCCAGTTCGCGCGTCGACAGCGCCGCACTGCGCGCCACCAGCCGCGCCAGATGGGCGGTGATCGCGTCACGCTGCGGATGGCGCGGCGCCGGGCCGAGCGCGGCGCGCAGGCGCTCCTGGTCGGCGTCGCGGTAGAAGGCCCAGACCGGCGCGTCGTCCACCGCCACCCGGAACGGCAGCGTGACGACGAACGGTGCGTCCTCGTCCGGGATCTCGACCTGCAGCGTGTCCTGCACCAGCCGCGTGAAGGCGCCGGCATGGCGCACCAGGCCCAGCGTCTCCAGCGCCGCGGCACGGTCGTTCAGCAGCGCGCGCACCTCGGGGCCGGTGCCGGTGGCCTCGAGCTGCGCCAGCGCCAAAGGCACCAGGCGCGGCTCGATCCAGCGGCTGGGCCGCGTGCCCGCCGCCTTTTGCAGCAGGATCAGGCCGAGTTCGTCGAGGTGCGCCTCGAAACGCGGCGCGTGCGGCTCCAGGTAGTCGGCCGGCTTGGTGACCTGCGGCAGCTGGTGCGCGGCACGGCGCACGCGCTCGAAATCCTCCGGCGAAACGCCCGGGGGAATGCGCGCGAGGTGGCGCGGCTCGGGCAGATGGGGCAGCGGGCGGGTGGACTCGGCGGGACGGGAAGCGGTCATGTGCAGGGGTTCGAACGAGGCTCGGACTCTAACCGCCCTCACCCGCCGCCCCGCACGCCCGTGCTCGCGGGCCCCCTGGGCGCGTTCAGGCCCAGAGGTGTTCGCGCCGGTCGTCCACGCGCCGCGCCTTGTGCGTCGCACGCGGCAGCGTCTCGGGCGCGAGCAGCCGCACCTCGGCCGATACGCCGCTGGCGCCTTTGAGCGCGCGGGCGAAACCATCGGCCAGCGCCAGCGTGTCGCCGATGAATCCGGCCGCGGTCTCGACCTCGACCGTCAGCCGGTCGAGATGGTGTTCGCGCTCGACGACGAGGCGGTACTCGCCGTTGAACTCACCGAAACGCCGCACCACGGCCTCGACGTCGCTCGGGAACAGGTTGACACCCTTGATGATCAGCATGTCGTCCAGGCGCCCGTGCACGCCCAGCAGGCGCGCGCTGGTGCGGCCGCAGCGGCAGGGCTCGGTCGTGAACGAGACGATGTCGCCGGTGCGGAAGCGGATCATCGGCCGCGCGCGCTTGGTCAGCGTCGTCAGCACCAGTTCGCCCCGTTCGCCTTCGGCCACCGGTTCGCCCGCGGCGTCCAGCACCTCCCAGTGGATGTGGTCCTCGGCCCAGTGCAGCCCGTGCTGCTGCTCGCACATGCCGGCGCAGGAGCCGAAGATGTCGGACAGGCCGTAGTAGTCGTAGACCTTGGCGCCCCACAGCGACTCGATACGCTCGCGCGTCTGCGGGATCGAGCCACCGGGCTCGCCGGCGACGAAGATGCGCCGCACCGCCAGGTCGCGGCGCGGATCCAGGCCCTGCTTCAGCGCGGTCTCGCCCAGGTACCAGGCGTAGGACGGCGTCGTCCACAACGCCGTCAGCCGGAACTGCTGCGCGATCTGCAGCAGCCGCTCCGACGGCAGCGTGCCGGCATGCACGCTCAGGGCGCCCAGGCGCTGCGCGCCGAGCACGCAGGGCCCGCCGACGAAGAGCGACAGGTTGAGCGCGTGGCCGTAGCGGTCGCTGGGGCGCAGGCCCGACGACCAGAACTGGCGCGCCTCGTAGTTGATCCAGTCCTCGAAGTCTTCGGCGGTGAACGGCGAGGCCGTCGGCACGCCGGTCGAGCCGCTGGAGGCGCAGAGGTAGACCACGTCGCGCTCGGGCACCGCGGTGATGTCGCCCAGCGGCGGCACGGCCAGCTGGCGCTCGCGCAGCGTGTGTTTGTCCAGCGTCGGGAAGCGCCTCAGGTCGGCCAGCGACTGCAGATCGTCCGGGCCGACGCCGGCGGCGGCGAAGGCGGCGCGGTAGTAGGGCGAACCGTCGACCGCGTGCCGCAGGTGCCGGCGCAGACGCACGAGCTTGAGCGCGTCCCAGTCGGCGCGCGACTGCGTCTCCAGCGCCGGCTCCCAATAGCGCGGCTCGCCGTTCAGGCTGGCACGGGCCTCGGCCAGCACAGCGCTCATCGGCCCCCCGCGACCGCCGTTGCCGCCGCCGCCACGCGGCCGGCCAGCAGCTCGTCCAGCAGCGGCAGCGTCGGCGCGCCGGCACCGGTGGGCGCGGCCTCCCAGCCCTGGGCGCGCGAGAAGAAACGCAGCGCCTCGAAGTCGGCGCTGTGGCCGCCGTCGTAGCGGTGGGCGACACCGGCCGGCACCGCGATCCAGTCGCCCGCCGTGCACAGCACCGCCAGTTCGCCGACCGGCAGCCGCACATGGAACAACCCGCGGCCGTTGACGAAGATGCGAAGTTCCAGGTCGGTGTGGGTGTGCTCCTCGAGGAAACGCGCGCGCAGCGGCGGCCAGGCCGGGTCGCCCGGGCGCAGCACGACGCGGTCCTCGTGCACGATGCCGTAGCGCTCGCGCAGCGCCTGCAGCGCCGCGTGGTGGCCGGAGTCGGCGTCGGGCTCGATCTCGACACGCCCGGCCTCCACCCCCAGCCGCGCCAGCAGCGCGACACCGGCGCCCGTGCCGCGCGCGTGCTCGCGCACGGCACCTTCGCCGTCGAACAGCCAGACCTGCATCGATTGCTCCCGGCTGACGCTCATTGCAGGAAGGCCGGCCGCGCGTAACCGGCGAAGTTCTTGTCCAGCACCTGCTTGAAGTACGGCGTCTTGAAGGCCTCGGCGAGATCGCGCGCCCAGGGCGCGTCGCGGTCGGCGCGTTTGACGGCAGCGACCAGCAGGTAGTAGTCGGGCGTCTTCTCCAGCGCCACCGCCTCGGTCAGCTTCAGGCCCGAGGAGATCGCGAAGTTGCCGTTGATGATCGAGAAGTCGGTGTCGTCCAGCGCACGCGGCAGCTGCGCCGCCTCCAGCGGCACGAGCTGCAGCTTCTTCGGGTTCTCGGCGATGTCCTTCTCGGTCACGCGCAGCGGGTCGACGCCGGGCTTGACGGTCAGCAGCTTGTGCTGCTGCAGGAAGACAAGCGAACGCGCCAGGTTGGTCGGGTCGTTGGGCAGCGCGATGCGCGCGCCGTCGCGCACTTCGGCCACGGTCTTGAACTTTCGCGAGTACAGGCCCAGCGGCGCGATCGGGCCCTGCACGATGTCGACGATGTCGAGCTTCTGGTCGGCGGCGAACTTCTTCAGGTAGATGATGTGCTGGAAGAAGTTGGCGTCGAGCGCGCCGTCGGCCAGCGCCTGGTTCGGCTGCACGTAGTCGTTGAACTCGACGAGGCGGACCTTGTAGCCCTTGCTCTCGAGCTGCGGCTTGATGCCCAGCTTCAGCACGTCGAGGTTGGAGCCGGCGGTGGCGCCGATCACCAGCTCCTTCTTCTGCTGCGCGTGGGCGTGGGACGCGAGCGTGGCCACGCCCAGCACGGCGGCGAAGGCGACAGCGGCGGACAGCAGCGAGCGGCGCGAATACGTCATGGTGAGCAAGTCCTGGTTCGGGTGAGGCGGGGAGCGGGGAATCAGCGCTTGTCCAGCCGGCGCGCGAGCGTGTTGCCGCCGAACTGGATGAGCTGCACGAGCACGACCAGGATCGCGACGGTGAACACCATCACGTCGGTCTGGAAGCGGTAGTAGCCGTAGCGGATCGCGAGGTCGCCGATGCCGCCGCCGCCGACGACGCCGGCCACCGCCGAGTACGACAGGAAGCTGATGGACAGCACCGTCAGCGCCAGCACCAGGCCCGAGCGCGCCTCGACGACGAGCACGCGCCAGACGATCTGCAGCTCCGAGGCGCCCATCGCGTGCGCCGCCTCGACGACGCCGCGCGGCACCTCGCGCAGCGTCTGCTCCACCAGGCGCGCGAAGTACGGGATCGCGGCGAAGGACAGCGGCACCGCCGCCGCCAGCGGCCCGATCGAGGTGCCGGCAATGACACGCGTGACCGGGACCAGCGCCACCAGCAGGATGATGAAGGGGAAGGAGCGCACCAGGTTCACGAGCCAGCTGACGACGCTGTAGACCGGCGCCGAAGCCAGCGGCTGGCCCGGGCCGAGCAGGAACAGCCAGACGCCCAGCGGGCCGCCGACCAGCAGCGCCGCGCCCAGGCCGATGGCCAGCATCAGCGCCGTCTGGCCGACGGCGAGCCAGAGCTCGGGCAGCAGCGAGACGATGTTCTCAGGCATGGACCGGCTCCGGTTCTTCGGTGGCCGCGGCGTCGGCGTCGTCGACTTCGGGCGGGTGGTCGACCAGGCGCTGCAGCGCCCGGCCGAGCGAGGTGCGGCGGCGCACGCCGCGTTCGGCGAGCGCGAACTGCTCGGCCACCGCGCCACGTTCGACGACGGCGACCTGGCGGCACAGGAAACGCACCACCTCCAGTTCGTGGGTGACGATGACGATGGTCACGCCCAGGCGGGTATTGATGTCGGCCAGCGTGCGCAGCACCTGGCGCGTGGTGTCGGCGTCCAGCGCCGAGGTCGGTTCGTCGCACAGCAGCACCGAAGGGTTCGGCGCCAGCGCGCGGGCGATCGCCACGCGCTGCTTCTGCCCGCCCGAGAGCTGGGCCGGGTAGCTGTCGCGCTTGTCGTTCAAGCCGACGATGGCCAGGCACTCGGCGACACGCGCGGCGATTTCGGCGCGCGAACGCGAGCCGTGCAGCCGCAGCGGGAAGGCGACGTTGTCGAAGACGGTGGCGTTCTGCAGCAGGTTGAACTGCTGGAAGATCATGCCGATCGACTGCCGCGCCAGACGCAGCTCGCGTTTGCCCAGCGCCGTCAGCTCGCGCCCTTCGACCTCGACGCGGCCGCGGTCGGGGCGCTCGAGCAGGTTGACGAGGCGCAGCAGCGTCGACTTGCCGGCGCCGCTCTGGCCGACGATGCCGAAGGCGTCGCCGCGGCGCACCTGCAGCGAGACGTCGTGCACCGCGTCGAAGCTGTCGCCGGTGGGCAGGCGATAGGACTTGAAGAGCCCGTCGAGCCGGATCAGCGGCGCGGCGAGGGTTTCGGGGACGGACATGGGACGGCACAAACGGAAGCGGAGATATGAGTCTCCTCATGCCAGAAGGCGCCCGGAACGAAGTAAAACAGATATGAATGCTTGCCCAGCAGGTGCCCCGGCCGGCATCCGGACGCCTGCAGCGGCGACGGCCGCTTGAAGCGATGACCGGTACCTGCGGCCGTGTCGGCCGCGGGCCGATGTGCGCTGGATCAAGATACAACCCTCCATCGCGCCGGTTTCCTGCCGATATCCAACCCGAACCGTTGGGGCGAATCAGGCCGTCCAGGGCGGCGGTGCCAGGCCAGGCCCGCTGTCTGCAGCCGCAGGACGACCGGAGCAGCCTGGGCGGCCGGCGACCCGAACCGGCCGCCGGCGACGCCCGCCATCACCGAGCCAGCCAAGGCCATGCACGCTCATCGAGAACAACAGATCCGCGGCTTGTTCGACACGTACATCCGCATGTACGCCTCGCGCGACGAGCGCCTGACCGAACTGTTCAGCGACGAGTTCAGCGGCTACACCGGCGGCGGCGCGGTGCTGGTGCACGACCGTCTCGAGTGGGTGCGCATCACGCTGCAGGACTTCGCGCAGGTGCCGCTGCCGATCCGCATCGAGATGCTGGACCTGGCGCTGCAGGACCTGAGCGACGACGTCGTCGCGACCACCGCCTTCTTTCACATCCACCTGCCGATGCCCGAGCACACGCTGGCACGCGAGGTGGCGCGGCTGGTGCTGATCTTCCGGCTCGAAGCGGCGCAGTGGAAGATCGTGCACAGCGGCATCTCGATCCCCTACCACCTGGTGCGCGACGGCGAGGTCTATCCGCTGGCCGGGCTGCAGGAGCGCAACCGGGAACTGGAGACCGAGATCCGCATCCGCACCCAGGAGCTGCACCAGAGCGAGGCCTTGTACCGCCAGCTGATCGAGGACACGCTGGACATCATCTGGAAGGCCGATCGGGACCTGCGCGTCACCTACATCAGCCCGGCCGACGAGCGGCTGCGCGGCTACCGCGCCTGCGAGGTGCTGGGCCGCCACCTGTTCGAGATGCTCACCGACGAGGGCGCGGCCACCGCGGCCGAGCAGTTGCAGCGCGCGCCGCCGCAACCCGGGCCGCCGCGGCTGCTGGGCTTCATGGCTTTCGAGGCGCAGCACCGCTGCAAGGACGGCAGCCTGCGCTGGGGCGAGGTGATGGCCCGGGTGCGGCTGGACGAACACGGCGCCGTGACCGGCTACCAGGGCATCACGCGCGACATCACCGAGCGCAAGCTGCTCGAGCAGCAGGTGCGGCAGCTGGCTTTCCACGACGCGCTCACCGACCTGCCCAACCGCCGCCTGCTGCTGGACCGCCTGGCCCAGGCGATGACCGCCAGCAGCCGCAGCGGCCACTGCGGCGCCCTGCTCTTCCTGGACCTGGACAACTTCAAGGCGCTGAACGACCGCCATGGCCACGACGTCGGCGACGCCGTGCTGCTGCAGGCCGCGTCGCGGCTGGAGCACTGCGTGCGCCGCGCCGACACCGTGGCGCGCCTGGGCGGCGACGAGTTCATCGTGCTGCTGCCCAGCCTGGACATCGACCGCAGGCGCTCCGCGACGCAGGCGCTGGGCGTGGCCGACAAGATCCTGAAGGCGCTGAGCGAGCCCTACCGGCTGAGCATCGAGCGCGACGGCGGCGTGCTCGCCGAGGTCGAGCACCGCTGCACCGCCAGCATCGGCGTCAGCCTCTTCACCGGGCAGGAGGCCGGCACCGCCGACGTGCTGAAGTGGGCCGATTCGGCCATGTACCGGGCCAAGGACACGGGGCGCAACACGGTGCGGCTGTACGGCGACGCGCCGGCGGACGCGCCGCCCGGCTGAGCCGGGTGCGCAGCGGCTGCAGGCCCGCTGCGGGCACGCGGTGGCACGATGCCGGCGGCCGTTCCCCGGCGCCGCACGCTCCCGCACCCCGGCGGGTCTTTGCGATGCACGCGCCGGCTGGTGTTTGAATCGCTCATGGTTTCCGTTCCCGATCCCGCCGCCACCACCAGCCACGCCGCGCTGAGCGCACGCTGGAAACCGTGGGCCTGGCTGGGCGAATGGTGGCCGCGCGCCCGGCCCTGGGCCCTGGCCGCACTCGGCCTGCTCTTCGTGCTCGTGATCGTCGCGGCCCTCGGTGCCGTGCTGCACGAAGTGCGTTACGCCGACGTGCTGGCGGCGATCAAGGCCACCCCGCAGCGCGACATCGTGCTGGCGCTGCTGTTCACGGCCGCGAGCTTTCTCGCGCTGACCGGCTACGACGCCTCGGCGCTGCGCCACGCCGGCGCGCAGGTGCGGCCGGGCACGGTGATGCTGACCTCCTTCGTCGCCTACGCGCTGGGCAACACCATCGGCCTGGGCCCGCTGACCGGCGGCGCGGTGCGCATGCGGCTGTACGGCGCCGCGGGCGTCGAGCCGGCGAAGATCACGCGCGCCATCGTCTTCAACGCCGCCGCGTTCTTCCTCGGCATCACCGCCTTCGGCGCCCTGGGCCTGCTCTGGGCGGCCGAGCTGGTGGCGCCGCAGCTGCACCTGCCGGCGCTGCTGCTGCGCGCCGGTGCGCTGCTGGCGCTGGCCGCTCTGGCCGGCTTCGTGGTGCTGTGCGCGCGCCAGCGCGTGCTGCGGCTGGGCCGCTGGTCGATGCGCTTGCCGCAGGCCGGGCTGGCGCTGCGCCAGCTGGCCATCGGCGGCGTCGAGCTGGCGTGTTCGGCGGCGGTGCTGTGGTGCCTGCTGCCCGCCGGGGCGCTGCCACTGGCCAGCTTCGTCGCCTTCTACGCGGTGGCGATCGCGGCCTCCATCGTCAGCCACGTGCCGGGCGGCATCGGCGTGTTCGAAGCCGTGATGCTGGCCGCGCTCGGCCCGCAGGTGCCGGTGCAGGAGGTGCTGGGCGCGCTGCTGCTGTACCGCGGCATCTACCACGTGCTGCCGCTGGTGGCGGCAGCGGCGGTGCTGGCGCTGTACGAGCTGCGCACCGGCGTCGCGGCGCCGGTGGGCCGCATGGCG
>NZ_NRRU01000056.1 GCF_016583785.1 Rubrivivax gelatinosus | reverse complement strand
CCTGCGGGTCGTCGCGCACCGAACCCAGGTCGACGGCGTCGACGCCCAGCCGCGCCAGCAGCGCGCCCAGCGTCGTGCGGTTGCTGTCGTAGATCGCGCCCGGCGCCAGCGGCGCGCCCGGCGGCGTCAGCTCGTCGCCGGTGCTGAAGTAGGCGACGCGCAGGCGCCGGCGGACATCGAGCGTCGGCATGCCCAGCGACGCGGCCAGCCCGAGGTCGGACGGTCGCAACCGGCGGCCGGCGGCGAGCGCGACGCCGCCGCGGCGCAGGTCTTCGCCGCGGCGGCGGCTGTGCTGGCCGGCGCGCGCGGCACCGGCCGGGATCGTCAGCAGGCCGTTTTGCACGCTGACCAGCTCCTGCGGCACGACGCTGTCGTGGCCGGCCGGCAGCGGTGCGCCGGTCATGATGCGGATGCAGGCGTGGGCCGGTGCCGGGCCGTCGAAGCCGTGGCCGGCCAGTGCCGTGCCGGCGACCGGCAGCTGTGTCGGGCCGTCGCCGCGCAGCGCGGTGCCGGCGAACGAATAGCCGTCCATCGCCGAGTTGTCGTGCGCGGGCACGTCCAGCGGCGACACCAGGTCGGCGGCCAGCACCCGGCCCAGGGCAGCAGCCAGCGGCACGCTCTCGGTCTCGGCAACCGGCGTCGCCAGGCGCGCCAGCGCGGCCTGGGCAAGGGCCAGCGGCAGGTCTTCGTCGCCGTGCCCGGCCAGTTCGCCGGCGATCGTGGCGAGCGGCGTCGTGGCCTCAGTCATCGTGCAGGGACTCCGGAGTGTTGAAGTTGGCGAAGGCGGTTTCGTCGTCGAAGTCGACCGCGACGCCGCCTTGCGCGCGCAGCCAGCCTTCGACGCGGCGCTCGCCGCCGGCCAGCGCCTGTTCGAGTGTTGCGGCCAGCGTGGTGTCGACGAGGCAGAAGACCGGGTGCGTGCGCGCCGCGCGAGCGTAAACGACGGCAGCGCCCGCGCGGCCGGCGGCCAGGCGGGCGACGAGATCGACGGGAAAACGCGGCGCGTCGCAGGGCACGACGGCGAGCCAGCGTGTGCGCGCGTGGTGCAGCCCGGCCAGCAGCCCCGCCAGCGGCCCGAGCGCACCCGGCAGCGGGTCGGCCAGCACCGGCACGCCGAAGGCCGCGTAAGCCTCGCTGTTGCGGTTGGCGCTGAGCGCCAGCGTGCCGACCTGGGGCGCCAGCCGAGCCAGCGCGTGCGCCGCCAGCGGCCGGCCCTGCCAGTCGAGCAGGCCTTTGTCGGCGCCGCCCATGCGCCGCCCCAGGCCGCCGGCGAGCACCAGGCCGGTGATGTCGTCGCGGGCGATCAGCGCCGCCTCCATCAGCCGCCGATGTAGTGCATCTCGATGCGGCGTTCCGGCGCCGGCGCCTGGCGGCCACGCAGTTCGGAGTAGCGCTCGTCGCGTGCGTTCCAGACCATGCCGATCGCGCCGGCGATCTGCGCGTCGCTGGCGCCGCTGCGCAGCAGCGTGCGCAGGTCGTGGCCGCGCGACGCGAACAGGCACAGGAAAAGCTTGCCTTCGGTCGACAGGCGGGCGCGGCTGCAGTCGCCGCAGAAGGCGTGCGTGACGCTCGAGATCAGCCCGATCTCGCCGCGGCCGTCGCGGTAGCGCCAGCGCTCGGCGGTCTCGTCGGGCGAGGCCGGCGGCACGCGTTCGAGGCCGAAAGCCTGGTCCAGCCGCGCGCGCACCTGCGCCGACGGCAGAACCTCGTCCAGCCGCCAGCCGTTGCTGCTGCCAACGTCCATGTATTCGATGAACCGCAGCCGCACCGCCGCGCCCCAGGTGTCGCGCACATGGCGCGCAAGCGGCAGGACCTCGTGGTCGTTCAGGCCGCGGCGCACGACCATGTTCAGCTTGACCGGGGCCAGGCCGGCTTCGAGCGCGGCGTCGATGCCGCGCAGCACCTCGGCCACCGGCTGGTCGACGTCGTTCATGCGCCGGAACACCGCATCGTCGAGCGCGTCCAGGCTGACGGTGATGCGGTCCAGGCCGGCGTCTCGCAGCGGCCGGGCCAGCCGCGGCAGCAGGGTGCCGTTGGTCGTCAGCGTCAGCTCGGGTTTGCTGCCGTCGACGGTGCGCAGCGCCGAGAGCTGTTCGACGAGCACCGGCAGTTGCTTGCGCAGCAGCGGCTCGCCGCCGGTGAGCCGGATCTTGCGCACGCCGTGGGCCAGGAACAGCCGGGCGACACGCGTGATTTCCTCGAAGCTCAGCAGCGCGTCGTGCGGCAGGAAGCGGTAGCGCGTGTCGAAGACCTCGCGCGGCATGCAGTAGCCGCAGCGGAAGTTGCAGCGGTCGGTGACCGAGATCCTCAGGTCACGCAGCGGCCGGCCGAGCCGGTCGACGAGCCTGCCGGCGGGCGCCGCCGGGGTGGCCGGCACCGCCAGCGGTATGGCCGAGACCCGCAGGTCGGCTAACGGAATGACGCTTTCGCCCATCCGGCGATTGTGCCGGTTTGACGTGCCGCAAGTGCTGCGGGCCGGTCAGGGACGCGAAGGCAGCGTGGCTTCGGTCTGCGGCGTATCGCCGATTTCGGCGCGGCGCGCGCCGTTGAAGCGCTTCACCCAGTAGGACTGGCGCATGTCCTCGATGCGGACTTCGCTGCCGGTGCGCGGCGCGTGGATGAACTTGCCGTCACCGACGTAGATGCCAACGTGCGAGAACGCGCGCCGCATCGTGTTGAAGAAGACCAGGTCGCCGGGCTTGAGTTCGTCGCGCGAGACCTTGGTCAGTGCGTCGTCCTTGGCCTGCTGGTCGGCGCGGCGCGGCAGCACCATGCCCAGGCTGCGTTCGAAGACGTGGCGCGTGAAGCCGCTGCAGTCGAAGCCTTCTTCGGCGCTGTTGCCGCCGCGGCGGTAGGGCACGCCCAGGAAGTTCATCGCCGACATCACCAGGTCGGACGCGGTGTCGCGCACCTGCTGCACGAAGCCCTGGGTGGTCTCGGATACGCTGCCGGCCGAAGGCACCAGGCCTTTTTGCTGCAGCATCTGCATCACGGCGTCGCCGCCTTGCGGGGCCGCGGGCTCGGGTGCTGCCCAGGCTCCCGCGGATGCTGCGACGGCAAGGCCGGCAACGAGGAGGCGGAAGGGGCGGGGGCAAAAAGGCATCGGCCGCGCAGCATAGGGGCCAACCCGGAGAGTGTCAATGTTGGCGACACGGGCAATATGCGAGTCCGTGCCGTCTTGCACGCCCGGTTTGCGGGCGCGCAAACAAGCGGCCTTGATCGAATCGGAGAACCGGATGTTCCGTGGACTGTTGTTGGAAAAGGGCGAGGGCGGCTTCGGCGCGCGCCTCGCGGAGATCGACGAATCGCGCCTGCCCGGCGCCGACCAGGCCGAAGTGCTGGTGCGGCCCGAGTACTCGACGCTGAACTACAAGGACGCGCTGGCGATCACGAACCGCGCGCCGGTCGTGCGTGCCTGGCCGATGGTGCCGGGCATAGACGGCGCCGGCACCGTGCTCGAGAGCAGCCACCCGGTCTGGAAACCCGGCGACCGCTTCGTGCACAACGGCTGGGGCGTTGGCGAGACCCACTGGGGCTGCCTGGCCGAACGCGCCCGGCTCAAGGGCGACTGGCTGGTGAAACTGCCCGCGGTCTTCACGCCGCGCCAGGCGATGGCGATCGGTACCGCCGGCTACACCGCGATGCTGTGCGTGCTGGCGCTCGAGGCCCACGGTGTCGTGCCGGGTGACGGCGAAGTGCTGGTCACCGGCGCCAGCGGCGGCGTCGGCAGCGTCGCGATCGCGCTGCTGGCCCGGCTGGGCCACCGCGTCGTCGCCGTCAGCGGCAAGGCCGACGCCGCCGACTACCTGAAAGACCTGGGTGCGGCCGAGGTGCTGGACCGCACCGCCTTCGCCGCGCCGGGCAAGCCGCTGCAGAAGGAGCGTTGGACGGCGGCCGTCGACGCCGTCGGCAGCCATACGCTGGCCAACGTGCTGGCGCAGACGCGCTACGGCGGCGTCGTTGCCGCCTGCGGGCTGGCGCAGGGTCTGGACCTGCCGGCCAGCGTCGCGCCCTTCATCCTGCGCGGCGTCACGCTCGCCGGCATCGACAGCGTGATGGCGCCGCTGGCGCGCCGCCAGGCGGCCTGGGACCGGCTCGCACGTGACCTCGATCCGGCGCTGCTGGAACGCATCGCGAGCGAGGTTTCGCTGGATTGCGCGATCGCGAAAGCGGCCGAATTGATGGACGGCAAAGTGACCGGCCGGGTGGTGGTGCGCATAGGCGATTGAGTCAGCCGCTCGTCAGCGCCCGGCCTCTTAATCCCAGCCCATAACGAGGAGACAACGATGACCGATTACACCGAGTTTCATCGCCGCTCGCTGCAGGATCGCGACGCGTTCTGGGCAGAACAGGCCAAGCTGATCGACTGGCACAAACCCTTCGAGCAGGTCTGCGACTACAGCCGGCCGCCGTTCGCCAAGTGGTTCGTCGGCGGCGAGACCAATCTCTGCCACAACGCCGTCGACCGCCACCTGGCGACACGCGGCGACCAGAACGCGCTGATCTACGTCTCGACCGAGACCAACCAGGAGCGCATCTACAGCTACCGCGAGCTGCACGCCGAGGTGCAGCGCATGGCCGCGACGCTGCAGAGCCTGGGCGTGAAGAAGGGCGACCGGGTGCTGGTCTACATGCCGATGATCCCCGAGGCGGCATTCGCGATGCTGGCCTGCACGCGCATCGGTGCGCTGCATTCGGTGGTCTTCGGCGGTTTCGCCAGCGTCAGCCTGGCCACGCGCATCGACGATGCCGAACCGACGGTCATCGTCAGCGCCGACGCCGGCAGCCGCAGCGGCAAGGTCGTGCCCTACAAGCCGCTGCTGGACGAGGCCATCCGCCTGGCCCAGCACAAGCCGCAGAAGGTGCTGATGGTCGACCGCGGCCTGGCTGCCTTCGAGCGTGTCGCCGGCCGCGACGAGGACTACGCCGGCTGGCGCGACTGCCATGCCGACACCGTCGTGCCCTGCGTGTGGGTCGAAGCCACGCACCCGAGCTACACGCTCTACACCAGCGGCACCACCGGCAAGCCCAAGGGCGTGCAGCGCGACACCGGCGGCTACGCGGTCGCGCTCGCCGCCAGCATGGAGAAGATCTACCTGTGCAAGCCGGGCGAGACCTTCTTCTCGACCAGCGACATCGGCTGGGTCGTCGGCCACAGCTACATCATCTACGCGCCGCTGCTCGGCGGCTGCGCGACGATCATGTACGAGGGCCTGCCGATCCGGCCCGACGCCTCCATCTGGTGGAGCCTGGTCGAGAAGTACAAGGTGACCTCGATGTTCAGCGCGCCGACCGCGGTGCGCGTGCTGAAGAAGCAGGACCCGGCCTCGCTGAAGAAACACGACCTGTCGTCCCTGCGGGCGCTGTTCCTCGCCGGCGAGCCGCTGGACGAGCCGACCGCGACCTGGATCGCCGGCGCCCTGGGCAAGCCCATCATCGACAACTACTGGCAGACCGAGACCGGCTGGCCCATCCTCAGCCTGTGCAACGGCGTCGAGGCCGCGAAGAGCAAGTTCGGCTCGCCGGGCAAGGCGGTCTACGGCTACGACGTCAAGCTGCTCGACGAACACAGCGGCGAGGAGCTGACGGCGCCCGGCCAGAAAGGCGTGGTCGCGATCGAGGGCCCGCTGCCCCCGGGCTGCATGCAGACCGTCTGGCGCGACGACAAACGTTTCGTCAACACCTACTGGAGCAGCGTGCCCGGCAGGATGGTCTACAGCACCTTCGACTGGGGCATTCGCGACGAGGACGGCTACTTCTTCATCCTCGGCCGCACCGACGACGTCATCAACGTCGCCGGTCACCGCCTGGGCACGCGCGAGATCGAGGAGAGCATTTCCAGCCACCCGATGGTGGCCGAGGTCGCCGTTGTCGGTGTCGCCGATCAGCTCAAGGGCCAGGTCGCGATGGCGTTCGCGGTGCTGAAGGATGCTTCGGCCGTGGCCACCGACGCCGACGCGCTGAGACTCGAAGGCGAGGTGATGAAGCTCGTCGACGAGCAGTTGGGCGCCGTCGCGCGGCCGGCGCGTGTGCGTTTCGTCGCCACCCTGCCCAAGACGCGTTCCGGCAAGCTGCTGCGCCGTGCGATCCAGGCCGTCTGCGAAGCGCGTGACCCGGGCGACCTGACGACGATCGAGGACCCGACCGCGCTGCAGCAGATCCGCGATCTGGTCACGCCGGCCTGAGGCGCAATGGCCAGGGCCGGAAGGCCTTGACCTTCTGCCAGCGGCCTGCCCGCGATTCCACGCTCGATGGCTGAGCCGCCGCGCCCTCGGCCGAGGGCGCCCGGCGGAGCGATGCGGTGGCGCTGTGAGAACGCCAGACTCGGCCCCCAACGCCTTGCGAAGGGGGCCGATGTGTTCAGACGACGTGATCTCCTGGCGGCGGCGGCCGCGTTCAGCTGCTGGCCGCGGGCCGAAGCCGCCGCGCCGGCGCTGATGCTGGCGCGCGAAGCGCCGCCGGGGCTGGACCCGGCGGGGTTTCTCGTCAGCGAAAAACTCGACGGCGTGCGTGCGCTCTGGGACGGGCGCAGGCTGCGATTTCGCAGCGGTCTGCCGCTGGCGGCGCCGGCCGACTTCCTGGCGCGCCTGCCCGAACAGCCGCTGGACGGCGAGCTCTGGCTCGGCCGGGGCGCGTTCGACGCCGTTTCCGGCCTGCTGCGCCGCGCGCGGCCCGACGACGCCGCCTGGCGCGAACTGCGCTACGGCGTCTTCGACCAGCCCGGCATGCCGGGGCCGTTCGCCGATCGCGCCGCGCGGCTGGCGGCGCTGGTGTCGTCGTCGCACGCGTTCTTCGCGATCGAGCAGCGCCCCGTCGCGTCGGCGGCGGCGCTTCGCCACCGGCTCGACGAAGTGGTCGCCGCCGGCGGCGAAGGCCTGGTGCTGCACCGGGCCGACGCGCTCTGGCAGCCGGGCCGCAGCGACGCGCTGCTCAAGCTCAAGCCCGAACACGACGCCGAGGCCGTGGTCGTCGGCCACGTCGGCGGCCGCGGCCGCCACGAAGGCCGGCTCGGCGCTCTGCGTGTGCGCACCGAGGACGGCACCGAGTTCCTGCTCGGCACCGGCTTCAGCGACGCCCAGCGCGACGCGCCGCCGCCCGTGGGCAGCGTCGTCAGCTACCGCCACCGCGGCCTGACCGCTGGTGGCCTGCCGCGTTTCGCCAGCTTCCTGAGGGTGCGCGAGTTCTGAGGCTGGGCGCGCGATGCCGGAAGGCATCGCGCGCCTGGCTAAGGCCCGAGTGCGATTTCACGCACGAGGGCTGAGGCTGGACGCAGGACGCCGCAAGGCGTCCCGCGCCGCCTTCAGAGCACCTCGCTCGCGAAGTCCGCCAGGCGCGAACGTTCGCCGCGCGCCAGCGTCAGGTGGCCGCCGTGCGGCCAACCCTTGAAGCGGTCGACGGCGTAGGTCAGGCCGCTGGAGCCTTCGGTCAGGTAGGGCGTGTCGATCTGCGCCAGGTTGCCCAGGCAGACGATCTTGGTGCCCGGGCCGGCGCGCGTGATCAGCGTCTTCATCTGCTTGGGCGTCAGGTTCTGCGCCTCGTCGATGATCACGTACTTGTTCAGGAAGGTGCGCCCGCGCATGAAGTTCAGGCTCTTGATCTTGATCTTCGCGCGCACCAGGTCGTTGGTCGCGGCCCGGCCCCATTCGCCGGCGCTGGCGTCGCTACGCGCCAGCACCTCGAGGTTGTCGTCGAGTGCGCCCATCCACGGGCCCATCTTCTCTTCCTCGTTGCCGGGCAGGAAGCCGATGTCGTCGCCCACCGGCACCGTCACGCGGGTGACGATGATCTCGCTGTAGCGGCGTTCGTCCAGCACCTGGGCCAGGCCCGCGGCCAGCGTCATCAGCGTCTTGCCGGTGCCGGCGGTGCCGGTCAGCGTGACGAAGTCGCACTCCGGATCCAGCAGCAGGTTGAGCGCGAAGTTCTGCTCGCGGTTGCGCGCGGTGACGCCCCAGACGGCGTTCTTGCCGTGGGTGTAGTCGCGCAGCGTGCGCAGCACCGCGGTCTTGCCGGTGATCTCGGAGACGCGCGCGTACAGCGGCGTCGCGCCCGGGGTCTCGAGGTAGACGAACTGGTTGATCAGCAGCCCCGGCACCAGCGGGCCGCTGATGCGGTAGTAGGTGTTGCCACCCTGCTGCCAGCTCTCCATCGTCTTGCCGTGGCGCTCCCAGAAGTCGGCCGGCAGCGGCAGCACGCCGGTGTAGAGCAGGTCGCCGTCTTCCAGCGTCTTGTCGTTGAAGTAGTCCTCGGCCGGCAGGCCGAGCGCACGCGCCTTGACGCGCATGTTGATGTCCTTGGACACCAGCACGACCTCGCGGTCGGTGCGCTGTTCGCGCAGCGCCTGCACCACGCCCAGGATCTGGTTGTCGGCCTTGCCCTGCGGCAGCCCGGCCGGCAGCTTCACGTCCAGCATCATGGTCTGGAAGAAGAGCTTGCCACCGGCCTCGCGATGGCCGGTCTTGGCCAGCGGGATGCCGGCGGTCGAATCGACGGCGCCGTTCTCGCCGGTGAAGGTGGCCAGCGAGTCCAGATCGCGGCTGACCTGGCGCGCGTTGCGCGCGACCTCGCTCATGCCCTTCTTGTGGCCGTCGAGTTCCTCCAGCGTGATCATCGGCAGGAAGACGTCGTGCTCGTCGAAGCGGAACAGGCAGGTCGGGTCGTGCATCAGCACATTGGTGTCGAGCACGAAGAGCTTGGCCGGCCCGGTGCCGCGCGGCGTGCGCACGCGGCTGCGGGGCACGGGCGCCGGAGTCGGTGCCGGCGCGGCCGGTGCCGGGGCCGGCACCACCGGGCGGCGCGGCGCGGCGGCGACGGCGCTGTCGTCGAGCACGAGCCGGGTCTCGACCGGCGCGACCTCGGCCGCGGGGGTCTTCAGCGTGCGCTTGCGCGGCTTCGGGGCCGCCTGCGACTCGTAGTCGCTGGCCGCGAGCAGGTCGGCTTTTTTCGTCGGAGGCTTGGGCAGAGGCATGGGCTGGGCTCAGGAAAAAACAAAAAGCCGCACGGCGGACCGTGCGGCTTTCGGCGGGAGAGGGAAGGCAGCGCGGGACCCGCGCCGCCGGAGCAGCTGCTTGTCGATCTCAGGCAGCCTGCTTGAGGTCCTTGACGGCCTTGAGCACTTCATCGACGTGCCCGGCAACCTTGATGCCGCGCCATTCGGCACGCATCACGCCGTCGGGGCCGATCAGGAAGGTGCTGCGTTCGATGCCCTTGACCTTCTTGCCGTACATGATCTTGTTCTTGACCACGCCGAACATGTGGCAGAGCTTCTCTTCGGTGTCGGCGATCAGCTCAAAGGGCAGCTCGAGAGCCTGCTTGAACTTCTCGTGCGACGCGAGGTTGTCGCGCGAGACCCCGAAGACCACCGCGCCGGCCTTCAGGAAATCCTGATGGTGGTCGCGGAACTGCATCGCCTCCGTGGTACACCCGGGCGTGGCGTCCTTGGGGTAAAAGTACAGGACCACGGCGTGGCCGAGATTCGCAGAAGGCGTGAACTTCACGCCGCCGGTCGCGAAGGCTTCGAATTCCGGAAGGGTTTTGTTGACAACGGGCGTCATGGGTGGTTTTCTCGGAACGTAGGCAGCCGTCGCCGGCTCAACACGTGATTATAAAACGCCGGCATTACGCGCCATCGCCCTCCAAAACGAGAGCGGCCACGACCTCGCGTTCTTCGGCTGCCAGAACGTTGTAGGTACGGCACGCCGCGGCGCTGTCCATGGTCTCGACACCGATGCCGCGCTCGATCAGCGGCCGCAGCAATGCCGGTGAGACGAAGCGCATGCGCCGGCCCGAGCCGAAGATCACCAGTTCGGGCTTGAGCAGCGCGATGCGCGCGAAGTGCTCCGCCGTCAGCGCGCCGAGCTCGGCCGCGTCCCAGGGCAGCAGCTCGCCCTTCCAGGGCACGATGACGCTCTCGCGCCAGCGGGTCGCGCCCACCCAGACGCTGCCCGCGTCATGGCGCGAGATCACGTTGCCGCCGCTGAACCTGTCCGGCTGGAATTTCATGCGTGGATAATTCTAGTTTCCCTCACGAAAGCCGCCTGCCTTGAAGCCCATCGCCAAGTCCAGCAAGCTCGCCAACGTCGGCTACGACATCCGCGGCCCGGTGCTCGACAAGGCCCGGCAGATGGAGGAAGAAGGCCAGCGCATCATCAAGCTGAACATCGGCAACGTCGCCGCCTTCGGCCTGATGCCTCCGGACGAGATCGTCCAGGACATGATCCACAACCTGCCGTCGCAGGTGGCCGCCGGCTACACCGACAGCAAGGGCCTGTTCGCGCCGCGCAAGGCGGTGGTGCACTACACCCAGGAAAAGCACGTCACCGGCGTCACCGTCGACGACGTCTACCTCGGCAACGGCGCCTCCGAGCTGATCGCGATGAGCATGAACGCCTTGCTCGACGCCGGCGACGAGGTGCTGATCCCCGCGCCCGACTATCCGCTGCACACGGCCGTCGTGTCGCTGTCGGGCGGCACGCCGGTGCACTACCGCTGCGACGAAGGCTCGGGCTGGCTGCCCGACCTCGACGACATCCGCGCCAAGGTGAGCCCCAACACCAAGGCCATCGTCGTCATCAACCCGAACAACCCGACGGGTGCGCTCTATCCGGTGGATCTGCTCAAGGACATCGTCGAGATCGCGCGCCAGCACCAGCTCATCGTCTTCGCCGACGAGATCTACGACAAGACGCTGTACGACGGCAACGAGCACACCAGCATCGCCTCGCTCGCCGACGACGTGCTCTTCGTCACCTTCAACGGCCTGTCCAAGAACTACCGCTCCTGCGGCTACCGCTCGGGCTGGATGGTGGTCTCGGGCGAGAAGCGCTACGCCAAGGACTACATCGAGGGCCTGAACATGCTGGCCTCGATGCGGCTGTGCGCCAACACGCCGGGCCAGATGGCGATCCAGACCGCGCTCGGCGGCTACCAGAGCATCAAGGACCTAGTCGCCCCGGGCGGACGCCTGCTCAAGCAGCGCGACCTGGCCTGGGAGATGATGAACGCGATTCCCGGCGTCAGCGTCGTCAAGCCGAAGGCGGCGCTGTACATGTTCCCGCGGCTGGACCCCAAGGTCTATCCGATCGCCGACGACCAGCAGTTCGCCTACGAGCTGCTGGAGCAGGAACGCGTGCTGATCGTGCAGGGCACCGGCTTCAACTGGCCGCAGCCCGACCACTTCCGCCTCGTTTTCCTGCCCAACCTCGACGACCTGACCGAAGCCATCGGCCGCATCGAACGTTTCCTCGCCGGCTATCGCAAACGCCACTCCCTCTAAGCCACCCCGGGCCGCCAGGTCGGCCCCGTTCCCGGAGAGACCCCGCATGAAACCCATCCAGGTCGGCCTGCTCGGCATCGGCACCGTTGGCAGCGGCACCTTCACGGTGCTCAACCGCAACCAGGAGGAGATTCGGCGCCGCGCCGGCCGCGGCATCGAGATCACGATGGTCGCCGACCTCGACGTCGAACGTGCGCGCGCCGTCGTCGGCGAGCGCGCCCGGGTCGTCGCCGATGCGCGCGAGGTCATCGCCAACCCCGAGATCGACATCGTCGTCGAGCTGATCGGCGGCTACGGCATCGCCAAGACGCTGGTGCTGGAAGCTATCCGCCAAGGCAAGCACGTCGTCACTGCGAACAAGGCGCTGCTGGCGGTGCACGGCAGCGAGATCTTCGAAGCCGCACGCGAGCGCGGCGTGATGGTCGCGTTCGAAGCGGCGGTGGCCGGCGGCATCCCGATCATCAAGGCGCTGCGCGAAGGCCTGACGGCCAACCGCATCGAATGGGTCGCCGGCATCATCAACGGCACGACCAACTTCATCCTCTCGGAGATGCGCTCCAAGGGGCTGGACTTCGCCGCGGTGCTCAAGCAGGCGCAGGCGCTGGGTTATGCCGAAGCCGACCCGACCTTCGACATCGAGGGCATAGACGCCGCGCACAAGGTGACGATCATGAGCGCGATCGCGTTCGGCGTGCCGGTGCAGTTCGACAAGGCCTACGTCGAAGGCATCACCACGCTGCAGGCGGCCGACATCCGCTACGCCGAGCAGCTGGGCTACCGCATCAAGCTGCTGGGCATCACGCGCCGGCGCGAGAACGGCATCGAGCTGCGCGTGCACCCGACGCTCATTCCCTCGCAGCGCCTGATCGCCAACGTCGAGGGCGCGATGAACGCCGTCGTCGTCCAGGGCGACGCGGTCGGCAGCACGCTCTACTACGGCAAGGGCGCAGGTGCGGAGCCCACCGCCAGCGCCGTCGTCGCCGACCTGGTCGACATCACCCGGCTGCACACCGCCGACCCCGACCACCGCGTGCCGCACCTGGCCTTCCAGCCAGGCTCGCTGCAGGACACGCCCATCCTGTCGATCGACGAGGTCATCACCGCCTTCTACCTGCGCCTGCAGGTCGCCGACCAGGCAGGCGTGCTGGCCAAGATCACCGGCATCCTGGCCGAGCACGAGATCTCGATCGACGCCGTGCTGCAGCGGGAAAGCGCCGAAGGCGAGAAGCAGACGGACCTGATCATCCTGACGCACGACACCGTCGAAGGCCGCATGCGCGCCGCGCTGGCGCAGATGCAGGCGCTGCCGACGGTGCTGGCGCCCATCGTGCGCATCCGCAAGGAAGAACTGAAATAAGGCCGCCGGAGGCGCGATGAAATACCTCAGCACCCGCGGCGACACCACGCCGCGCGGCTTCAGCGACATCCTGCTCGAAGGCCTGGCGCCCGACGGCGGCCTGTACCTGCCGACGCACTACCCGCAGGTCGACGCGGCGACGCTCGCGCGCTGGCGCGGCCTGTCCTATGCCGACCTGGCCTTCGAGATCCTGTCGCTCTACATAGACGACATCCCGAGCGCCGACCTGAAGCGGCTGACGCACGCGACCTATACCGAAGCCGTCTTCGGCACGCCCGAGATCACGCCGCTGAAGCCGCTGGGCGACGGCCTGTGCCTGCAAGCCCTGTCCAACGGCCCGACGCTGGCCTTCAAGGACATGGCGATGCAGTTGCTGGGCAACCTGTTCGAGTACGAACTGGGCCGCCGTGGCGAGACGCTGAACATCCTCGGCGCGACCTCTGGCGACACCGGCAGCGCTGCCGAATACGCGATGCGCGGCAAGCAGGGCGTCAGCGTATTCATGCTGAGCCCGCACGGCCGCATGAGCCCCTTCCAGCAGGCGCAGATGTTCAGCCTGCAGGACGCCAACATCCACAACCTGGCCGTCGAAGGTGTGTTCGACGACTGCCAGGACATCGTCAAGGCCGTCAGCAACGACCTCGAGTTCAAGCGCCGCCACAAGATCGGCACCGTCAACTCGATCAACTGGGCGCGGCTGCTGGCCCAGGTCGTCTACTACTTCGCCGGTTATTTCCAGGCGACGAAGACGGACGCCGAACGCGTCAGCTTCGCCGTGCCCTCGGGCAACTTCGGCAACATCTGCGCCGGCCACGTCGCGCGTTCGATGGGGCTGCCGATCCACCGCCTGGTGCTGGCGACGAACGAAAACGACGTGCTCGACGAGTTCTTCCGCACCGGCCGCTACCGCGTGCGCGGCAGCGCCGAGACCTTCGAGACCTCGTCGCCGTCGATGGACATCAGCAAGGCGAGCAACTTCGAGCGTTTCGTCTTCGACCTGCTGGGCCGCGACGCCGCGCGCACGCGCGAGCTCTTCGCCGAGGGCGTCGTCCGCCACGGCGGCTTCACGCTCGATGCGGCCGAGGCGGCGCGTTGCGCCGGTTTCGGTTTCGTCTCGGGCCGCAGCACGCACGCCGACCGGCTGGCGACGATCGCCGCCACCTGGCGCGCGAGCGGCGTGCTCGTCGACACCCACACCGCCGACGGCCTGAAGGTCGCGCGCGAGCACCGCGACGCCGGCGTGCCGATGATCGTGCTCGAGACCGCGCTGCCGGCCAAGTTCGCTGCCACCATCACCGAGGCGCTGGGCGCCCAGGCGCCGGTGCCGCCGCGGCCGGCCGCGCTTGCCGGGCTCGAGGACCTGCCGCGGCGCTTCAGCGTGCTGCAGGTCGACGTCGGCGCGGTCAAGGCCTGCATCGAGGCCCACGCCGGATGAACACGCCGCAGCTGATCTCGCTCGACGAGGCGCTGCAGCGCCTCGTCGCCGGTGCCGCGCCGCACCGCATCGTCGAGACCGAATCGGTGCCGTCGGTCGACGCGCTCGGCCGCATGCTCGCGGTCGACGTGCTGTCGATGATCGACGTGCCGCCGGGCGACAACAGTTCGATGGACGGCTGGGCTGTCAACACCGCCGACGTGCCGGCCGCCGGCACCGTGCTGCCGGTGTCGCAGCGCATCCCGGCGGGTGTCGTCGGCCAGCCGCTGCAGCGCGGGACCGCGGCGCGCATCTTCACCGGCGCGCAGATCCCCGCCGGCGCCGACGCCATCGTGATGCAGGAGCAGTGCGAGGCCGTTGCCGGCGAGGGACTGGGCGCGGTGCGTGTGAACGAGGTGCCGGCGTTCGGCCAGTGGGTCCGCCGCCGCGGCGAAGACGTGCTGCACGGCGCCGTGGTGCTGAACAAGGGCCGCCGGCTGACGCCGCAGGCGCTGGGCCTGGCGGCTTCGGTCGGCGCGGCGCTGCTCGCCGTCTGCCGCCGCCCGCGCGTGGCCCTCTTCTCCACCGGCGACGAGCTGGTGATGCCGGGCGAGCCGCTCAAACCCGGCGCGATCTACAACTCCAACCGCTACACGCTGCGCGGCCTGCTGCAGGCCGGCGGCTGCGAGGTCACCGACCTGGGCATCGTGCCCGACCGGCTGGATGCGACGCGCACCGCGCTGCAACGCGCCGCACGTTTCCACGACCTGATCCTCACCAGCGGCGGCGTCTCGGTCGGCGAAGAGGACCACCTGAAGGCGGCGATCCAGGCCGAGGGCACGCTCGAGCACTTCCAGATGGCGATCAAGCCGGGCCGGCCGCTGGCTTTCGGCACGGTGCGCCGCGACGACGGCACGGCGGCGCTGGTGCTGGGGCTGCCCGGCAATCCGGTCTCCAGCTTCGTCACCTATCTGCTCTGCGTGACCACGGTGCTGCGTGCGATGCAGGGCGCGCCGACGGCGCTGCCCGCCGGTCTGCCGCTGCGGGCCGACTTCGACTGGCCGCGCCCGGACCGGCGGCGCGAGTTCCTGCGCGTGCGGCTCAATGACCAGGGCGGCCTGGACCTGTTCCCGAACCAGGGTTCGGGCGTGCTGACCTCGGCCGCCTGGGCAGACGGCCTCGTGGACATCGCGGCCGGCCAGCGCATCGCCAGCGGCGAAACGGTACGCTATCTGCCGCTGTCCGAACTGATCGCCAGATGAAGATCCACGTGCGCTACTTCGCCTCGCTGCGCGAAGCCCTCGGCCCCGGCGAGATCGTCGAGCTGCCCGACATCGCCACGCTCGGCCGTCTGCGCGCCGAGCTGGCGGCACGCGGCGGGCGTTACGCCGAGGTGCTGGATCGCGGCCGCGCGGTGCGCTGCGCGCTCAACCAGGTGATGAGCGACGAGGCGGCGGTGGTGCGCGACGGTGCCGAAGTGGCGTTCTTCCCGCCGGTGACCGGCGGCTAGACGTGGTGCGCGTCACGATCCAGCACGAAGATTTCGACGTCGGCCGCGAGTTCGACGCGCTGCATGCCGGCGACGGCGGCGTCGGTGCGGTCGTCGGCTTCGTCGGCACCGTGCGTGGCCGCGACGGCGGCCAGCCGGTGCAGGCACTCGAGCTCGAACACTATCCCGGCATGACCGAACGCACGATCGAGGCGATGATCGATGTCGCCGTCCCGCGTTTCGGGCTGCATGCTGCGCGTGTCATTCACCGTGTCGGCCTGCTTTCGGCCGGCGACAACATCGTCTTCGTCGGCGTCGCCGCCGCCCACCGCGGCGCCGCCTTCGAGGGCTGCGAGTTCCTGATGGACTATCTGAAGACCCAGGCCCCGTTCTGGAAGAAGGAAACCACGCCCGAGGGCACGCGCTGGGTCGACGCGCGTGCTGCCGACGACGCGGCGCTGGCGCGCTGGGGGCAGACCTCCGACAACGGAGCCGCGACCTGATGCAGACGCTGGACCCCACCGACCCGAAACAGCTGCGCCGCGCGCTCGGCCATTTCGCCACCGGCGTGACGCTGGTGACCTGCGTCGGCGCCGACGGCCACCGCGTCGGCCTGACCGTCAGCTCGTTCCAGGCGGTCTCGCTGGACCCGCCGCTGGTGCTGTGGTCGCTGCGCGAAGCCAGCCCCAGCCTGCCGGCCTTCCGCCAGGCGCGGCATTTCGCCGTCAACGTGCTGGCCGAGGCGCAGCTCGGGCTGTCGCGGCGTTTCGCCTCGCCGGTGCCGGACAAGTTCGGTGAAGGCGAGTGGAGCGAAGGCGAGGGCGGCGCGCCGGTGCTTGCCGGCTGCGCCGCGGTCTTCGAGTGCGAGGCGGTGTCGTCCCAGGCCGCCGGCGACCACGTGCTCTTCATCGGCCGCGTTTGCCGCCTGGCCGACGCGGCGCTGGCGCCGCTGCTCTACCAGGGCGGCCACTACCGGCAGCTGGGCGGCGTCCTCTAAGCCGCTGCAGGGGGGGGGCGGCGGGCTTGAAATGCCGCCGTCCAGCCCGACCTGCAAGGCAACGGAGGATTCCCATGCGTGCTGAAAAACTGACGACGGCCTTCCAGCAGGCGCTCGGCGACGCGCAAAGCCTCGCTGTCGCGCGCGACAACCCGTATATCGAGCCGGCGCACGTGCTTGCGGCGATGCTGCAGCAGACCGACGGCCCCAAGGCGCTGCTCGACCGCGCCGGTGCCGACAGCGCGGCGCTGGCGATGGCGATGGAGACGGCGATCCGCAACCTGCCCCAGGTGCAGGGCGGCGGCCAGCCGGTGCAGCCCGGCCGCGACCTGCTGACGCTGCTGCAGGCGGCCGACAAGGAAGCCGGCCAGCGCGGCGACCAGTTCATCGCCAGCGAGATGTTCCTGCTCGCGCTGACCGACTCCAAGACCGACCTGGGCGCCGTGGTGCGCGGCCACCGGTTGACGCGCAAGTCGCTGGAAGCGGCGATCGACGCGGTGCGCGGCGGCCAGAAGGTCGATTCGGCCGAAGCCGAAGGCCAGCGCGAGGCGCTGAAGAAGTACACGCTGGACCTGACCGAACGCGCCCGCCAGGGCAAGCTCGACCCGGTCATCGGCCGCGACGACGAGATCCGGCGCGCGATCCAGGTGCTGCAGCGGCGCAGCAAGAACAACCCGGTGCTGATCGGCGAGCCGGGCGTCGGCAAGACGGCCATCGTCGAAGGCCTGGCGCAGCGCATCGTCAACGGCGAAGTGCCCGAGTCGCTGAAGAACAAGCGGGTGCTGGTGCTGGACATGGCCGGCCTGCTGGCCGGCGCCAAGTACCGCGGCGAGTTCGAGGAGCGGCTGAAGGCGGTGCTGAAGGAAGTGGCCGCCGACGAGGGCCGCATCATCCTGTTCATCGACGAGCTGCACACGATGGTCGGCGCCGGCAAGGCCGAAGGCGCCATCGACGCCGGCAACATGCTCAAACCCGCCCTGGCGCGCGGCGAGCTGCACTGCATCGGTGCGACCACGCTCAACGAGTACCGCAAGTACGTCGAGAAGGACGCCGCGCTCGAGCGCCGCTTCCAGAAGGTGCTGGTCGACGAGCCCAGCGTCGAGGCCACGGTCGCCATCCTGCGCGGGCTGCAGGAGAAGTACGAGGTGCACCACGGCGTCGAGATCACCGACCCGGCGATCGTCGCCGCGGCCGAGCTGAGCCATCGCTACATCACCGACCGCTTCCTGCCCGACAAGGCGATCGACCTGATCGACGAGGCCGCGGCCAAGATCAAGATCGAGATCGACTCCAAGCCCGAGGCCATGGACCGGCTGGACCGCCGCATGATCCAGCTGAAGATCGAACGCGAGGCGGTGCGCAAGGAGCGCGACGAAGCTTCGATCCGGCGCATGGCGCTGATCGAGGACGAGTTGCTGAAGCTGCAGCGCGAATACAACGACCTCGAGCAGATCTGGATCGCCGAAAAGGCCGCCGCCCAGGGCTCGGCCCAGGTGAAGGAGGAGATCGACCGCATCCGCTTCCAGATCGAGGAGTTCAAGCGCAAGGGCGACTTCAACCACGTCGCCGAGCTGCAGTACGGCAAGCTGCCCGAGCTGGAGAAGCGGCTGAAGGAAGCCCAGGCCACCGAGTCCGGCAAGGCCGCCGGCGGCAAGGGGCCGCAGTTGCTGCGCACGATGGTCGGTGCCGAGGAGATCGCCGAGGTCGTCTCGCGCGCCACCGGCATCCCGGTCAGCAAGCTGATGCAGGGCGAGCGCGACAAGCTGCTGCAGATGGAAGCCAAGCTGCACGAACGTGTCGTCGGCCAGGACGAGGCGATCGCCGCCGTCGCCGACGCGATCCGGCGTTCACGCGCCGGGCTGTCCGACCCGAACCGGCCGCTGGGCAGCTTCCTGTTCCTGGGGCCGACCGGCGTCGGCAAGACCGAGCTGTGCAAGGCGCTGGCGGGTTTCCTGTTCGACAGCGACGACCACATGATCCGCGTCGACATGAGCGAGTACATGGAGAAGCACTCGGTGTCGCGGCTCATCGGCGCGCCGCCGGGCTATGTCGGCTACGACGAGGGCGGCGCCCTGACCGAGGCGGTGCGGCGCAAGCCCTACAGCGTGCTGCTGCTCGACGAGGTCGAGAAGGCCCACCCGGATGTCTTCAACGTGCTGCTGCAGGTGCTGGACGACGGCCGGCTCACCGACGGCCAGGGGCGCACGGTGGACTTCAAGAACACCGTCATCGTGATGACCAGCAACCTGGGCTCGCAGCTGATCATGCAGCTCGCCGGGCAGTCCAACGAAGTCGTGCGCGAGGCCGTCTGGGGCGAGGTCAAGCAGCACTTCCGGCCCGAGTTCCTGAACCGCATCGACGAGGCGGTGGTCTTCCACGCGCTCGACGAGAAGAACATCGAGGCCATCGCGAAGATCCAGCTGAAGCTGCTCGAGGCGCGGCTGGAGAAGCTCGAGATGAAGCTCGACGTTTCGCCGGCGGCGCTGGCCGAACTCGCCAAGGTCGGGTTCGACCCGGTGTTCGGCGCACGCCCGCTCAAGCGCGCGATCCAGCAGCGCATCGAGAACCCCGTGAGCAAGCTGATCCTGCAGGGGCGCTTCGGGCCCAAGGACGTGATCCCGGTGGATGTCGAGGACGGCGTCTTCGTCTTCGAGCGCGTCGTCCACTGAGCCGGGACGTGCAAGGCCGGAAGGCTTTGCGCGCCAGGCTCAGGCCCGAACGCGATTTCACGCGTGAGGGCTGAGGCGGGACCGGCAAGGCCGGAAGGCCTTGACCGCGAGGCTCACATCGCCCCGCTCGGCGGCGCGGCGATGCGCTCGAGCTGCATGCGCGCCAGCGTCAGCGCGTTGGCGCTGCCCTGCAGCAGCAGGTGCAGCACGATGCCCGGGTGCCCCGGCACCGGGTGCAGCAGCAGGTGCTGGCTGCCGAAGCTGATGGCGGCCTGCGGCGCGGCGGCGCCCAGGCCCAGCGTGCGGGCGGTGCTGGCCATCGCGTCGAGCAGCAGCGCGCCCTGGCTGGCCATGCGGTCCGGCGTCGGCGTCGTGCCGGCGTGGGCCAGCGCACGCTGCGTCGCCAGGTCGAAGATGCAGCCGCAGACGGCGCTCTTCACGCCGACGCAGCGCTGCAGGTAGTCGGCCCAGAGTGCCGCGACCGAGGCCGCCACCGGGCGCGAGGGCGCCACGGGGGTCGTGGTGCGTGACGACATCGAGTCCGCCGGCAGCAGGTCCATCGCCAGCGTCGGCGCTTCGGGCAGCGGCACCGGCGGCGTCGGCAGCGCCTGTTCGAGTTCGGTCTTCAGCGCGGTCTGCGCCGCGCCGTGGCCGCTCATGCGGTTCCAGCTGCCGCTGATGAAGGACCAGGCGTCGTTCGGGCGCGCCGCCAGCGGCGTCACGCGCACCGCGACACCGCTGCTGCCGACCATGCGTGCGGCCTGCGCCGCCAGCGTGCCGGCCGAGGCCAGCGGCAGCAGCAGCAGGTCGCGGTTGGGCCAGGTGGCGCGTGTGATCGCGTCCTGCAGCGGCTGCAGCATGGCCTGCAGCGCATGCGTGGGCAGCTCGCCGATCATCACCACGCCCAGCCGGCTGCGGCCCAGCAGCACCAGCGCCAGCGCCTGGCGTGTCTGGGTGTCGGCGTTGAGTTCGGTCGAGTAGATGCGCACGTGGTTGCCGTCGGCCAGCGGCACCTCGACGAACTGGATCACCGCGAGCGCGACGCCGTGGCCCTGGCGGCGGATCGTCAGCCGCTGCACCCGGGCGCCAGCGGCGCCGGCGAGCGCGCCCAGCAGGTGCAGCGAGGCCTTGGTGCCCAGGTCGTGCAGCGCGATGAACTGCGGCGCGAGGCGTTCGAACTGCTGCTGCAGCGCGCTCGCCGGGTCGGTGCTGACGAAGAGCTCGACCTGGTCGTCGGCGATGCGCCGGCCGATGTCGCGCTGGCCCTGGCCCAGATAGTCCTCGCGGTCGCGCACGATCTGCGTCGCCGGCGACAGCAGCTCGGCGTTGCGGCTGGGCTGGTAGGCCGGCGGCGGCCAGGGCAGGTCTTGGTTGGCTCGGGGCATGATGGCTGGCGCTCGGGTCCGCAAGGCGGGCGCCGCGGCTGGCGTCATGATAGGTAATGCGCACCCCCGGGCCGCGCAGGGCTTGTTTCCTAGGGGGGAGCGGCCGGCGCGGCCGGCCCGGGCCGCGCCGCCGGCCCGGGCAGGGCGCGTTCGTAGAATGGCCCCTCCTGTCGGGAACCAGCGGCCTTGCGCGCCGCGCCATCATGTCAACGGACTCCTCCATTTCCAGCACCGCACCGGTGGTCGTCGTCGGCGCCGGGCTCGCCGGGCTCGTCGTCGCGCTCAACATCGCCGACACGCGCCCGGTCATCGTGCTCGCCAAACGTTCCCTGGGCGAAGGCGCCACCGCCTGGGCGCAGGGCGGCATCGTCGGCGTGCTGGGCCAGGACGACAGCATCGAGTCGCATGTGCGTGACACCCAGGAGGCCGGTGCCGGCCTGGTGGACGAACACGCGGCGCGTTTCATCGCCGAACACAGCGCACGCGCGATCGGCTGGCTGGTCGACATCGGCGTGCCGTTCTCGGTCGACCCCGATGGCCCGCTCGGCCTGCACCTGACACGCGAAGGCGGCCATGCGGTGCGCCGCATCGCCCACGCCGCCGACGCCACCGGGCGTGCGATCCACGACGCGCTGCTGGCGCGTGCCGCGGCGCACCCCAACATCAGCCTGCGCGAACGCTGGATGGCGGTCGACCTGATCACCTCGCGTCACCTGAAGCGCGAGGAGACGCCGCGCTGCTACGGCATCTACGCGCTGGACATGGACAGCCGCCGCGTCGAGACGCTGGCGGCTTCGGCGGTGGTGCTGGCCACCGGCGGCCTGGGCAAGGTCTACCGCTACACCAGCAACCCCGACACCGCCACCGGCGACGGCGTCGCGATGGCCTGGCGCGCCGGCTGCCGCGTCGCCAACATGGAATTCGTGCAGTTCCACCCGACCTGCCTGTACCACCCGCAGGAGCGCAGCTTCCTGATCACGGAGGCGCTGCGCGGCGAAGGCGCGCTGCTGCGCCTGCCTGACGGCACACGTTTCATGCCGGCGCACGACGACCGCGCCGAGCTCGCGCCGCGCGACATCGTCGCGCGCGCGATCGACTTCGAGATGAAGAAACACGGCCTGGACCACGTGTGGCTGGACGCCACGCACCTGGGCGAGGACTTCCTGAAGTCGCACTTCCCGACGATCCACGCGCGCTGCCTGGAGCTCGGCATCGACATCGCGCGCGAGCCGATCCCCGTGGTGCCGGCGGCGCACTACAGCTGCGGCGGCGTCGTCACCGACCTCGACGGCCGCAGCGACCTGCCGGGCCTGTACGCGATCGGCGAGACCGCCTACACCGGGCTGCACGGCGCCAACCGGCTGGCGAGCAACTCGCTGCTGGAATGCGCGGTGCTGGGCCGCACCTGCGCCGAACGCATCCTGCAGACGCCACACGACCTGCCGGCCGCGCCGCCGCCCTGGGACGAGAGCCAGGTCGAGGACGCCGACGAGGAGGTCGTCATCGCCCACAACTGGGACGAGCTGCGTCTCCTGATGTGGAACTACGTCGGCATCGTGCGCACGACGCGGCGCCTGGAGCGCGCGCTGCACCGCATCAAGCTGCTGCGCGACGAGATCGACGACTACTACGCCAACTTCCGCGTCACGCGCGACCTGCTCGAGCTGCGCAACCTGGTCGGCTGCGCCGAACTCGTCGTGCGCTCGGCGCTGCGCCGCCACGAAAGCCGCGGCCTGCACTTCAGCCGCGACTTCCCCGACACGCTGCCGGTCAGCTTCCCGACCGTGCTGACGCGCCCGGCCAAGAGCACCAAGCGCTGATCAGCGCAGCCTGAAGGTCCGCACGACGCCGGCCAGGCGCTCGGCCTGCTCGTGCAGCGACTGCGCGGCGGCCGCCGACTGCTCGACCAGCGCCGCGTTCTGCTGCGTCGCGCGGTCGAGTTCACTGACGGCGGCGTCGGCACGCACGATCTCCTCGTGCTGCTCGGCCGCCGCGGCGGTGATCTCGCCGATCGTGTCGTTGACACGCTTCACGCCGGCCACCAGCTCGTCCATCGTGCGCCCGGCGTCGGCCACCAGCGCGGCGCCGCTCTCGACCTTGTCGACCGAGGCGCCGATCAAGCCCTTGATCTCGCGTGCCGCGGTCGCCGAACGCTGCGCCAGCGCCCGCACCTCGCTCGCGACGACGGCAAAACCGCGGCCCTGCTCGCCGGCGCGTGCGGCCTCCACCGCGGCGTTCAGCGCCAGGATGTTGGTCTGGAAGGCGATGCCGTCGATGACGCCGATGATGTCGCCGATGCGCTGCGAGGCCTGGTTGATGTCGGCCATCGTCGTCACGACCCGCGCGACGACGGCGCCGCCGCGTTCGGCGATCTCGGCCGCGCCCGTCGCCAGATCGTGCGCGACGCGCGCCGAGTCGGCGCTGTCGCGCACGGTGACGGTGATCTCCTGCATCGCGCTGGCGGCGCGCTGCAGGCTGGCGGCGGTCTGCTCGGTGCGTGCCGACAGGTCGGCGTTGCCGCCGGCGATCTCGCCCGCGGCCAGGTGCACCGAGTCGCTGGCCTCGCGGATCTGGCGTACCGCCTGCTCGATCTTGGCGACGAAGGCGTTGAAGCTGGCGGCGATGCTGGCGAGTTCGTCGCCGCCGGTGGTCGGCAGGCGCTGGCCGAGGTCGCCGTCGCCGCTGGCGATCTCGTGCATCGCCTCGTCCAGCCGCGTCAGCCGGCTCAGCACCCGCGCCAGCAGCGCCGCCAGCAGCAGCACCGCGACCACGGTCACGGCGACGCTGGCGGCAACCGAGGTCCAGAGCAGCGAGGCGACGCCGGCCAGGGCCTCGCCGCGGTCCAGCGCCAGCACCAGCACCCAGTCGGTGCCGGCGATGGGCTCGGCGCGTACCAGGCGCGGCTCGCCGGCGATCTCGACTTCGGCCAGGCCCTGCCCGGCCGCGAGCGCGGCCAGCGCCTGCGGCGCCAGCCCGGGCGCGAGTTCGGCGGCGGGTTTGAGCAGCCGCGCCGCATCCTCGTGCACGACGACCTGGCCGCTGCCCGAGACGATGAAGGCACGCGTGCCGGGAGTCGGCCGGATCGACTTCACGGTGCCGACGACACCGTCCATGAAGACGTCGCCGGCGAGCACCGCGCGCACCGCTGCGCCGTCACGCTGGGCGAGCGCGAAGGTGACGACCAGCTTCTTCGTCGCCGCGTCGAGGTAGGGCGCGGTCAGCACCGGCTTGTCGCTGGCCGCGGCCTGCTGGTACCAGGGGCGGGCCGTCGGGTCGTAACCCGGCGGCAGGTCCTGCGGCTTGGAGAACTCGATGCGGCGGTCGGCATGGCCGACATAGGTGGTGTCGAAACCGCCGCCCGCTTCGGCCTGGCGCAGCGCCGGCAGCGGGTCGGCGGCTTCTGCGGCGCCGGCCATCGAGCGCACGACCTGCTGGTGCTGTGCCACCCAGCCGGCGATGTCGGCGGCGTGGGCACGTGCCAGCGCGGTGGTCTGGGTGCTGAGTTGTGCCAGCGCTTCGGCGCGCGCGCCGAGGGCGTTGACGAGGGTCAGGCCGGCCATGCCGGCCAGTACGAGGGCCGCGGTGGCCGCGACGAGGCGGGCGCGCAGGGACGCCATCAAGGGCAGTTGCATCGGGGTTGGGAAGAGAGGGAGTCACCCGCTGGCGTGGTCGCGGGTTATCCCTAATCGGCCCAGCCTCCCGCCGGTAAAGCCTTGCGTCTGCCGGATCGGCGCCGGCTTGCGTCAGATCAAATCAGCTGCGTGCGCGCATCGCCACGCGGGCCTGGACGAAACCGAAGGCGAAGTCGACCGCCTCGGCGATCTGGTGCTCGCTGTCCTCGCGTTCACGCTCGCTCAGGTAGAACGAGAAGTCGACCGCGTGGCGGATGTAGCGCGGCTGCAGCCGGTTCAGCGCGACGCAGGCCACGTCGGCCAGCAGCTCGGGCTGGTTGGCCAGGCCGGGGTGCGCCGGTGCGGCGGTGAGCACGGCTTCGAAAACGGCGTTCTCGTTGTGGTTGTGGATCGACGTGAAATCGACGCTCATCGGCGGCCTCGTGGGTTTGCGTGCTTGTCGGCTTTATCGGCCGTGGCGTGCTCCGCTTGAGGCCGCGTTCAGAAACGTTCGAGCACGCGCATCGAAAAATCGACGGCCTTGACGTCCTTGGTCAGCTTGCCGATCGAGATGCGGTGCACGCCGGTGGCGGCAATGGCGCGCAGCTGCTCCAGCTGCACGCTGCCCGAGACCTCCAGCAGCGCCCGGCCTTCGTTGATCGCGACGGCCTGGCGCATGCGCTCGAGGTCGAAGTTGTCCAGCAGCACGCTGGTCGCGCCGGCGGCCAGCGCCTCGTGCAGCTGCTCCAGCGTCTCGACCTCGATCTGGATCTCGACGCCGGCGTTGAGCGCACGTGCGTTGGCCAGCACCTGGCCGACGCCGCCGGCCGCGGCGATGTGGTTTTCCTTGATCAGGATGCCGTGCCACAGCGCCAGGCGCTGGTTGCGGCCACCGCCGACACGCACCGCGTACTTCTGCGCCTGGCGCAGGCCCGGGATCGTCTTGCGCGTGTCGAGCACGGCGCAGCCTTCGGGCAGCGGCGAGGCGCCGGCCACCGCCTCGACGTGGCGCCGGGTCTCGGTGGCGGTGCAGGACAGCAGCTGGATGAAGTTCAGCGCCGGGCGTTCGGCCGCCAGCAGCGCGCGCGCGTCGCCTTCGAGTTCGACCACCGGCGCGTCGGGTGTCATCCAGCCGCCTTCGGCGACCTGCCAGGCGATGGTCGCCGCCGGGTCCAGCGCCTTGACGACACCGTCGAACCAGTCGCGGCCGCAGAGCACCGCACGTTCGCGTGCGATCACACGCGCGCGGATGCGCTGGCCGGCCGGCACCAGCATGCCGGTCCAGTCGCCGTCGCCCAGGTCTTCGGCGATCGCGTCGCGCACGTTGCGCTCGCGCGCGATCTCCAGCGTCTCGTTCATGCAGCCCCCACGTTCGGAACAAAACCTTGAGCCGGCTTCGCGAGCGCGGCCGGATGGCGCTGCACGAAGTCCAGCATGCGTTCGATGCAGCCCAGCGCCTGCGTGCGGGTCGGCTCGGGCACCCGGATTTCGCCGGCGCCGTGCTCCAGGCAGGCGAGCACGCCCTGCAGCGCGTTCATCGCCATCCACGGGCAGTGCGCGCAGCTCTTGCAGGTGGCGCTGTTGCCGGCGGTCGGCGCCTCGATCAGGCGCTTGCCCGGCGCGGCCTGGCGCATGCGGTGCAGGATGCCGTTGTCGGTGGCGACGATGTAGGCCGGCGCGTCGCCGTGGATCACCGCGTTCAGCAGCTGCGAGGTGCTGCCGACGACGTCGGCCTGCGCCACCACCGCCGCCGGCGACTCCGGGTGCACCAGCACCAGCGCGCCCGGGTTGTCGCGCCGCAGCAGCTCCAGCTCCAGCCCCTTGAACTCGTCGTGCACGATGCAGGCGCCGTTCCACATCAGCATGTCGGCGCCGGTCTGCTCCTGGATGTAGCGGCCCAGGTGGCGGTCGGGCGCCCACAGGATCTTGCGGCCCTGCTCCTTCAGGTGGCGTGCGATCGCCAGCGCGCAGGAGCTCGTCACCATCCAGTCGGCGCGCGCCTTCACCGCGGCGCTGGTGTTGGCGTAGACGACGACCTCGCGGTCCGGGTGCGCGTCGCAGAAGGCGGCGAACTCGTCGGGCGGGCAGCCCAGGTCGAGCGAGCAGGTGGCGTCCAGGTCCGGCATCAGCACACGTTTGTGCGGCGACAGGATCTTGGCGCTCTCGCCCATGAAACGCACGCCGGCGACGATCAGGGTCTTGGCCGCGTGGTCGCGGCCGAAACGCGCCATCTCCAGCGAGTCGGCGACCAGGCCGCCGGTGGCCTGGGCCAGGTCCTGCAGCTCGCCGTCGACGTAGTAGTGCGCGACCAGCACCGCGTCCTGCGCCTTCAGCAACTCGGCGATGCGTGCCTTGGCCGCCTCGCGTTCGGCCGGCGGCAGCGTGGCCGGCACCTTGGCCCAGGCGTGCGCGGTGCAGCTGGCGCCGCTGGCGTCCTGGCGGGTGTAGTCGTAGACGATGTCGTCGGTGCTCATGGCTTCACTTCTTGATGAATTCGCGCCGCAGCCGGCAATTGTGGCCGCAGCGCTTCAGCCGGCCGCGAAGAAGCGGCTCGGCGGCATGCCGACGGCGCGCCGCACCATCGCGGTGAAGGCGCTCGGGCTGGCGTAACCCAGCTCGGCGGCGATGTGGCTCATCGGCCGTTTGCGCGCGGCCATCGACAGCGCCTGTGCCAGCAGCACCTGCTGGCGCCACTCGGCGAAGGTCGTGCCCAGCTCCAGGCGGAACAGGCGCGCGACGGTGCGCACGCTGGCGCCGGCTTCCCCCGCCCAGCCGTCCAGGCTGGCGTGGCGCGCCGGCTGCTCCAGCACCGCGTCGCAGAGTGCCCGCAGGCGCTTGTCCGCCGGCAGCCGCACGCCCAGCGGCAGCGGGTTGGCGCGCGCCAGCTCGTCCTGCAGCAGTGCGGCCATGCAGTGTTCACGCGCGCTGTCGTGCACCACGTCCTCGCGCGCCAGCTGCGTGACCAGCTCGCGCAGCAGCGGCGAGGCCTGCAGCACGCGGCAGCGGCTCCAGTCACCCGCCGGCGGCGGCGTGCCGGGCAGCGGGCGCGGGCCGACGAGCGCGTCCTGCAGCACGTACAGCGTGCACAGCTCGGCGTCCTCGACGACCGAGACGAAGTGCTCGACGTCCGGCGGCACCCAGACGACACGCGTCGGCGGCACGATGAAGGTGTGGTCGGGCACCGTCAGGCGCACGACGCCGGTGGCCGAATACGCCACCTGCGCCCAGGGGTGGCGGTGCGGCACGATGCGCGTGGCCGCGCTCAGCCGGCGCTTGCGCACCCAGACCGGGTGCGCGGCGCTGGGTGCGTGGATCGCCGGGTCCAGCGGCAGTTCGCTGTGCGCGGCGCGCGGGCGGCTGGCTCGTGGCACGAATTCGACAGAAGTTGGCCGACTATCGTAACCCGGCCTTGGTGCGCGCCGCTAACCTGAGTCGCATGACCCCGACCGCCCCCACGCCAGCCGCCGACACCCGGCGCGACGTCGCGACGATCAGCCTGATCGGCATCGCCCACGGCAGCTCGCATTTCTTCCACCTGCTGCTGCCGCCGATGTTCCCGGCCTTCATCCGCGACTTCGGCCTGAGCTGGTCCGAGCTCGGCCTGCTGGTGACCGTGTTCTTCGTCGTCTCCGGCATCGGCCAGGCGCTGGCCGGCTTCGTCGTCGACCGCATCGGCGCGCGCCCGGTGCTCTACGGCGCGATGGCCTGTTTCGTCGCCGGTTCGCTGGCCGCCGCCGCAGCCCAGGGTTTTGCCGGGCTGGCGCTGGCCGCGGTGCTGGCCGGGCTGGGCAACGCGCCGCTGCACCCGGCGGACTTCACGATCCTGAACCGGCGCGTGTCGCCGCCGCGCCTGGGGCACGCGTTCTCGGTGCACGGCATCAGCGGCAACCTGGGCTGGGCGCTGGCACCGGTGTTCCTGATCGGGCTGACGGCGCTGTTCGGCTCCTGGCGCGCCGCCTACCTGGGCACGGCGCTACTGGCCGCGGCGGTGCTGGCGCTGCTGGTCGTCAAACGCGATCTGATCGACGACCACCACGAAGCCCACGCCGCCGCCGCCCGGCACGCGGCCGCGGCCGGCGGCGAACACCCGATGGCCTTCCTGAAGCTGCCCAGCGTCTGGCTGTGTTTTTCGTTCTTCTTCTGGACGACGGTGGCGCTGGCGGCGATCCAGAGCTTCGCCAGCCCGGCGCTGGGCCGCATGTACGGCCTGCCGCTGGAAGCCACGGCCTTCGTCGTCACCGGCTACATGCTGGCCAGCGCCGCCGGCATGATCGTCGGCGGTTTCCTCGTCGACCGCGCCGAACGCCTGGAGCGCACCATCGCCGCGGCGATGGCGCTGGCCGCGGCGATGCTGCTGCTGGTGGCCAGCGGCTGGCTGCCGGGCATGGTGGCGCTGGTGGTGGCCTCGCTGGCGGGCTTCGGCACCGGGCTGGCCGGGCCTTCGCGCGACATGCTGATCAAACGCGCCGCGCCGCCGGGCGCCACCGGCCGCGTCTACGGCACCGTCTATTCGGGGCTGGACACCGGCAACGCGATGGCCGCGCCGCTGTTCGGCGCGCTGCTGGACGCCGGGCTGCCGCAGGCGGTGTTCGGCGGCTCGGCGCTGGCGATGGCGCTGGGCGTGCTGTCGGCGTCCTTCGTTGGCCTGACGGTGCACCGGCGGCGCCAGCTCGCCAGCGCCTGAACGCCCGCCGGCACGCGGCTACAGTTGCGTGATGCACAGCGAACCCGTCTCCCGACTCGCCGGCCACGCCCTCGTCGAAGCCCTCGTCGCCCAGGGCGTTGCCACCTGCTTCGGCGTGCCCGGCGAGAGCTACCTGGCCGTGCTCGACGGCCTGCACGAACACCGCGAGCGCATCCGCTTCGTCGCCTGCCGCCACGAAGGTGGCGCCGCCTTCATGGCCGAGGCCCAGGGCAAGCTGACGGGCCGGCCGGGCGTCTGCTTCGTGACACGCGGCCCGGGGGCCTCGAACGCCGCGATTGGGCTGCACACCGCGTTCCAGGACTCGACGCCGATGCTGCTGTTCATCGGCCAGGTGGCCGGCGACCAGCGCGACCGCGAGGCCTTCCAGGAAGTCGACTACCGCCAGATGTTCGGCCCCGGCACGCTGGGCATGGCCAAGTGGGTGGGTGAGGTGCACGACGCCGACCGCATCCCCGAGTACGTCGCACGCGCCTTCCACACCGCGATGCAGGGCCGGCCCGGCCCGGTGGTGCTGGTGCTGCCCGAGGACGTGCTGACGCGTGCCACCGCCGCGCCGGTGCTGCCACGCGTCGAGCCGGCGCTGGCCTGGCCGGCACCCGGCGCCTTGCGCGACCTGCGCCGGCTGCTGCTGGAAGCCGAGCGCCCGATCGTGATCGCTGGCGGCAGCGGCTGGGACGCCGAGGCCGCCGCCGCGCTGCAGCGTTTCGCCGAGAACTGGCGCCTGCCGGTGGCCTGCGGCTTCCGCTTCCAGGACAGCTTCGACAACGGCCACCCGCTGTACGCCGGCGACGTCGGCATCGGCATCAATCCGAAGCTGGCGGCGCGGGTGCGCGACGCCGACCTCGTCATCGCGCTGGGCGTGCGCCTGGGCGAGATGACGACCGGCGGCTACACGCTGCTGCAGGCGCCGCGCCCGGCGCAGAAGCTGGTGCATGTGCACGCCGGCCCCGAGGAACTGGGCCGCGTCTACGCCGCCGACCTGATGCTGCAGGCCTCGATGCGCTGCGCCGCCAAGGCGCTGGAGACGCTGGCCGCGCCGCCGGCACGCGACGGCGCCTGGGCCGCGGCGGCACGCGCCGACTACGAAGCCAACCAGCTGCCGACGCCTGTCGAGCCGCTGGACCTGGCCGCCGTCGTGCAGACGCTGCAGCGCCGCCTGCCCGAGGACAGCGTCTGGACCAACGGTGCCGGCAACTACAGCGGCTGGCTGCATCGGTTCCTGCGTTACCCCGGGCTGCAGCACCACGGCCGCACCCAGCTGGCGCCGACCTCGGGCGCGATGGGTTACGGGCTGCCGGCGGCCGTCGCCGCCGCGGTGCTGCAGCCGCAGCGCCAGGCCGTGGCCTTTCTCGGCGACGGCGAGTTCCTGATGACCGGGCAGGAACTGGCGACGGCGCGTGCCGCCGGCGTGAAGAAGCTGCTCGTCGTCGTCGTCGACAACGGCAGCTACGGCACGATCCGCATGCACCAGGAGCGCGAGTATCCGGGGCGGGTCAGCGGCAGCGACTTGTGCAACCCCGACTTCGCCGCGCTGGCACGTGCCTATGGCTGGGCGGCCGCGACGGTGGCTACGACGGCTGAGTTCGAGCCCGCGCTGGAGCAGGCGCTCGCCGCCGGCGGCCCGGCGCTGCTGCACCTGAAGCTGGACGTCGAGGTCAGCACCTCGCGCGCGACGCTGGCGCAGATCCGCGCCGCGGCCCGGCGCTGAATCAGCGCCGCCCGGCCAGCAGCAGCACGACGCTGGCGGTGACGATGCCGGCGGCCAGCATCTCGCCGCCGCCGACGACTTCGCCGCCCACCGTCACGCCCAGCACCATCGCGATCACCGGGTTGACGAAGGTGTAGCTCGACGCCAGCGCGGTGCTGGCGCGCTGCAGCAGCAGCATGTAGGCGCTGAAGCCGATCAGCGAGCCGGCGACGACGAGGTAGACCCAGCAGGCGAACGAACGTGCGTCGGGCGGCAGCGTCGGCTGTTCGCCGGCGCCCCAGGACAGCGCCAGCAGCAGCAGGCCGCCGGCCAGCATCTGGCTGGCGTAACCGGCGGCGCCGGGTGCCAGTTCCAGCTTGCGCCCGCCGGGCAGGCCGTGTTTGGCCCAGACGCTGCCGGCGCACCAACCGGTGCAGGCCAGCGCCATCGCCAGCAGCCCGCCGCCCGAGGCGCCGAAACCTTCGCCTTGCGTCAGCAGCACGATGCCGGCCAGGCCCAGCGTGATGCCGGCGGTCTCCAGCCGCGACGGCCGCAGCCCGTAGGGCAGTTCGAACAAGGCGACGACCGCCGGCACGACGGCGATGAAGGCCACGACCAGCCCCGAGCTGATGCTCTGCTGCGCGAACGCGGTGGCGCCGTAGCCGCAGCCCAGCATCAGCGCGCCGAGCACGAAGGCGCTGGTCCATTGCTCGCGCGTCGGCCAGGCGGCGCCGCGCCAGTGCGCGAACAGCCCCAGCACCAGCCCGGCGGCGACGAAACGTGTGCCCATCTGGAAGAAGGGCGGAAAACTGACCAGCGCCCACTTGATCGCGAGATAGGTGGAGCCCCAGACGAACCAGGTTGCGCCCAGGCAGGCCAGGATCAGCGGCGACAGCCGGGTGGCGGGGGCGGGCAGGGTGGCGCTCGACATGACGAAATCATATGAAGGCGCAGCCGCCGAATCCATGCAATATTGCAAGTGTTGGCGCCGTGCAGGCGTTGAATCGAAGGTCTTGAATGAGCTACGCCTTGGACTCCTACGACACCCGGCTGCTCGCCGAACTCCAGGCCGACGCCCGGCTGAGCCTGGCCGAGCTGGGCCGGCGTGTGCACCTGAGCCAGCCCGCGGTGGCCGAGCGTGTGCGCAAGCTCGAGGCCGCCGGCGTGATCACCGGCTACCGCGCGACGGTGAACCTGGGCGCACTGGGTTACGGCATCCGCGCGCTGGTGCGGGTGGGCCGCACCGACTACGCGCGCATGCTGGAGCTGATCGCGCAGACCGCCGAGATCGCCAATTCCTGGAACATCACCGGCGAAGACAGCTGGATGCTGGAGATCGCCGTCACCGACGTCGCCCATCTGGACGCGGTGGTGTCGCGTTTGTGCCTGCTGGCCGAGACCTCGACCTCCATCATCCTGAAGACGCTGTGCGAGCACCGCGTGATGCTGCCGCCGGCGGGCCGCGCGCCGCGGGAATAACAAACGGTGGGGGCATCGAGGCCGGTGCTGGCTGCGCATTACCATGGACCGAACGGGAGCCCGACGATGGACGACTTCTCCACCTGCGACCTCTGCGACGACCACAAGAGCGACGGCGACGGCACGTTCCGCGTGCTGCCGCCGGTGTTCCAGAGTTACGGCGGCCGCGGCCGCTTCGCCGGGCCGGTGAGCACGGTCAAATGCCACGAGGACAACACGCTGGTGAAGGCGGCGCTGGACGAGCCGGGGCAGGGGCGGGTGCTGGTCGTCGACGGCGGCGGCTCGCTGCGGCGGGCGCTGGTCGGCGGCAACCTGGGTGCTGCGGCGGCGAAAAACGGCTGGGCCGGCATCGTCGTCGACGGCGCGGTGCGCGACCTGGCCGAATTGGCGGCCTGTGAAGTCGGCATCCGCGCGCTGGCGGCGATGCCGCTGCCCACCGTCAAGCGCAACGAAGGCCAGCGTGACGTGGCGGTGCAGGTTCAGGGCGTCTGGCTGCGCCCGGGCGAGTGGCTGTACGCCGACGAGGACGGCATCGTCGTGATGCCGCGGCAGGGCTGACGATGGCGGCCGCGACCGACTGGGTCGTCGTGCCCGGCAACGAAGCCGACATCGAAGCCGTGGCACGGCGCTGCCGCCGCCTCGTCACCAAACGTGCGCTGGTGGCTGCCGGCGTCGCCGCGGTGCCGATCCCCGGCATCGACTGGATCACCGACGTCGGCACGCTGGTCAAGCTGCTGCCCGAGATCAACGCCGAGTTCGGGCTGAGCGCCGAGCAGATCGAACGCCTGGCGCCCGACCGGCGGCTGGTCGTCTACAAGGCGATCAGCGTCGGCGGCGGCATGATCGTCGGCCGGCTGGTCACGCGCGACGTCGTGCTGCGCATCATCCGCACGGTCGGCCTGCGGCTCACGACCAAGCAGGCAGCCAAGGTGGTGCCGGTGGCCGGGCAGGCGGTGTCGGCCGCGCTGACCTTCTCGGCGCTGAAGATCGTCTGCGAGCAGCACATCCGCCAGTGCATGGCGGTGGCGCGCCAGCTGCAGCTGCCGGCGCCGGCCGAAGTGGTCTGACCCCCAGGTCGGCGCAAGGTCGCCGAGGGGCCCGGCGGCTACAATCCCATCCTTCGGGGTGTAGCGCAGCCTGGTAGCGCAACTGCTTTGGGAGCAGTGGGTCGAAGGTTCGAATCCTTTCACCCCGACCAACTAAGTGTTTGCCGCTTAAAGCCGATCCGCTCGTGCAGCTGTCTGGCGCAGTCGCACTTTGATGACGGAAAGCCGTTTCACTGGCCAGGCGCACGTGACGCTCGCTGAGGGTCTCCCGCAAGACGGCGGAGGCGCGGGGTCTGGCGCTTCGATTGCGTCGCGTTCTGCCTTCTGTCCCTTGCGGCCCGCTCCATGCCATCAGCGCCCGCCGCCTGATCTCGCAAGCTATCCCGTGGTGAAGCCCGCCGAGGCGACCCGGGGCTCGGTGACGTTCTCGCTTGGGGCTTCCGGCCCGATTCCTGCCCTGTCGGTCAAGCGCGCGCCCGCCACAGGCTCAGCAGCCCGGCCGTCGTGTAGGTCAGCAGCGGCCGGTAGGCTGCATCCAGCGCCTCGTCGTCCAACTGCCCCTGAACCAGCCCGTCGATGCGGCCGGCGCCCGAAAACGCCGAGACCATCAGCGCGATCGTGAAGTAGCAGCCGCGCGTCAGGTCTTTGCGGTCGGCGTCCGGCAGGGCCTGCGAGAGCGCGTCCAGGAACAGGGTCAGCGTCTCCTGCATGTGTTTCGAGTGTGGATTTGCCATGTCTCTGGCGTTGGTAGGTCGACCGACCTATACTGTTCCGACGTCGACAAGCCCGGTCAAGGGCGGAGCCGGCGAAGGGGACCGCCAGCGCGCAGGGGTGCATCGCGTGGCCGCGCCCAAAACGTAGGAGATGACGATGAAAGCAACCGCAAACCGATTTCAAACTGCTGTCGCGCGCAAACGGGGGTTGCCGCTCGGTCGCCGTGCCATGGTGACGGTTTTGGCCTGGATCATATCGGCACTGCAGCCTGCCGACGCCGACCAGGCGCAAGCCCGCCCGCCATTGTCCAAATGGCTCGTTGGCACCTGGCTGCTGGAATCCTTCACGAGTACCGACGACAACGGCGTCGTCACCGACGCGATGGGCCCGGGCGCCATGGGCTATATCAGCTACGGCGCTGACGGCTGGATGTCGGTGCAATTGGCGCGTCCAGGGCGCGCGCTATTCGCGGTGCCGGACATGGACGGCGGCACCGTCGAGCAGACGGTCGAGGCAGCGCGAAGCTACTTCGCCTACGCAGGACCGTACGTGGTCGATGAAGAGGGCCGCATCGTCTATCACAACCTGCTAATCAGCCTGATGCCAAATTGGGTCGGTAGCGAGCAGAAACGTTACGTCAAGACCGAAGGCGACGACGTGCTGATCCTGTCTGGCGACCCGGTCCTCATTGGCGGGAAGACGCAAATCACGCAATTGCGATGGCGCCGCCGAGAGGCGGTTCTGCAATAAGCCCTACTACATATAGGAATGATATATATGTCGACGAATACTGTTTACATCGCTGCCGCGAAGCGCACCGCGATCGGCGTCCTGCTCGGCCAGTTCGGCTCTGTCACCACGGTGCAACTGGGCGCCACGGCGTTGCGCGCGGCGGTGGCCTCGGCCAAGATCGACCCGGCCGCCATCGACGAGGTCTTCATGGGCAACGTGCTGACGGCCAACGTCGGCCAGGCCCCGGCGCGCCAGGCGATGATGGCGGCCGGCATCCCGCTGGCCACCGGCGCGACCGCGGTCAACAAGGTCTGCGGCTCGGGCCTGAAGGCGATCATGCTCGGCCACGACGTCATCAGGGCCGGTTCGGCGGCTGTCGTCGCTTCCGGTGGCATGGAATCGATGTCCAACGCGCCGCACCTGACCTACGCCCGCGCCGGCCTGCGCATGGGCCCGACGCTGACCGTGGACCACCTGCTGCGCGACGGCATCGACAACGCCGACGGCCGCTCGCTGGGCATGTTCTCCGAGGCCTGCGCCGAGAAGTACGGCTTCACCCGCGAACAGATCGACGCCCAGGCGACCGAGTCGGTGCAGCGTGCCCAGCGTGCGCAGCGCGACGGTTCGTTCGCCGCCGAGATCGTGCCGGTGACCGTCACCTCGTCCAAGGGCGAGAAGCTGGTCGACACCGACGAGGGCCCGATCCGCGCCGACGTGGCGCGCATCCCGCTGCTGGCGCCGGCCTTCAAGCCCGACGGCCGCATCACCCCGGCCTCCGCTTCGGGCTTCTGCGATGGTGCCGCGGCCACCGTGCTGGTCTCGGAGCAGGCGCTCAAGGACCACGGCCTGACGCCGCTGGCGCGCATCGTCGCCCATGCCACGCACTCGCACGAACCGGAGTGGTTCACCACCGCCCCGATCGGCGCGATCGACAAGGTGCTGAAGAAGGCCGGCTGGACGGTCGCCGACGTCGACCTCTTCGAGATCAACGAGGCGCTGGCCGTGGTGCCGATGGCCGCGATGCACGACCTGGACATCCCCTCGGCGCGCCTGAACGTCAACGGCGGCGCCTGTGCCCTGGGCCACCCGATCGGCGCCTCCGGCGCGCGTGTCGTCGTCACGCTGATCCACGCGCTGAAGGCGCGCGGCCTCAAGCGCGGCGTGGCCGCGCTGTGCATTGGCGGCGGTGAAGGCACCGCCATCGCGATCGAGTGCCTGTAACTGCGGGCCGCATCGCGCCCGCTTCCTCCCACTGAAAGAGTGCAGAACATGAGCAAGCTCACGGATACCAAGGCCGGCCGCCACGACGCGTCCGCGCCGGAAACCACCGCTTCCGCCAAAGGTGCCTCGAATC
>NZ_NRRU01000055.1 GCF_016583785.1 Rubrivivax gelatinosus | reverse complement strand
CTGGCGGCGTCGGCCGCCGCGCCGGCCGACGCCGCCAGCTCGGCCGCTGCCGCGCCCTGGCCCGGCAGCGGCACGTCCACGGCACGCCGCGGCGTGCCGATCGGCGGGCCGGAACGGCCCATGCGCAGCGCCGCCAGGTCCTCCTCGCTCGGGTACTGGCCCAGCAGCAGGTAGTCGACGACGCGGCGTGCGATCGGCGCCGCCGAGCCGGCGCCGAAGCCGGCGTTCTCGACGACCACCGCCAGCACGACCCGCGGCTGATCGATCGGCGCGACGGCGGTGTAGAGCGCGTGGTCGCGCTTGTGTTCGTCGAGCTTGGCGGCGTTGTATTTCTCGTTGGCGCGGATCGTCACCGCCTGCGCGGTGCCGGTCTTGCCGCCGCTGCTGTAGGGCGCACCGGCGAAGGTCTGGGCCGAGGTGCCTTCGACGGTCACGCCCTGCAGCGCACGCTTGACCAGGTCGACGTGCTCGGGCTTGAGCGGCAGCGGCTCCTGCGGCGTGGCCGCGACCGGCCGGCGCTGGCGCGTGATGACGTCCTCGACCTCGCGCACCAGGTGCGGGGTGTAGCGCTGGCCACCCGAGACCAGCGTGGCCATCGCGTTGGCCATCTGCAGCATCGTGAAGTTGTTGTAGCCCTGGCCGATGCCCAGCGAGATCGTCTCGCCGGCGTACCAGCGCTGCTGCTCGGGGCGCTTGTAGGCCTTGCGCTTCCAGTCGGTGGACGGCAGCACGCCGGTGACCTCGCCCTCGAGGTCGACGCCGGTGCGGCGGCCGAAGCCGAACGGATCGAGCATGTCGTGGATCAGGTCCACGCCCATGTCGTTGGCAAGCGAATAGAAGTAGACGTTGCTCGACTTGACGATCGCGCGGTACATGTCCACCGGCCCGAGCGCGATGTCGCCGTGGCTGCGGAAGACGTGGTTGCCGAAGGTCCAGCTGGCGTTGTCCTGGATGACGAGCGACGGGCTGCGTTTGCCCGACTGCAGCGCCGCCATCGCCATGAAGGGCTTGTAGGTCGAACCCGGCGGATAGGTGCCGCGCAGCGCGCGGTTCAGCAGCGGCCGGTCGATGCTCTCGTTGAGCTCCTTCCAGCTCTCGACGTCGATGCCGTCGACGAACAGGTTGGGGTCGAAGGTCGGCTTGCTGACGAAGGCCAGCACCTCGCCGTTGCGCGGGTCGATCGCGACCAGCGCGCCGCGGCGGTCGCCGAACATCTGCTCGACCAGCGCCTGCAGCTTGATGTCGATGGACAGCACCAGCTTGTTGCCCGGCGTCGGCGGGTGGCTGTCCAGGCGGCGCACGGCGCGGCCGTTGGCGCTGGTCTCGACTTCCTCGAAGCCGGTGCTGCCGTGCAGCTCCTGCTCGTAGCTCTGCTCCAGGCCGAGCTTGCCGATGTACTCGGTGCCGCGGTAGTTGTCCTGCTGCTCCTCGGGCCAGTCGGCGATCGCCTTCTTCTCGGCCAGGTTGATGCGGCCGATGTAGCCCAGCAAGTGGCTGCCGACATCGCCCAGCGGGTACTGGCGGAACAGCCGCGCCTTGACGTCGACGCCCGGGAAGCGGAAGCGCTGCGCCATGAAGCGCGCCACCTCCTCGTCGCTCAGCTTGGTGCGGATCGGCAACGACTCGAAACCCTTGCTCTCCTCGAGCTGGCGCTTGAAGCGGCGGCGGTCGCGCTGCTGGATCTCGACGTACTGGCCGAGCTGGTCGATCAGCTCGTCGAGCTCGACTTCGCCGATGCGCGAGGGCGTGATCTCCAGCGTATAGGCCGAGTAGTTGGTCGCCAGCACGACGCCGTTGCGGTCGACGATCAGCCCGCGGTTGGGCACCGTCGGCACGATCGCGATGCGGTTGTTCTCGGCCTGCGTCGCCAGGTCGTCGTGGCGAAAGACCTGCAGGTAGACCAGGCGCGTGGCCAGCAGGCCGAAGGCGATCAGCACGAAGACCGCAGCCGCGAACAACCGGGCGCGAAAGCGCCCGAGTTCGAGCTCGAGGTCCTTGATCTCGGTCACAGCGGCCGATTCTCGTCCGGATCGGGTGCGCGGCGCTGCGGCGCCAGCAGCACGATCGTGACGAGCGGCCAGGTGAGCGCCTCCAGCACCGGCGCCAGCAGCAGCCACCAGCCGGGGAACATGCCGCCGGCCACCAGGCGCACCAGCAGCGACACGAGATGGGCGGCAAAGAACAGCGGCGCGATCTGCACCGCCTGCTCGACCAGGCCGAACCAGAGCAGCCGACGGTGCATGCTGCTGGCGGCATAGGCCAGCAGCGTGTAGGCGAGCGCGTGCTGGCCCAGCAGCGCGCCCTGGTGCACGTCCAGCAGCAGGCCGAAGACGAAGCTCACGCCGACGCCGACACGCCGCGGCTGGTGCACGGTCCAGAACACGAGCACGACGGCGAGCAGGTCCGGCAGCGCCGGATGCGGGCCCAGCGGCAGCAGCATGAAGGCGAAGGCCAGCAGCAGCGTGAGCGCGATGAAGAAGGGGTTGACCGGCAGCAGCAGCTGGTCAGAGCCACGCGGCATGATCATCGGCGGCCGCTCCCCCTGCGCCGGGCGAGTTCGGGCGCGGCCGGCGGCGGCTCCGGCCGCGGCGGCAGCTGCAGCGCCAGCGGCTCGAGCACGAGCACGTGGCGCACGCCGTCGCTGCGTGCCGTCGGCGCCAGCGCGATGCGCGCGAAACCCGACTCCGAGCGACGCTCGACCGACACCACCTTGGCCACCGGCAGCCCAGCCGGATAGACGCCGTCGACGCCGCTGGTCTGCAGCGCGTCGCCGACCTGGACGTCGTCGTTGGCCGAGGTGAAGCGCAGTTCCATGCCGGAACCGACGCCGAATGCCGCGCCGCGCTGCTGGGTGCGCTGGTTGAGCACCGGGATCGCGGCGTCCTTGTCGACCAGCAGCGTCACCTCGGCGGTCAGCGCGTACAGCCGCGTCACCTGGCCGAGCACGCCGTCCTGGTTGACCACCGGCGAGCCGGCGACGACACCCTGGGCCTGGCCGCGGTCGATGATCACCTTGCGCGAAAACGGGTCGGCGGCTTCGTAGAGCACCTCGGCGGCCTGCGAGCGCACCGCGATCGCGGGTTTCAGTTCCAGCAGCGCGCGCAGGCGGGTGTTCTCCTCGGCCAGGGCACCGGCACGCGCCAGCTTCTCGGCGCTCTGCGCCAGCTGCTCGCGCGCCGTGCGCTCGGCGTCGCGCGCCGCGGTCAGGCCACGCAGGTAGTCGGCGCCGCCGAAGGCGAGTTCGACCGGCACTGCCAGCGCGCGCTGCACCGGCAGCAGCACGATGGCGAGCGCGTCACGCACCGGCTCGGCGATGCGCAGCCGGGCGTCGGCAACCATCAGGAACAGCGCCAGCGCGGCGAAGAAGACGAGCTTGGTGAACGCCGAGGTGCCCTGGCGGAAAAAAGGCGGTGGCGTGCGGTCGAGCGTACCGAGCGGCATGACGACTCGCGGCGGCGGTTCAGCAGGAGGTTGGGGGGCACGAGCGCCGGCAGCCACGCACCGGCCGGGCGGCCGGTTCGGGGCGCGCGACGCGAGGGTTCACGCGGTCACTCGGACGTGAAGATGCTTCCCAGGCGCTCCATGCGCTCCAGCGCCATCCCGCAGCCGCGCACGACGCAGGTCAGCGGGTCTTCGGCGACGAGCACCGGCAGGCCGGTTTCTTCGGCGAGCAGGCGGTCCAGGTCGCGCAGCAGCGCGCCGCCGCCGGTGAGCATCATGCCGCGCTCGGCGATGTCGGCGCCCAGCTCCGGCGGCGTCTGCTCGAGCGCGTTCTTCACCGCGCTGACCATCTGGTTCAGCGGGTCGGTCAGCGCTTCCAGGATCTCGTTGGAGCTGATCGTGAAGCTGCGCGGCACGCCTTCGGAGAGGTTGCGGCCCTTGACCTCCATCTCCTTGACCTCGGAGCCGGGGAAGGCGCTGCCGATGTTCTTCTTGATCGCCTCGGCCGTCGGCTCGCCGATCAACATGCCGTAGTTGCGGCGGATGTAGTTGATGATCGACTCGTCGAACTTGTCGCCGCCGACGCGGATCGAGCCCTTGTAGACCATGCCGCCGAGCGAGATGACGCCGACTTCGGTCGTGCCGCCGCCGATGTCGACGACCATGGAGCCCGAGGCTTCGGACACCGGCAGGCCGGCACCGATGGCTGCGGCCATCGGTTCTTCGATCAGGTAGACGTCCGAGGCGCCGGCGCCGAGCGCCGACTCGCGGATCGCGCGGCGCTCGACCTGGGTCGAACCGCAGGGCACGCAGATGATGATCCGGGGGCTGGGCCGCGTCATCGAACGCGGATGGACCATCTTGATGAACTGCTTCAACATCTGCTCGGTCACCGTGAAGTCGGCGATGACGCCGTCCTTCATGGGCCGGATGGCCTCGATGTTGCCGGGCACCTTGCCGAGCATGGCTTTGGCTTCGGCGCCGACGGCCTGGATGGTCTTCTTGCCATTCGGGCCGCCTTCGTGGCGGATGGCGACGACGGAAGGCTCGTCGAGAACGATCCCCTTGCCGCGCACGTAGATCAGCGTGTTGGCGGTGCCGAGGTCGATCGCGAGGTCCGTCGAGAAATAGCGACGTAGTGAGGCGAACATGTGGGGGAGACGGCGGTCGGTAGGCGGCTGGATCGAAGGGCTCAAGCCCGGCGCCTGGAGCGCGGGCGACGCATCGCTCGGCCGGCTACCGACAAGGCATGTGGGTAACCATAGATAATACCTGATCACCCCTCGTGCTTGCCCTTTGGCAAGCGCCTATTTGCACCTGTTTCCATGGCCCTCACACCGCAGGACGTGAGCCGCATCGCGCATCTGGCGCGGCTCGAGCTTCAGCCCGACGAAGAGGCGCGCATGCTCGCGCAGCTCAACGAATTCTTCGGCATCGTCGAGAAGATGAGCGCCGTCGACACGGGCGGCGTCGAGCCGCTTTACACGCCGCTGTCGGCGGTGCAGGACGTCGCGCTGCGCCTGCGCGAAGACCGCGTCACCGAAGGCAACGAGCGTGAAGCCAACCAGAAGAGCGCCCCCGCCGTCGACGACGGCCTGTTCCTCGTTCCCAAGGTGATCGAATGAGCGCGCTGCACCGGCTGGGCGTGGCCGAAACCGCCCGCGCGCTGCGCGCCCGGCAGTTCTCCAGCGTCGAACTCGTGCAGGCGCTGCTGGCGCGCGCTGACGAACAGCGCGCACTCGGCGCCTTCCTGGCGATCGACGCCGAGGCCGCGCTCGCGGCCGCAGGCGCCGCCGACACGCAGCTTGCCGCCGGCGACGCGCCGGCGCTGGCCGGCGTACCGATCGCGCACAAGGACATCTTCGTCACCAAGGGCCTGCCCAGCACCGCCGGCTCGAAGATGCTGGCCGGCTACGCCAGCCCCTTCGACGCCACCGTCGTCGCGCGCCTGGCCGCTGCCGGCACGGTGACGCTGGGCAAGCTCAACTGCGACGAGTTCGCGATGGGCTCGGCCAACGAGAACTCGGCCTACGGCCCGGTGCACAACCCCTGGGACACGACGCGTGTGCCCGGCGGCTCGTCGGGCGGCTCGGCCGCCGCGGTCGCTGCGCGCCTGGTGGCCGCCGCCACCGGCACCGACACCGGCGGCTCGATCCGCCAGCCGTCCAGCTTCTGCGGCATCACCGGCATCAAGCCGACCTACGGCGTGTGCTCGCGCTACGGCATGATCGCCTTCGCCTCCAGCCTGGACCAGGCCGGCCCGATGGCACGCTCGGCCGAAGACTGCGCGCTGCTGCTGTCGGCGATGAGCGGCTTCGACGAACGCGACGCGACCAGCGCCGAACGCCCGCCGCAGGACTTCCACGCCCAGATGCTCGCCGTGCGCGACGGCGCCAGCGCCGCCCGCCCGCTCGAAGGCCTGCGCATCGGCCTGCCGCGCGAGTTCTTCGCCGCGGGCCTGTCGGCCGACGTCGACGCCGCGGTGCGCAGCGCGCTCGCCGAGCTGGAGAAGCTGGGCGCGACGCTGATCGACGTCAGCCTGCCGCGCACCGAGCTGGCGATTCCCGTCTACTACATCATCGCCCCGGCCGAAGCGAGCTCGAACCTGTCGCGCTTCGACGGCGTGAAGTTCGGCCACCGCGCAGCGCAGTACACCGACCTGCTCGACATGTACAAGAAGACGCGGGCGGAGGGCTTCGGGCCCGAGGTCAAGCGCCGCATCATGATCGGCACCTACGTGCTCAGCCACGGCTACTACGACGCCTATTACCTGCAGGCGCAGAAGCTGCGCCGCATGATCGCCGACGACTTCCAGGCCGCTTTCCGCGAGTGCGACCTGATCGCCGGCCCGGTGGCGCCGACCGTCGCCTGGCAGCTGGGCGAACAGGGCGACCCGCTGCAGGCCTATCTGGCGGACATCTTCACGCTGCCCGCCAGCCTGGCCGGTCTGCCCGGCATGAGCGTGCCGGCCGGCACCGGTGCGCACGGCATGCCGGTGGGGCTGCAGCTGATCGGCAACTACTTCGACGAAGGCCGGCTGCTGCACGCCGCGCACGCGCTGCAGCAATCGACCGACTTCCACACCCGCGCCCCGGCCGGGTTCTGACGCGATGGCGACCTTCCCCCTCATCCGCGGCTACGAGGTCGTCATCGGCTTCGAGACCCATGCCCAGCTCTCCACCGAGAGCAAGATCTTCAGCGGCGCCTCGACACGTTTCGGCGCCGCGCCCAACACCCAGGCCTGCCCGGTGGACCTGGCGCTGCCCGGCACGCTGCCGGTGGCCAACCGCGGCGCGGTCGAACGCGCGATCCGCTTCGGCCTGGCCGTCGGCGCCAAGGTCGCGCCGCAGTCGATCTTCGCGCGCAAGAACTACTTCTATCCCGACCTGCCCAAGGGCTACCAGATCAGCCAGTACGAGATCCCGGTGGTGCAGGGCGGCAGCGTTTCCTTCCTGCTCGACGGCGAGAAACGGTCGGTGCGCCTGACCCGCGCCCACCTCGAGGAAGACGCCGGCAAGAGCCTGCACGAGGACTACCACGGCCAGACCGGCATCGACCTGAACCGCGCCGGCACGCCGCTGCTGGAGATCGTCTCCGAGCCCGACCTGCGCAGCTCGGCCGAGGCGGTGGAATACGCCAAGGCGCTGCACGCGCTCGTCGTCTGGCTGGGCATCTGCGACGGCAACATGCAGGAAGGCAGCTTCCGCTGCGACGCCAACGTCTCGGTGCGCCACCCGGGCGAGCCCTTCGGCACGCGGCGCGAGATCAAGAACCTCAACAGCTTCCGCTTCCTGCAGCAGGCGATCGACTTCGAGGTCCAGTGGCAGATCGACCGGCTCGAAGACGGCCTCGCGATCGAGCAGGCCACGGTGCTGTTCAACCCCGACACCGGCGAGACGCGGGCGATGCGCAGCAAGGAAGACGCGCACGACTACCGCTATTTCCCCGACCCCGACCTGCCGCCGCTGGTGATCGCGCCCGACTGGGTGGAGCGTGTGCGCGCCGCGATGCCCGAGCTGCCGGCGCTGATGGCCGAGCGCTTCCAGCGCGACGACGGCCTGCCGGCCTACGACGCGGCGATGATGACCCAGAGCCTGGACTTCGCGCGCTTCTACGAAGCCGCGCGCGCGGCCTGCGGCCAGCCCAAGCTGGTCGCCAACTGGCTGATGGGCGAAGTCAGCAAACGCCTGAACGCGCAGCAGATCGGCATCGAGGCGGCACCGGTGACGCCGGCGACGCTGGCCGCGCTGATCACGCGCGTGGCCGACGGCACCGTATCGCACAACGGCGCGCGCCAGGTCTTCGACGCGCTCTGGGGCGGCGAGGGCACGGATGTCGACGCGCTGATCGAAGCCAAGGGCCTCAAGCAGATGAACGACTCGGGCGCGCTCGAGAAGATCGTCGACGAGGTCATCGCCGCCAATGCCAAGTCGGTCGAGGAGTTCCGCGCCGGCAAGGACAAGGCCTTCAACGCGCTCGTCGGCCAAGTCATGAAAGCCAGCAAGGGCAAGGCGAACCCGGCCCAAGCCGGCGAACTGCTGCGGCGCAAGCTCGGCTGAGCCCGGGCAGGCTCAGCGCGAGGCGGCCGACGCCGGCTCCGGCAGCGTCGCGATCGGCCCCAGCGAACCCGGACGGGCGCCGGCCCAGAGCCGGCGCAGGCGGTCGAGTTCGGCGTCGTAGAGCCGGTTGATGCGCACCAGCTCGGCCTCCTGGTTGGCCATCGCCGTGCGCTGGGCGTCGGTGGCAGCGTCGTTGGCGTCCAGCGCCTGGTGCAGCTTGGGCGGCAGCGGCTTGCCGACGTAGAACTCGGTCTCGTCGGCAAGCGGCTTGCGCTCGGCGCCCAGCATCTTCAGCCGCTGCTCCGACGAGCGGATCGCGACGCGCACGGTGTCCAGTGCCGCCTCGCGCGCACGCCGGTGCGCTTCCTCGTTCGGGTAGCGCGCGATCAGGTTGCGGTCGCGGCGTACCGCGTCGGCCTGCGCCGCGCGGGCCTCGACGGCGCGACGCTCGCGCGCCTCGATCTCGGCGCGCTCGTCGGCCGTCGGCGTCGGCGGCACCACCTTGCGCAGCGAACCGTCGCGGTTGAGCACGCGCTGCTCGCGCGCGATGCACTCGGGGATCGGGCGGTCGGAGGTGATGCGCCGGCCGCTGTCGTCGACGCAGCTGTAGATGCCGTCGGCGCTGCGTACCCCCTGCTGCTGCGCCATCGCCGCGCCGGCCAGCACGGAGCCGGCTGCCAGCAGCCAGCGTCCGGACACGAGACGCCGGGGTCGCGGCATTCAGACCCCGTAGCGGTCGCGGTAGGCCTGCACCGCGGGGGTGTGCTGCTCCAGCGCCGGGTCGGCACCGGAGCGCAGGTAGGCGAGCAGGTCGGCCAGCGTGGCGATCGCGACGACCTCCAGGCCGAGCTGCGAACGCACCGCCTGCACCGCCGACAACTCGGCGTCGCGGCCGTCGGCCTCGGTGGCCTTCTCCTGGCGGTCCAGGGCGATCGCGACGCCGCAGGGCGTGGCGCCGGCGGCGCGGATCATCGCGATCGACTCGCGCACCGAGGTGCCGGCAGAGATCACGTCGTCGACGATCAGCACGCGCCCGGCGACCGGGGCGCCGACCAGCGTGCCGCCTTCGCCGTGGTCCTTGGCTTCCTTGCGGTTGTAGGCGAAGGGCAGGTTGCGGCCTTCGCGCGCCAGCTCGATCGAGATCGCCGCGGCCAGCGTGATGCCCTTGTAGGCCGGGCCGAACAGCATGTCGAACTCGAGCCCGCTGGCGAGCAGGCGGCGTGCATAGAATGAAGCGAGACGGCCCAGTCTGGCGCCGTCGTTGAACAGCCCGGCGTTGAAGAAGTAGGGCGACAGCCGCCCCGCCTTCGTGCGGAACTCGCCGAAGCGCAGCACGCCGGCCTCGACCGAGAACTGCACGAATTCTTGCGCCAGGGTGTCGGGGGCGTTCATGGAGGTCATCCCTTGGGTTTTCGTCTGGTCACGCTCAACCTGAACGGCATCCGTTCGGCATCGAGCAAAGGATTCCTCGACTGGGCCGCCAGCACGGCCGCCGATTGTATGGGGGTGCAGGAAGTCAAGGCGCAGGCTGCCGACGTGGCCGGGCGCTTCGAGCGCGTCGGCGGCCTGGACGGGTTTTTCCAGTTCGCACAGAAGAAAGGGTACTCCGGTGTCGGGCTCTACACCCGGCAGCAGCCGAGCGAGGTGCTGATCGGGTTCGGCAACGACGAGTTCGACGCCGAGGGCCGCTACGTCGAGGCGCGCTACGACCGCGGCGGGCGCAAGCTCAGCATCATCAGCTGCTACTTCCCCAGCGGCTCCAGCGGCGAGGAACGCCAGGCGGCGAAGTACCGCTTCCTGGCCGCGCTCTTCCCGCACCTGCTGCGGCTGAAGGCCGAGCGCGAGTTCATCCTCGTCGGCGACGTCAACATCGCGCACCAGGAGATCGACCTGAAGAACTGGCGCGGCAACCAGAAGAACAGCGGCTTCCTGCCCGAGGAGCGGGCCTGGATGACGCAGTTGCTGGAGACCGGCCTGGTCGACGTCTTCCGCCGCCTGAACCCGAACCCCGACCAGTACACCTGGTGGAGCAACCGCGGCCAGGCCTGGGCGAAGAACGTGGGCTGGCGTCTGGACTACCACCTCGCCACCCCGGCGCTGGCCGAGACCGCGCAGCGCGAGCAGATCTACCTCGCCCAGCGCTTCAGCGACCACGCGCCGCTGACGATCGACTACGGCTTCGAGCTCTGAAGCCCCGCGCCGCCGGGTTCGGCACCGTGCCCCGCAGGCGCCCTGACCCCGCATCGGCGGGGGCCGGGTAACACGCTCATTCAGGCGGGGGATCGACCCAGGTCAAACGCCCGCCTGCGCAGCGGGGCAGAATGTGATCCGCGATAAGAGACCGGAGCGGGCAAGCAGAGCCCGCAGCATTACCGGTCCGATCCGCATTTGTACCCCGGGAGGAAGTCACCGCCTGCCCGCCATCGTTCGCAACGACTGACGAAAGGCGATGACCATGCTCGAACGGCAGACTGCCGCACGCCCTCCCGCGCCCGCGCTGATCACGCGCTCCGCAGCCGAGCGCAGCTCCAATGGCGGCTGGGCTCGGTGCCTGTCGCTGATGCTCGATGAAATCGACTACGGGCTGCTGCTGCTGGACAGCACCGGCAGCGTGCGTTGGCGCAACCACCGCGCCCAGGCCGAGCTCGACGCGTCGCACCCGCTGCAGATCAGCGGCGGCCGCATCAGCGCGGTGCTGCCCGAAGACGCTGCCCACCTGGCCACTGCCGTCGCCGACGCCACGCAGCGCGGCACCCGCGAGATGCTGACGCTGGGCTCCGGCCGCCAGCGGGTCTCGCTGGCCGTCGTGCCGCTGGTCGACGACGCGCTCGAAGGCCAGCCGGCGACGATGCTGCTGCTGGGCAAACGCCAGGTCTGCGAGAACCTCTCGGTGCGCGGCTTCGCGCGCGCGCACCGGCTGACGCCGGCCGAGACCCGCGTGCTCGAAGCGCTGTGCGCGGGCGTCGCGCCGCAGAAATTCGCCGAACACCAGGGCGTGCGCATCTCGACCGTGCGCACCCAGATCGGCAGCATCCGCGAGAAAACCGGTGCCCGCAGCATCCGCGCGCTGGTGCGCATGGTCGCGGTGCTGCCGCCGATGGTGCCGGCGCTGCGCGGCGTCGTCTTCGAGCCGCTGGAGCGCTGGCCGCTCGAGCGGCCCCACGACGCGGCCTGAAGCCGCGGCGCGCCGTCAGCCCCGGGTTGGCGGCGCGAACCGGCGCGCGGGTTTGGTCGCGCGTTCGTACAGCGGCATCACCTTGGGCAGCTTGGCCTCGATGTCGGCGATGCGCGTCGGCCCGGAGGGGTGGGTCGACATGAACTCCGGCGGCGCACCCTTGCTCGCCTCGATCATCTTTTTCCACAGCGAGACGCCGGCGCGCGGGTCGTAGCCCGAGCGTGCGGCCAGTTCCATGCCGACGATATCGGCTTCGGACTCGTCCTCGCGGCTGAACTTCAGCGTCAGCAGCTGCCCGCCCATGTTCAGCAGCGTATCGCCGGCCTGGCCCAGGCCGAAGAGCGCGCTCACCAGGCTGGCGCCAATGCGCGTGGCCGCCGTCTTGCCCATGCGCTCGCGCGCATGCTCGCGCAGCGCGTGGGCGACTTCGTGGCCCATGATGGTCGCGACCTCGTCGTCGCCCAGCTGCAGTTGCTGCAGGATGCCGTAGTAGAAGGCGATCTTGCCGCCCGGCATGCAGAAGGCGTTGAGCTGCTTGCTGCCGATGAGGTTGATCTCCCACTTCCAGTTGGCAGCGCGCCGGTTCCAGGGTTCGGCGTAGGGAATGATGCGGTCGGCGATCGAGCGCAGGCGCACGAGCTGCGGGTGCTCGGCCGGCGCCAGGGCCTTGGAGGCGCGGGCTTCGCGCAGCATCTGCTCGTATTGCTGGGCCGCCGCCTTCTCGACGTCCTCGGCCGGCACCAGCTTGGTGAAGCGCGACTCGTTGCCGACGTCGTCGCGCACGCCTTCCTTGGCCAGCGCCGGGCCGGAGAACGCCGCGCCAGCCCCCAGCGCCAGCGCGCCGGTGAACAGGCGCCGGCGATGCAGCGCGCAATGGCAGCCGACGGCGTGCAGCAGCGGCGGCAGGTCGATCTGGGCGTCGGTGTCGAAGATGTTCGGCATGTGGCGTCGGACCCGGACGGGAACTCCGAGGTTCCGCTGGTGGATTCTAGGAGGCGGTGCTTCGGACACCGCGCGTGGAAACGTGCTCCGGCCTCAGGCAGGAGCACGAGGGCTTGCGGCCTCAGTCGTCGACGGCACCGACGGTCGCGGGGTCGAGCTCGAGCGCGCGCACGCTGTCGCGCATCCAGATCAGCATCAGCAGCGCGGGCGCCGCCAGCACCGTGCTCAGGATGAAGAAGCGGGGCCAGCCTATGCTCTCGGCGAGCACGCCGGCCAGCGGCCCGACCCAGACACGGCCGACCGCGGCGAAAGCCGACAGCAGCGCGTACTGCGTCGCCGTGAAACGCTGGTTGCACAGGCTCATCAGGAAGGCGACGAAAGCCGCCGTGCCCATGCCGCCGGAGATGTTCTCGAACGCCACCACCATCAGCAGGCCGCCGTCGACCGGCGTCGGCTGTGCGAGCCGGACGAAGCCCCAATCGAAGGCCGGGATCGTCAGCCCCGGCATCACGCCCTTGCCGTTGACCGCGAGCCACCAGAAGCCGAGGTTGCTGGCGAGCTGCAGCACGCCGAACAGCAGCAGCGAGCGCCAAAGCCCCAGCCGCAGCATCAGCGCGCCGCCGACGATGGCGCCGGCGATCGTCAGCCACAGCCCGATCAGCTTGTTGACGACGCCGACCTCGGCCGAGCCGTAGGCCATGGCCTTCAGCAGAAAGGGCGTCATCAGCGAGCCGGCGAAGGCGTCGCCGAGCTTGTAGAGCACGATGAAGATCAGGAACGCGGCGGCGCCGCGCTGGGCGAAGTAGCTGCTCAGGCCGCCGAGCAGGGTCTCGAAACGCGCCGCCTTCGCCACCCAGCCGGCCAGCGGCAGCGTGAACGCCAGGCCCAGCATCAGCACCGCGAGCTCGAGCCAGCGCGCCTGCAAGGCCGGCGCCATCGCCGTCGTCGCCAGCCAGCCACCCAGCACGGCCTGCACGACGGCCGCGCCGAAACGGTCGGTCAGCGCCGCGCCGACGAAGACCGCGGCGACGACGGCGAGAAAACCGATGACGTCGCGCCGCGCCAGCGTCGGCCTGGCCGGCGGCGCCTTCAGCTGCGGCAGCGCGATGGCCGACAGCAGCGCCAGGCCGGCCATCAGCGCCGCCATGAAGCGGTAGACGCCGGGCCAGGTCCAGCCGCCGCCCTGGCCCGGGTCGGTCCAGATCAGCGCGATGCCGCCCGACAGGATCATCGCCAGCCGGTAGCCCATGACGTTGAGCGAGGCGCCCAGGCCGCGCTCGCGGTGCGTCAGCAGGTCGGTGCGGTAGGCGTCGATGACGACGTCCTGCGAGGCCGAGACGAAGGCCACCAGCACGGCCAGCAGCGCGAAGGCGCGGATCGAGTCCGACGGACTGGTGGTCGACAGCGCGAACAGCACCGCCGCCAGCAGCAGCTGCGTCAGCACCAGCCAGCCGCGGCGCCGCCCCAGCAGCGGGACCTCGAAGCGGTCCATCAGCGGCGCCCACAGGAACTTGAAGGTGTAGGGCAGGCCGACGAGGCTGAGAAAACCGATCGTCGCCAGGTCGATGCCGTCGACCGTGAGCCAGGCCTGCATCGCCTGTCCGGTCAGGGCCAGTGGCAGGCCCGAGGCGAAACCGAGCAAGGCGACGACGGCGAGGCGGTGCAGCGCGGCGGCGCGCTGCGCCAGCGAAGAAGGCATCGGACGATTCTAGGAGGCGAGCGTCGCCCGCCCGGACCTTGATCTGCGCAGCCACCGGCCCCAACTGCGACCCATGGACGACAAGCTGCACCTGCCCTGCCCGCACTGCGGTGCCACCAACCGCCTGCCGGCGGCGCGCCTGGCCGAGGCGCCGAATTGCGGCCGCTGCGGCCAGTTGCTGCTGGATGGCCGCCCGGTCGAACTGGGCGACGCCGATTTCGACGCCGTGGTCGGCGCGTATCCGCTGCCGGTGCTGGTCGACTTCTGGGCGCCGTGGTGCGGGCCCTGCCGGGCCATGGCGCCGGCGTTCGAGCAGGCCGGGCGCACGCTGCAGGGGCAGACGCTGCTGGTCAAGGTCAACAGCGACGACAACCCGCAGCTGGCGTCACGCTTCGGCATCCGCAGCATTCCGACGCTGGTGCGGCTGGAGCACGGTCGCGAGACCCGGCGCCAGTCGGGCGCACTGCCGGCACAGGCGATCGTGCAGCTGGCGCGTGCGGCCGGCTGAGCGCAGGCGGCTCAGTTGATGCTGGCCGAGGCCGGGGTCTGCGCCTTCATCAGCCGGGCGAGGATGCCCTGCTCCTCGCGCGAGGAGAACGCGTACGGGTAGAGCGAACGTTCGTCGGCGTCGAGGTCGGCACGCCCGCCGAAGGCTTCGATCTGCTGGCGGATGTAGTCGAAGTCGATCGTCAGCAGCACCGCCGGCGCGTTGACGAAGCGGTTCAGCCGCTCCTCGCCGACGATGCGCGCGCCGAGCATGCGCTCGTAGTAGCGCACGTGGCGGGGGTTCACTTCCATCACCAGCGCGTCGTAGCCGCGGATGCGGTGGGCGACGATGTAGGCGACGTGGAACAGGGCCGCCAGCACGCGCTTGCTGCCGGAAATCGGGTCGATCGCGAGCTTGGTGAACTCGCAGACCCGCAGGTTCAAGCCGCGCAGACCTTCCATCTCGGCGGGGAAGGCGTCTTCGGCGCTCAGGCCCTCGGCGCTGTCCAGCGCCACGGTGATCGTGCCGATCGTGTCGTCGTTCTCGGTCGCCGACAGCGTGATGCGGTTGGTCGTCTGGTCGCTCGGCAGCGAGACGGCGTGGTAGCCGCGCCAGGCATAACGCTCGCGCAACAGCGAGTCGGCACGCTGGCGGCAGACGTAGGAGTCGGCGGAACGGATGCGGAAAACGCGCTCGGAGGTTTCGGCAGCCGGCGATCGCGCGACGGCTCCGCGTCCTTCGGACAACGGGCGCATCACGGAGCGCTGACCGCCGATCGGCGCCACGATGATCGTGTCAGTCGTCATTACTGGTCTCTTGGAACCCAAAGTCCGATCGAGTCTGCCGAAGCGCTCTGACCGGCACTGTGAGAAAGGATTACCAGTCTGCCCCAGGATCGTGAATTCCCTGACATTCACGCCAGCAAGTTGTAACTGCAGGTTTACAGCGCTCGATTTATGGCGTAACGCGAAACACTTGGCGTGGCGCTGATGTTCACTGAATGCAACAGCAGGTATCCGGACGCCGGTGCCGCACTCAGTCGCCGCTGACGCCGGCCTTCGCCCGCATCTCCGGGTCGACGTCGACCAGGTGCCACCACTCGCTCCAGAACACCGGGCGGCGGAAGCCGCTGACCCAGGGTTGCCACATGTCGGTGCTGATGCGGTGCACCGTCGGCTTGTAAGGCATGTAGGCCACTGACAGCATCTTGGCCTGACGGAAGAGATCGTCGCGTTCCGGTCCGTCAGGCAGTACCGACATGCGCTCGTAGAGTGCATCGAACGCCGGGAGCTTGAAACGCGCCAGGTTCTGACCGCCCGCCTGCGGGCCGTGCAGGCGGTCGAACGAGCTCTGGCCGTCGCGGCCCGAGGCCGACGATCCCAGTGTCCAGATCTGCAGCTTGCCGGCACGCGCCAGCTTCAGTTGCTCGGGCCACTGCCCACTCTGAAAGCTGGTGCGGATGCCAACGGCTTGCATGTTCTTGCGCCAGAGCTCGTCGAACTGGCGATTGATCTGCGACGGCTGCGTCGCGTAGACGATCTCCAGCGGCTTGCCGTCGGGCTGTTCACGCCAGCCGTCTCCGTTGCGGTCGACGTAGCCATACATGTCCAGCAGTGCACGTGCGCGCGCCGGGTCGTAGTCGCCGGCTTCGCTCTTGAACTTCGGGTCGTAGCCGGTCGTATGCGGCACGACCTGCGACTGCGCCGGGATCGCCTGGCCCCGGCGCACCACACGGATCTCGCGTTCGACGTCCATCGCCAACGAGATCGCGCGGCGCAGCGCCACCTTTTCCGGCGTGTAGCCGCCGACCACCGGATCTTCCATGTTGAAGTAGGTGATTCCGATGTCGGCGTTGACCTGCTGCGCCGCCTGGATGCCTTTGCGCGCCAGGTTCGGCGCGACATGGCCATTGGGCACAGCGACGTTGATGAACGAGCCGGGCACCGGGCCATATTGGCCGGCGAGCATGTCGATCTGGCCGTTCAGGAAAGCCAGCCAGCGCGGCTGCTCCTCCTCGATGATCGAGATGCGCACCTCATCGATCATCGGGATGCGCCGGCCCTTGAACCGCGCCAGGATCGCCTGGCCTTCGGCGTCGTCGGGTGCGGGCTCAGCGTCGTAGTGCATCTCCCGGAAGTCGGGGTTGCGCTCCAGCACGATCAGCGAGCTGCGCCGCCACTGCTTGAGCTTGAACGGGCCGGTGCCCACCGGGTGCTCGGCGATCTTGTCGCCGTAGAACTCGACAACCTCGCGTGCAACTCCGCCCAGCAAGTCCGACGCGGTCAGGTTCTCGAGGAATCGCGGCGACGGATCGGTCAGCGTGAAGCGGATCGTGTAGCGATCCAGCGCCCGCAAGCCGGGGATCGTGTGGTCGTAGTCGAAGGCCTTCTTCTGCGCGACGACTTCCCGCCGGTACTCATCGAGGCCGGCGATCTTGAAGGTCTCGATCCAACTCCAGAGCTGGCTGCGATTGGCCGGGTCGGCGGTGCGCTGGAAAGCGTAGACGTAGTCCTGCGCCACCAGCTCGCGCTTGTGACCCTTGAACGCGGGGTCGTCCGCGTAATAGATGCCGGGCTGCAGCTTGATCGTCCAGACCTTGAAGTCGGCCGACACCTCGGGCATGCCGGCAGCCGTCAGCGTGCGGATCTTCACCGGCCGCGCCAGATGGTCGTAGCGGTACAACGCCTCGAATATGTGCGGCGTGACGGTGCGCGAGTACACGTCGCTGATCTGCGACGGGTCGAAACCGGTCTCGGCGGTGGTGAAGGCCACACGCAGCACCTTGCGCCCGCCGTCGGCAGCGGCAGGTTCGGCAGCATGGGTCGAGGCCGCAAACGCGAGCAGCGCGGCGCAGGCAAGAGAGAACAGCTTCATCGTCGGCAGGGTGTCGTTCAGGAACCGCGGCGCGCCAGCGCCTCGCGGTCGATGTCCACGTACTTCCAGAACTCGCGCACGAAGATGTTGCGGCTGTAGCCGCTGACCCAGGGCTGCGCGAGGTCGGTCCAGATACGGTGCACGTGCACCTTGTAGGGCATGTAGGCGATCATCAGCTTCTTGGCCGCGTCCATCGCCGCCTGGCGCTCGGGGCCGTCGGGCAAGGCCGCCTGCTTCTCGTACAGCGCGTTGAAGGCCTGCATGTCGAAGCGCGCGTGGTTGGACTGGCCCTTGTTCGGGCCGTAGCCGACCGCCAGGAAGGTGTCGCCGTCGGGCTGCTCGGCACTCCAGCCCACGCCCCACATCATCAGCTTGCCGGCACGCGAGGCCTTCAGCTGCTCGGGCCACTTGGCGGCCTTGAACACGATGCGGATGCCGATCGCGTCCATGTTCTTCTTCCAGAGCTCGGTGAGCTTGCGGCTCTGCTGGTCGGGCTGGGTCGAGTACTCCAGCAGCAGCGGGCTGCCGTCGGGCTGCTCGCGCCAGCCGTCGCCATCGCGGTCGACATAACCGTGCATGTCGAGCAGCGCCTTGGCGCGCGCCGGGTCGTAGTCGCCCATCTCGCTCTTGTAGGCCGCATCGAACCCCCAGGACTCGGGGCCGACGATCGACTGCGCCGGAACCGCCTGGCCGCCGCGCACGAGACGGATCTCGCGTTCGACGTCGACCGCCAGCGCGATCGCCCGCCGCAGCGCCACCTTGTGCGGCTCGTAGCCGCCGACCACCGGGTTCTCCATCGCGAAGTACGAATAGGCGACGTCGGAGCGCGGGTAGCGCAGCATCAGGATGCCGCGCTTGGCGAGGTTGGGCGCCAGTTCGTTGTTCGGGAACGCGACGTTGGCGAACTCCGCCGGCACGTTCTCGGCGACGTCCTGCTCCTCGTTCAGGAAGGACAGCCAGCGCGGCTGCGGCTCCTCGATGATCGAGATCTGTACCCGGTCGACGAGCGGCAGGCGCCGGCCCTTGAACTCGCGAACGACGGCCTGCAGGCGTTCGTCGCCGGCCGGGGCTTCCTCGTCGTAGAGCACCTCGCGGTAGCCGGGGTTGCGTTCGAGCACGATGCTCGAGCTGCGTTTCCAGGCGCCGAGCTTGAACGGCCCGGTGCCCACCGGATGCTCGCCGATGCGGTCTCCGTAGAACTCGACGACTTCGCGCGCCACCGCGCCGGTGAGCGAGCCGTCGGCGAAGACGTAGAGGAAACGCGGCGAGGGCTCGGCCAGCTTCACCTGGAAGGTGTAGCGGTCCAGCGTGCGCAGGCCTTCGACCGGCGCGTCGTAGTCGAAAGGCTTGCGCTCCTTCAGCGCCCGGGCGCGCAGCTCCGACAGGCCGAGGATCTTCGCGCTCTCGAGCCGGTACAGGCGGCCGGCCTTGCCCCGCGGGTCGTAATGGCGCTTGACCGAATAGACGTAGTCGGCAGCGACGAGCTCGCGCCGCTTGCCCTTGAAAGCGGGGTCGGCAGCGAAGTAGATGCCCGGCTTGATGCGGAAGGTGAAGGTGCGGAAGTCGGCCGAGACCTCGGGCATCGCGGCCGCGGTGTTGGGCCGCATGCGCACCGGCCGCGCGAGGAAGGCGAACTCCAGCGGCGCCTCGAAGATGCCGGCGACGACGGTGAGCGAGTACAGGTCGCTGATCGGCACCGGATCGAAGCCGGTCTCGGCGATCGGGAACGAGTAGCGCAGCGTCTTGGGCGCGGCGGCGGCCGGCTGCGCCAGCGCGACCGTGCCGGTCGCGAACAGACAGGCGGCCAGCGTGGCCAGCCGGACCAGGCGTTTCATCGATCGGGGCATTTCGTTACGAAGCGGCGGAGTCTACGGTGCGCCGCGCCCGAATACGGTGCCGCCACCCCGCAGCCGCACGGGAATCGGGTGCAGGCTCGCAAGCTCCATGCCCTACGAGGAAGAAGCGGCAGGTGGCCCAGGACCTGCTTGCCCTGGCGTGACGCGGGGGAAGGCCGTACGCCGGCCCGGGGCCGACACCCCTACACTCGCGCATCCTGTAACACGGGCCCCGGCACGAGCGGGGCCCGCTTTTCGTCGATTCCCAGATGGCGGCTTACCTGATACGACGCCTGTGGCAGATGATCCCGACGCTCGCGGGCGTCGTGCTGCTGGTGTTCATGCTGTTCAAATTCTTCGGCGGCGACCCCGCCGAAATCCTCGGCGGCCTCAACGCGACCCCCGAACAGATCGCGGCGATCCGCCAGGAGCTGGGCCTTGACCAGCCCTGGTCGACCCAGCTGTGGATCTTCGTGAAGTCCATCCTCACCTTCGACTGGGGCCACAGCTGGGCGACGAACGAGCCGGTGTCCAGCCTGTTCGCCAGCCGGCTGCCGGCGACGCTGACGGTGATGGTGCCGATCCTGATCCTGGACACGCTGCTGGCGCTGCCGATCGCGATGTGGGTGGCCTACCGCCGCGGCTCGCTGACCGACCGCACCATCATGGTGGTCACGACGGTGGCGCTGTCGATCAGCTTCCTGGTCTACGTCATCGTCGGCCAGTACTTCTTCGGCTTCCGCCTGGGCTGGTTCCCGGTGCAGGGCTGGAGCGACTCGACGCTGACCAACCTGGTGACCTACGCGCCGCTGCCGGTGCTGCTGGCGGTGGCCGTCGGCATCGCGCCGCAGACCCGGCTGTACCGCAGCTTCCTGCTCGACGAACTCGGCCAGGACTACGTGCGCACCGCGCGCGCCAAGGGCATGGGCGAAGGCACGGTGCTGTTCAAGCACGTGCTGCGCAACGCGATGATCCCGATCCTGACGAACATCGGTCTGGCCCTGCCCAGCATCTTCGTCGGCTCCTTCCTGATCGAGGTCTTCTTCTCGATCCCCGGCCTGGGCCGCGAGGTGCTGCTGGCGGTGAACCGCAGCGACTACCCGGTGATCCAGGCGGTGACGGTCTACCTGGCTGTGCTGACGATGCTGATCAACCTGATGACCGACCTGCTGTTCAAGGTCGCCGACCCGCGGGTGGTGCTGAAGTGAGTGCCGTGATGTCCGCCCCGGCCGCCGTCGACGCGGCCCACCAACGTTCCGAAGGCGTCTGGCACGCCGCCTGGCGCCGCTACAAGGCCGACCGCGTCGGCGTCGCCGCGCTCGTCGTCGTGCTCGCCTTCCTGCTGCTGATCCTGCTGTCCTGGCTGGGCGTCGTCGCCGGCGACTGGCAGCGCGAGGTCGGCGTCTCGAACGCGCCGCCCAGCTTCATGGGCCCGGCGCCGGCCGAGAAGCAGGCCGCGATCGCCACGCCCAAGGGCCCGAACGTCGACCTCTCCGACGTCGACCCGCTGGCGCCGCGCTACGCCGAATGGGCCGAACGCGCCGCCAAGCTGAAGACCGAGGAAACGCCCAAGCTCGAGACGCTGCCGCTGGGCGGCGACCGCCTCGGTCGCGACGTGCTCGAGAAAGCGATCAAGGGCACGCAGATCTCGGTCTTCGTCGGCGTGCTCGCCGCGCTCGTGGCGACGACGATCGGCACGCTGCTCGGGGCCTTCAGCGGCTTCTTCGGCGGCAAGATCGGCGACGCGCTCGAGTGGCTCTACAACGTCTTCGAGTCGGTGCCGGGCATCCTGCTGATCTTCGCCTTCGCCGCGGTGCTGGGCCGGGGCATCGACACCGTCGTGCTGATCCTGGGCTTCACCGGCTGGACCGGCATGTACCGCCAGGTGCGCGCCGAGTTCATCAAACACTCCAGCCGCGAGTACGTGCGCGCCGCCGAGGCCATCGGCGCCTCGCGCCTGTCGCGCATGTTCCGCCACATCCTGCCCAACGTCAGCCACGTCGTGCTGGTGCGCATGGGGCTGCTGGTGGTCGGCTTCATCAAGGCCGAGGTCATCCTGTCCTACCTGGGCCTGGGCGTGCCGGTCGACCAGGTGAGCTGGGGCACGATGCTGGCCGAAGCCCAGAGCGACCTGATCCTGGGCTACTGGTGGCAGCTGGTGGCCGCCACCGGCTTCATGGCGGTGTTCGTCACCGCGTTCTCGCTGATGGCCGACGCCGCGCGCGACGCGCTCGACCCGAAGCTGCGGGGCCTGGAATGAACGCCCCGCACGACACCGCCCCGACGATGACTTCGCTGCTTTCCATCCAGGACCTCAAGGTCGAGTTCCGCATGGGCCAGGGCCAGCGCGCCCAGGCCGTCAAGGGCATCTCCTTCGACGTGCCCGAGAACACCACCGTCGCGCTCGTCGGCGAGTCGGGCTCGGGCAAGAGCGTCACCGCGATGTCGGTGCTGAACCTGCTGCCCGAGAACGCCGAGCGCAGCGGCCGCATCCTCTGGCGCGAGCGCGACCTGCTGCAGGCTTCGCTGCGTGAACTCCAGGCCTTGCGCGGCAAGGAGATCGCCTGCGTCTTCCAGGACCCGATGAGCTCGCTGAACCCGGTGTTCAACGTCGGCCAGCAGCTCGCCGAACCGCTGATGCGCCACCTCGGCATGTCGCGCCGCCAGGCCTGGGCACGCGCCGAGGAGCTGCTGGGCGAAGTCGGCATCCCGGAACCCAAGCGCCGCCTGAACGCCTACCCGCACGAGATGTCGGGCGGCCAGCAGCAGCGCGTGATGATCGCGATGGCGCTGGCCTGCGAGCCCAGGCTGCTGATCGCCGACGAACCGACGACGGCGCTGGACGTGACCATCCAGCGCCAGGTGCTGGAGCTGCTGGGCAAGCTGCGCGAACGCCACCGCATGAGCCTGCTGTTCATCAGCCACGACCTGGGCGTGGTCGGCGAGATCGCCGACCGCGTCGTCGTCATGCGCCACGGGCAGATCCGCGAGTCGGGCGATGTCGCGCGCATCTTCGCCGCGCCCCAGGACGGCTACACCCAGGCGCTGCTGGCCTGCCGGCCCTCGCTCGACGCGAACCCGGCGCGGCTGATGGTGATCGACGACCACATCGCCGGCCGCAGCGCCGCCGGTGCCGCCAAGGCCAAGGACCCGGACGCGCCGGTGGTGCTGGAAGTGCGTTCGCTGGCCAAGAGCTTCTGGCTGCCGCAGGGCCTGTTCGGCAAGCGCGAGTTCAAGGCGGTGCAGGACGTCAACTTCAAGCTGCGCCGCGGCCACACGCTCGGCGTGGTCGGCGAGTCGGGTTCGGGCAAGACGACGATGGGGCTGACGCTGCTGCGCCTGCACGAGCCCACCGGCGGCGAAGTCATTTTCGACGGCAAGAACCTGCTGAAGATCAGCGACCGCGAGCGCCAGCTGATGCGCCGGCGCATCCAGATCGTCTTCCAGAACCCGTACGCGAGCCTGAACCCGCGCTTCACGATCGGCCAGGCGCTGATCGAGCCGATGACCATCCACGGCATCGGCCGCGACACCGCCGAGCGCGAGCAGCGTGCGCGCACGCTGCTGGAGAAGGTGGGCCTGGACGGCCGTGCCTTCGGCAAGTACCCGCACGAGTTCTCGGGCGGCCAGCGCCAGCGCGTCGCGATCGCACGCTGCCTGACGCTGGAGCCCGAGGTGCTGGTGCTGGACGAGGCGGTCTCGGCACTGGACGTCAGCGTCCAGGCCCAGGTGCTGAACCTGCTGAAGGACCTGCAGGACGAGCTCGGCCTGTCCTACGTCTTCATCAGCCACGACCTCGCCGTCGTGCGCTTCATCAGCGACGAGGTGCTGGTGATGAAGGACGGCCAGGTGGTCGAGCAGGCGAGCGCCGAGCAGATCCTGCTGGCGCCGCAGCAGGACTACACGAAGCGGCTGCTGGCGGCGATCCCGCGCGGGTATCAGGCCCCCCCCCGTAGCGCCTTCGGCGCTCCCCCCCAGGGGGGCGCCGCCAGTGAACCGGCGTAGCCGGTCCACGGCGGCAGCTTGAGGCGCGGCGGGCTTAGCCCCGCCGGCGCGGCTTCTTCGCCGGCGGCGGCGGCGGCGGCGCCGCCATCGTCCCGCGGCACTCGGGTGCACCGCAGCGGCATTCGAACTCGGCCGGGTCGGCGTCGCCGATGTCCAGCGAGTAGTCGATGAAAAGCTCGTCGCCGACGCGGATGCGGCGCCCGGCCTCGATCTGGATCTGCAGCACGCCGTCCTCGTCGACCACCTCGTAAGCGACGCAGTTGGGCGCGCAGGAGTGGTTCAGGTGGCGCGTGCCGTTGCCGCCTTCGCGGCCGTCGATCATCGAGCCGTCGGACAGGCCGAAGAAATAGGTCAGCGCGTTGTCCCAGTCGAGCGTGGCGATCTCGCCGGGTGTCCAGCGCCGGCCGGCATAGAGGCCGATGCGCTGGCCTTTGCGCAGCGGGCGCGTGGCGAAGGCCCCGAGGCCGTGGATGTGGCTGTCGCGGACCTCGAACGGGTCCTCGCCGTCTTCGTTCATCGGCCGGCATTGTGCCCGCCCTGGCGCAAGGCGCCACGGCGCGCCGGCGCGGATAATTCGTCCCCATGCAGGACAAGCGTCGCGTCGTGGTGGGCTTGAGCGGCGGCGTCGACTCGGCAGTCAGCGCCTGGCTGCTCAAGCAGCAGGGTTACGAGGTCATCGGCCTCTTCATGAAGAACTGGGAAGACGACGACGACAGCGAATACTGCTCGTCGCGCCAGGACTTCCTGGACGCCGCGGCGGTGGCCGACGTCATCGGCATCGACCTCGAACACGTCAACTTCGCCGCCGAGTACAAGGACCGCGTCTTCGCCGAGTTCCTGCGCGAGTACGGTGCCGGGCGCACGCCCAACCCCGACGTGCTGTGCAACGCCGAGATCAAGTTCAAGGCCTTCCTCGACCACGCGATGCGCCTGGGCGCCGAGCGCATCGCCACCGGCCACTACGCCCGCGTGCGTGAACGCGGCGGCCGCTTCGAGCTGCTCAAGGGGCTGGACCCGGCCAAGGACCAGAGCTACTTCCTGCACCGCCTGAACCAGGCGCAGCTGGCGCGCACGATGTTCCCGGTGGGCGAACTGCCCAAGACCGAGGTGCGCCGCATCGCCGCCGAGATCGGTCTGCCGAACGCGAAGAAGAAGGACTCGACCGGCATCTGCTTCATCGGCGAGCGCCCGTTCCGCGAGTTCCTGAACCGCTACCTGGCGCAGGCGCCGGGTGACATCGAGGACGAACGCGGCCGCGTCGTCGGCCGCCACGTCGGCCTGAGCTTCTACACGCTGGGCCAGCGCCAGGGCCTGGGCATAGGCGGGCTGAGAGCCGGCGGCGGCGAACACGCGCCCTGGTACGTCGCGCGCAAGGAGCTGGAGCGCAACGTGCTGCGTGTCGTCCAGGGCCACGACCACCCCTGGCTGCTGGCGCACACGCTGGTCGCCGCCGACTGCTCCTGGGTCGCCGGCAGCGCGCCGACCGACGGCGCGCTGGCTGCCAAGACGCGTTACCGCCAGGCCGACGCCGGCTGCACGCTGCGTGGCGAGGGCGAGCGCTTCGCGCTGGCCTTCGAAGACGCGCAGTGGGCCGTGACGCCGGGCCAGTCGGCCGTGCTCTACGACGGCGACGTCTGCCTGGGCGGCGGCGTCATCGAGTCTTCCGCCGCCTGAACCCCCGCCCGCCGCCACCCGACCATGACCGAACCCACCGCTCCGGCGCGCCCGATGCTGTCCTCGCTGAAAGCCGCGCGTGGCCCGGCGCCGCGCCGCCGCGGCCAGCGCTGGATCTGGCTGGGCGTCGGCATCGCCGTCGCGCTGGCGCTGGTCACCTGGACCCGCGGCGCACCCGAAGTCCAGGCCACCAGCGTCACCAGCGCCTACCCGTCGGCACGTTTCGCCGAACTCAACGCCTCGGGCTACGTCGTCGCGCAGCGGCGCGCGGCGGTCGCGAGCAAGGCCACCGGCCGCCTGATCGAACTGCGGGTGCGCGAAGGCAGCGTCGTCAAGGCCGGCGACCTGATCGGCCGCATCGACGCCGCCGACGTCGTGCCGGTGGTGATGGCAGCCGAAGCCGGCGTGCGCCAGGCCGACGCCAGCCGGCGCCAGGCCGCGGTCGAACTCGCCAATGCACGCGCCGACCTGGAGCGCACGCTCGGCCTGAAGGAGCAGGGTTTCGTCTCGCCGCAGGCGGTGGACGCGGCGCAGCGCCGCACCGACGCCGCCGCGGCCGCGCTCGCCGCCACCGAAGCCGCGCTGGCGCAGACCCGCGCCCAGCTCAAGGTGCAGCAGGTCGGGCGCGACAACACCGAGATCCGCGCGCCCTTCGACGGCGTGGTGCTGAACAAGAACGCCAACGTCGGCGACCTGATCACGCCGCTGTCCAGCGCCACCGGCGCGCTCGGTGCCGTCGTCACGATGGCCGACATGTCGACGCTGGAGGTCGAGGCCGACGTGTCGGAGGCCAACGTCGGCCGCATCCGCATCGACCAGCCGGTGGAGATCGCGCTCGACGCGCTGCCCGATCTGCGCCTGGCCGGCAGCGTCGCGCGCATCGTGCCCACCGTCGACCGCGCCAAGGCGACGGTGATGACCAAGATCCGCTTCGAGCGGCTGGACCCGCGCATCCTGCCGGAGATGGCGGCACGCGTCGTCTTCCTGTCGCAGCCGGCCACGGCCGCCGACCGCCAGCCGGTGCTGGCGCTGAACCCCAAGGCGGTGGTCGAACGCGACGGCCGGCGCGTCGTGCTGCGCATCGCCGCCGACGGCCGTCTGCAGGCGGTGCCGGTGACGCCCGGGCGCACGCTGGGCGACATGCTGGAGATCGCACCTGGCGCGCTGAAGGCCGGCGAACGGGTCGTGCTCGCGCCGGCAGCCACGCTGTCCGACGGCACGCGCGTGACGGTGGCCAAGTGAGCGCCGCACCCGGCGCCGAGCGGCCGCCGCTGATCCGCGTTCGCGGGCTGCAGAAGATCTACCGCCGCGGCGAGCAGGACATCCCGGTGCTGCTGGGCCTGGACCTGGACGTGCAGGAAGGCGAGTTCATCGCGCTGATGGGCCCCAGCGGCTCGGGCAAGAGCACGCTGCTGAACCTGGTGGCGGGCATCGACAAGCCCACCGGCGGCACGATCGAGATCGCCGGCACCGACATCGCGACGCTGGACGAAGGTGCGCTCGCCGACTGGCGCGCCGCCAACGTCGGCTTCATCTTCCAGTTCTACAACCTGCTGCCGGTGCTGAGCGCGGCCGAGAACGTCGAGCTGCCGCTGCTGCTGACCAGCCTGTCGGCACGCGAGCGCCGCGAGCGGGTCGCCCAGGCGCTGGCGCTGGTGTCGCTGGCCGACCGCGCGACGCACTACCCGAACGAGCTGTCCGGCGGCCAGCAGCAGCGTGTGGCGATCGCGCGTGCGCTCGTCGGCGACCCGACGCTGATCGTCGCCGACGAACCCACCGGCGACCTGGACCGCCATACCGGCGAGGAGGTGCTGACGCTGCTCGAGCAGCTCGTCGCCGAACTCGGCAAGACCATCGTGATGGTCACGCACGACCCCAAGGCCGCGGCGCGTGCGCACCGCCTGGTGCACCTGGAAAAAGGTGTGCTCGCCGACGACGAAGCCCTCGCCTGAGGCGGAGCCGGCCGTGTTCCTGCTGCGCCTGCTGCTGAAGAACGCGTTCCGCCACCGGCTGCGCACGCTGCTGACCATCGTCGGGCTGATGGTCGCGGTCTGCGCCTTCGGCCTGCTGCGCACCATCGTCGACGCCTGGTACGCGGGCGCGAACGCGAGTTCGAGCACGCGGCTGATCACGCGCAGCGCGACCTCGCTGACGGTGCCACTGCCGCTGGCCTACGCCGAGCGGCTGCGTGCGGTCGACGGCGTCGATGCGGTCAGCTGGTCGAACTGGTTCGGCGGCGTCTACATCACCGAGCGCAACTTCTTCCCGCAGTTCGCCGTCGACGCCGCCAGCTACCTGCCGCTGTACCCCGAGTTCGTCGTCTCCGACGCCGAACGCAGCGCCTGGCTGCGCGACCGCCGCAGCGTGCTCGTCGGCCGCAAGCTGGCAGCCAAGTACGGCTGGAAGCTCGGCGACACGGTGCCGCTGCGCGGCACGATCTACAGCGGCACCTGGAACTTCCCGATCCGCGGCATCTACGAAGGCGCCGACCCCGGCGTCGACGAGAACCAGATGCTGATGCACTGGGGCTACATCAACGAGATCCAGCGCCAGCGCTACCCCGGCCGCGGCGACTCGGTCGGTGTCTTCGTGCTCGGCATCCGCGACCCGAACGACGCCGCGCTGGTGTCGCAGCGCATCGACGCGATGTTCCGCAACTCGATCGCCGAGACGCTGACCGAGACCGAGAAGGCCTTCCAGCTCGGTTTCGTCTCGATGAGCGAGGCCATCCTGGTGGCGCTGCAGGCGGTGAGCCTGATCGTCATCGTCATCATCATGGCGGTGATGGCCAACACGATGGCGATGACGGCGCGCGAACGCATGGCCGAATACGCGACGCTGAAGGCGCTGGGCTTCCCGCCGGAGTTCGTCGTCAAGCTGCTGTTCGGCGAGAGCCTGCTGATCGCGGCCATCGGCGGCGTCGCCGGCGTGCTCGTCACGCTGCCGCTGGCATCGGTGTTCGCCAACGCCGTCGGCACGCTGTTCCCGGTGTTCCGCGTCGCGCCCGAGACGATGGCGCTGCAGCTGCTGGCGGCACTGGCGGTGGGCGCGATCGCCGCCGCCTGGCCGGCCTGGCGCTCCAGCCGCATCGACATCGTCGACGGCCTCCGACACGTGGGCTGAAGGCAGCCGATGCGCCGCGCGATCCCGCTCGCCTACGTCGCCCGCAACCTCTGGGTGCGGCGCGTGACGACGGCGCTGACCGCCGGCGGCATGGCGCTCGTCGTCTTCGTCTTCGCCACCGTGCTGATGATGACCGAGGGCATACGCGCGACGCTGGTGGCCACCGGCCAGCCCGACAACGTCGTCGTGCTGCGCAAGGGCGCCAACGCCGAGATCACGAGCGCGATCGGCCGCGAGCAGGCGGCCGTGATCGAAAGCCTGCCCGGCATCGCCGGCGACGCGCTCGGCCGGCCGCTGCTGAGCCGCGAGCCGGTGGTGCTGAACAGCCTGGTCAAACGCAACGGCAAACCCGGCAACGTGACGCTGCGTGGCACCTCGGCCACCGGGCTGGCGCTGCGGCCGCAGGTGCAGGTCGTCGAGGGGCGCTTTTTTCGCGCCGGCAGCGCCGAAGTCGTCGTCGGGCGCGCGGTCGCGCGGGGCTACGAAAACGTCGCGCCCGGCTCGACGCTGCGTTTTGCCGGCCGCGACTGGACGGTGGTCGGCGTCATCGACGCCGGCAGGACCGGCTTCGACTCCGAGATCTGGGGCGACGCCGAGCAGCTGATGCAGGCCTTCCGCCGCCAGAGTTATTCCAGCGTCATCTTCCGCCTGGCCGACGTGGCCAGCTTCGAGGCCGCGCGCGCGCGGCTGGAAGACGACCCGCGGCTGACGCTGGACGCCAAGCCCGAGATCCGCTTCTACGCCGAACAGAGCGAGGCGCTGGCCAACTTCATCAGCATCCTGGGCACGGCGCTGGCGCTGATCTTCTCCACCGGCGCCATCGTCGGCGCGGCGATCACGATGTTCGGCGCCGTCGCCTCGCGTGTCGGCGAGATCGGCACGCTGCGCGCGCTGGGTTTCAGGCGCGAGGCGGTGCTGGCGGCCTTCCTGGGCGAGTCGCTGCTGCTGGCTTTCGTCGGCGGCGTCTTCGGGCTGGCGTCGGCCAGCCTGATGCAGTTCGTCGACGTCTCGACGACCAACTTCGCGACCTTCTCCGAACTCGCGTTCCAGTTCCGGCTGACGCCGGTGATCGCCGCCAAGGCGCTCGCCTTCGCGCTCGCGATGGGGCTGGTCGGAGGTTTCATCCCGGCCTGGCGCGCGGCGCGACTGAACATCGTCGACTGCCTGCGCGCGGCCTGATCAGCGCGGCGCGTCGTACCAGACGAGCTTGCGGCCGGACCCCGCCCACTGGTCGTAGTGGCGCGCGAACAGCGCCTCGATGCGCCCGCGCTTGACCTTGAAGGTCGGCGTCACCAGGTCGTTGCCGACGGTCCAGGCGTCGCGCATCAGGACCACGCAGGCCAGGCGCTCGTGCGGGTCGAGCAGCGAGTTCACGGTATCCAGGTGGTCGGCGAGCGACCGCTCCAGCGCCGCGCGGCCGTCGGCGTCGTCGGCCTGGGCGGCGGCGGCCGGGTTCAGCATCAGCAGCCCCAGCGGCTGGTGCAGATGGGCGCCGCTGACGCAGCAGGCCTCGACCGCCGGGTGCATCACCAGCTTGTCCTCGATCGGCGCCGGCGCGACGTACTTGCCCTTGCTGGTCTTGAACAGGTCCTTGACGCGCCCGGTGATGCGCAGATTGCCGCCGGCGTCGAGTTCGCCCTGGTCGCCGGTGTGCAGCCAGCCGTCGGCGCTGATGGCTTCTTGCGTCAGCTCGGGCTCGCGGAAGTAGCCCAGCATCAGCGCCGGGCTGCGCATCTGGATCTCGCCGCTGGTGGCGTCGATGCGCGCCTCGACGCCGTCATAGGGCTGGCCGACGGTGCCCGGGCGCGGCTGGCCGGGCAGCGTCGCGTGGCTGATGCCGCAGTTCTCGGTCATGCCGTAGACCTCGACAAGGTCCAGCCCCAGGCGCGCGTACCAGCGCAGCAGGTCGGGCGGCATCGGCGCCGCGCCGCCGGCGGCGAAGCGGCAGGCGTCCAGGCCCAGGCCCTCGAGCACCTTGCGGCGCACGACGCGGCCCAGCCCAGGCAGCGCCAGCATCGTGTTCAGCTTGCCCGGCGCCATGCGCGCGTGCACGCCCTGCTGGAACTTCAGCCACAGCCGCGGCACCGAGAAGAACACCGTCGGCCGCGCACGCCGCAGGTCTTCGGCGAAGGTGTCCAGCGTGTCGGCGAAATAGACGCGCAGGCCGCCGTGCAGCTGGCCGTGTTCGACCAGCGTGCGCTCGGCGACGTGCGACAGCGGCAGGTAGCTGAGCATGCGGGCGTCGGCGTCGAGGCCGCCGATGCGCTTCAAACCCGCCTGCAGCCCCCAGGCGAAGTGCTGGAAGCTGTGCATCACGCCCTTGGGTGCGCCGGTCGTGCCCGAGGTGTACATCACGGTGCAGAGCTCGTCGCCGGCGCGCACCGGCTCGCCCGCCAGCGGCGGCGTGCACGCGACGATGTCGTCCCAGCGCGGCGCGCCGCTGCCCGGGCCCAGCGGCAGTTCGATGCAGGGCAGGCCCGCGGGCACGCCCGACTTCATCTCCGCCCAGAGGTCGAGCTTGCCGACGAAGAGCAGGCGCGCGCCGCTGTGCTCCAGCACCTGGCGCACGGTGGCGGCGGCCAGCGTCGGGTACAGCGGCACCGAGACGTGGCCGGCCATCCAGATCGCCCAGTCGGCAATCAGCCAGTGCGCCGAGTTCTTGCCGAGGATGGCGATGCACGAGCCGCGCGGCAGGCCGAGCGCCAGCAGGTGTGCCGCCATGCGCCGCGCCTGGCCGACGGCTTCGGCCCAGCGGATGTCGTGAAGTTCGCCGCGGGCCGGCTGGCTCAGCGCGATGCGCTCGGGCGCGTGCCGCTCCCAGTGGTACAGGCGCTGCAGCGCCAGCGCGGCGTCGGGGACGGTGGCGGACATGCGGGCACCCGGCGGGCCGTGACGGGGCCCGGTCGCGGCCAGACTAACGAGCGGCGCGCCGGCGGCCCTCAGGGCTTACGACTAGCTGGCGCGGCGCGGCGCCCATGCCGTTTCACGTCATCCCGCGAACGCGGGGCAGGGCCGCCTCAGCGGCCGTGGCTCAGTGCGTCGGCGAGCTGTTCCTGCACCTGGCGCACGCTGCGCAGCGCCAGCGTCACGTCGAGTTCGGCCAGCGGCGCGATCGTCGCGGTGACCTCGTCCAGCGTCGCGGGCTCGTTGATCATCGCGTGCGCGATCACCGAGACGGCGCCGATGGCGCGCCGGCCCGGCGGCATCTGCGGCGGGAACTCGAGCCCGAACTGCAGCAGCACGTGGTGGCGCACGCAGGCCACCGCCGCCTGGCCCAGGCCCCAGCTTTCGCAGAGCGCGGCGCCGAGCGCGTCGTGGCTGACGCCGAAGCCGGCGTGCTCCAGCGTCAGCAGTTCGGTGTCGGAGCGCGCGGCGCGCAGCATCGCGCGGTAGTGGTCGGCAGCGTGGCGGAACAGCACCGCCTTGCCGCATTCCTCGAACAGCCCGGCGGAATGAGCCGCCCAGGCGTCCAGCGAGAGCTTGTGCGCGATGCGCCCCATCACGAGGCCGCGGCGAGCGGCGCGCGACCACATCGGGTCGAGTTCGACCGCAGGCGGGAAGGCGGCGCGCAGCCCGATCTCGAAGGTGATCGCGGCGATCTCGCGCATGCCGAGATACGTGATCGCCTGCTGCACGCTCTGCACGCGCCCGCGAAGACCGTAGAGCGAGGAGTTCACCGCCTTCAGCACCGCGGCGGCCAGCGCCATGTCGCCCTCGATCAGCGAGGCGGCGGCGGCGAGGTTGACGTCGTCCTCGGCGAGCAGCAGCGAGAGCTTGACCAGCGCCTCGGGTTGCGCCGGGATATCGATCTCAAGCGTTCGCAGTTCGGCGTTGACGGACATGGGGCGGCTCGGGGAGATGGCAATGGCGGACCCGACCATCGTAGTCCCTGGCCGTCGAGGGCATCGCCGCAACAGCGGGGGCTTGGGGCGGCATCTCGGCGCCGCAGCCCGTGCGGCCGTCCAAAAGGCGAAAAGGGGCGCCACCGGATCCGGTAGCGCCCCTTCGTGCGTTGTGGCCGTGGGCCCTGCCGCCATGTTCGGATGGTGTGCGGCGGCTCGGATGCCCGGCGTCTGTCTGTCTCCTCGTTCCCCCGCCTGACGTTCACCGCCTTCTGTTGGAAGGCAGGACCGTCGCGAGTGCACAAAATGTAGCGCCCGCTTGCGTTTGCGACATCAGGGCTTACCCGCCGCGGGCGGCCCATTGCGCCGCACGTTCGGCAATCATCAAGGTCGGCGAGTTGGTGTTGCCGCTGGTGATGGTCGGCATCACGCTGGCGTCGGCGATGCGCAGCCCGGCGACGCCGCGCACACGCAGGCGCGAGTCGACGACGGCCAGATCGTCGTCGTCGCGCCCCATGCGGCAGGTGCCGACCGGGTGGAAGATGGTCGTGCCGATGTCGCCGGCCAGGCGCGCGAGTTCCTCGTCGCTGCTGTACTGCGGGCCCGGCTTGATCTCGCGCGGCCGCAGGCCCGCCAGCGCCGGCATCGCGGCGATGCGGCGTGTCAGCCGCAGCGAATCGGCGGCGACCTGGCGGTCCTCGGGCGTCGACAGGTAGTTGGGCACGATGCGCGGTGCGTCCTCGGGCCGCGGCGAGGCGATGCGCACCTGGCCGCGCGAGCCCGGGTTCAGGTTGCAGACGCTGGCGGTGAAGGCGTCGAAACCGTGCAGCGGCTCGCCGAAGGCGTCCAGCGACAGCGGCTGCACGTGGTACTCGATGTTCGGCCACTCGTGTTCGGGCGACGACCGCGTGAAGGCGCCCAGCTGCGACGGCGCCATGCTCATCGGCCCGCTGCGGCGCAGCGCGTATTCGGCGGCGATGCGTGCCTTGCCGAACCAGTTCGCCGACAGCGTGTTCAGCGTGCGCGTGCCCTCGACCGCGTAGACGGCGCGGATCTGCAGGTGGTCCTGCAGGTTGGCGCCGACGCCGGGCAGGTCGCGCAGCACCGGAATGCCGAGTTCGCGCAGCAGCTCGCCCGGCCCCAGGCCCGAGAGCTGCAGGATCTGCGGCGTGCCGATGGCACCGGCGGCCAGCACCACTTCCTGCCGCGCCCGCGCCACGAGTGGCTCGCCGCCGCCTTGCGGGCGGACTTCGACGCCGGCGGCGCGGCCGTCCTCGACCAGCACGCGCGCGACCATCGCCCCGGTCCAGACCTGCAGATTGGGCCGCGCGACCACCGGGCGCAGAAAGGCCTTGCTCGTGTTCCAGCGCACGCCGGAGCGCTGGTTGACCTCGAAATAGCCGACACCTTCGTTGCTGCCGCGGTTGAAGTCCTCGGTGGCGGGGATGCCGGCCTCGCGCGCCGCCGCGGCGAAGGCGTCGAGCACTTCCCAGCTCAGCCGCTGGCGCTCGACGCGCCATTCGCCACCGGCGCCGTGCTGCGCATCGGCGCCGCGCCAGTGGTCCTCGTGGCGCATGAAAAAGGGCAGGCAGTGCTCCCAGCGCCAGTTGGCGTCGCCGACAGCGACGGCCCAGCCGTCGTAGTCGCGCGCCTGGCCGCGCATGTAGATCATGCCGTTGATGCTGGAGCAGCCGCCCAGCACCTTGCCGCGTGGGTAGCGCAGGCTGCGGCCGTTGAGGCCCGGGTCGGGCTCGGTGCGGTAGAGCCAGTCGGTGCGCGGGTTGCCGATGCAGTAGAGGTAACCCACCGGAATGTGGATCCAGTGGTAGTCGTCATGGCCGCCGGCTTCGATCAGCAGCACGCGCAGGCTCGGCTCGGCCGACAGCCGGTTGGCGAGCAGGCAGCCGGCGGTGCCGCCGCCGACGATGACGACGTCGTACTCGGCGGCGCTCACCGCGCGGACGGCGGCAGGCGGCGAGGGCGCGGCGGTTCGTGCGGGGCGGGGGTCATGCGTGTCTCCTGTCGTTGTCGTTCGATGTCTCGCCGACGCTCAGGTCAGCGGGCTGGCCAGCACCGGGAAGAGCTTGAGCAGGCCCTCGGCCATGATCTCCACGGCCAGCGCCGCCAGGATCAGGCCCATCAGCCGCGTCATCACGTTGATGCCGGTTTTGCCCAGCCATGCAGCGATGCGGCCCGAGGCCGAGAACGCGAGGAAGGTAGCCACGCCGACGACGACGCCGTAGCCGACGAGCACCGCGAGCTGCCACCAGTGCCGCGTGCGTTCGGCGTAGATGACCATGGTCGAGATCGTCGCCGGGCCGGTCAGCAGCGGGATCGTCAGCGGCACGACGGCGATGCTGGCGCCGGCGTCGACACGCTCGTTGCCGTCACTGACGTCGGTCGGCTTGGTCTCGGCGGGCTGGGCGTTGAGCATCGCCACCGCGCTCAGCATCAGCAGCAGCCCGCCGCCGACCTGGAACGATGCGATCGAGATGCCGAAGAACTCGATGATCTTCAGCCCGGCGAGCGAGCTGGTCGCGATGACGACGAAGGCGGAGAACGAGCTGATGCGGATCGTGCGCCGGCGCTGCTCCGGGCTGAAGTTCTGCGTGAAGTGGATGAAGAACGGAACGACCCCGATCGGATTGACGATCGCCAGCAACGCGATCAACGGCTTCAACAGGTCCATTGGGCGATCGTAGCGGCGCGGCCGGATGGTGGGATCAGCACTGACCGCAGCCGGCAGGCGGGTTGGCAGGCGCACGCGCCGGGCCACGCGATACACCACGCGCGGCTGTCGAACCGGCGTCTCGCGTCGCGGCAACGAGCGCCCGTGAATATCCCGGCGAGCGCTGGCGCACCCGCCCCAGGCATCATCGAATTTTCAGATTAGGGGGTTGAACCCCGGTTTTGGGGTTTGCCTGGGGGTTCGAAAACAACATTTGATGCCCCGCCGCTTTACAGGCCCGGGGCGACGGCACCCATAATAGGCCGGTCTGTGTCTGGTAGCCGCGCCTTTGAAATGAATGGTTCACGCAAGGGTAGAAGCTCCGCATGGCTCCTTGGTTCTAGATAGAGGGCTTCTCTGTGGGTAACAAACTGTACGTCGGCAACCTTGCGTATTCGGTGCGCGACGACTCTCTGCAACAAGCGTTTGGGCAATTCGGCACCGTCACGTCCGCCAAGGTCATGATGGATCGCGAAACCGGCCGCTCGAAGGGCTTCGGCTTCGTCGAGATGGGCTCGGACGCCGAAGCTCAGGCTGCCATCAACGGCATGAACGGTCAGGCCCTCGAAGGCCGCGCGATCGTCGTCAACGAGGCGCGTCCTCGTGAAGACCGTCCGGGCGGCTTCGGTGGCGGCGGCGGTGGCCGTGGTGGCTACGGCGGCGGCGGCGGCGGTGGTCGCAGCCCCTACGG
>NZ_NRRU01000054.1 GCF_016583785.1 Rubrivivax gelatinosus | reverse complement strand
GGCGGGTGGGGCCCGCCTCCTCGCCCTCGGCGACCTCGGTCAGCAGCGCGGCGGCGCTGCGCACCAGCGGCCAGGCGAGCACGGCACCTGTGCCGTCCAGGCCGTCCAGGCCGAGTTCGAGCAGCGGGCCGCTGCGGAACTGCTTCATCGCCTGGTCGATGCCGCGGTGTTCGCGGCTGCGGCAGAAGACGCAGTAGTCGGTGACCGGCGGCGCGATGCGCGCCGCGATCGCGAGCGCGGCGCAGGCGGCCAGGCCGTCGACCATCAGCAGGTGGCGCTTGCTCGCCGCCATCAGCATCACGCCGACCATCATCGCGACCTCGAAGCCGCCGAGCGCCGCCAGCAGCTCGATCGGCTCGGCGACGTCGCGGTGCCGCGCCAGCGCCGCCTGGGCGATGTTGAGCTGGTGCGCCAGTTCGTCGGCGGCCATGGCGGGGCCGGTCTCGAGCAGTGCGCGCGGCGGCAGGTCGGTGAGCCGCGCCAGCAGCAGCGCCGCGCTCTCCTGCGAGCCGACGCCGAGACCGGCGCAGATCGTCAGGTTGCCCGGCAGCTGGTCGCCGATCTGCATGCCGGCGCGCATCGCCGCGTGCGCCTGGGCCAGGCTCATCGCCGCGGCGACCCGCGGGTTGCGCGTGCCGTGCGCGATCTTGCGCGCCTGCAGGCGTTCGTGCGTCGGCAGCGTCTCGGCGACGCCGCAGTCGACGACGGTGAAGCCCAGGCCGCCGGCGCGTGCGAACACCGCCAGCGGCAGCCGCCCGGCGAGCAGCCGGCGCACCAGCTCCTCGGTCGTGTAGCGCAGCCCGCCGTGCAGGCCGTCGACGGCCAGGCCGTGGTCGGCGGCAAAGACCATCAGCTGCGGCTCGTGGAAGCGGGGCTTGAGCGAGCCCTGCATCAGCCCGATGCGCAGCGCCAGCGGCTCGAGTTCGCCCAGGCTGCCGCTGTCGTCGTTGCGCCGCGCCAGCTTGTCGCGCAGCGCCCGCTCCAGCGGCGGATCGGCGGTGGGCGTGACGAGCGAGCGGCTGTTGTCCATGGCGCCTGGCAGTTTAGGCGCCGGCGCTTCAGCGCAGGAACAGCCGATAGACGGGGTTGTCGCTCTCTTCGACGCAGGGGTAGGCCAGCGTCTGCAGGAAGCGGCTGAACTCTTCGTCCTCGCCCGCCGGCACCTGCATGCCGACGAGGATGCGGCCGTAGTCGGCGCCCTGGTTGCGGTAGTGGAACAGGCTGATGTTCCAGTCCGGGTGCAGCGCGTCGAGGAACCGCATCAGCGCCCCCGGCCGCTCGGGGAAGACGAAGCGGAACAGGCGCTCGTCGCGCGCCAGTTCGCTGCGGCCGCCGACCATGTGGCGCACGTGCTCCTTGGCGAGCTCGTCGTCGGTCAGGTCGACGGTGCCAAAACCGTGGCTCTCGAAAGTGGCGGCGATGCGCGCGGCCTCGTCGTGGCGCGCGATCGCGACGCCGACGAAGACGTGGGCGATGCGTTCGTCGGAGATGCGGTAGTTGAACTCGGTCACCGCGCGCGGGCCGATCAGGCCGCAGAAGCGGCGGAACGAGCCCCGCTCCTCGGGGATCGTCACCGCGAACATTGCCTCGCGCTGCTCGCCCAGTTCGGCGCGTTCGGCGACGAAACGCAGGCGGTCGAAGTTCATGTTCGCGCCGCAGGTGATGGTGACGAAGGTCTTGCCCTTCAGCTTGTGCTGCTGCACGTACTGCTTGATGGCGGCGACGCCGAGCGCGCCGGCGGGCTCGACGATGCTGCGCGTGTCCTGGAACACGTCCTTGATCGCGGCGCAGACGGCGTCGGTGTCGACGACGACGTAATCGTCGACCAGCGCCTGCGCGACGCGGAAGGTCTCCTCGCCGACGAGCTTGACCGCGGTGCCGTCGGAGAACAGGCCGACGTCGTCGAGCGTCACGCGGTGGCCGGCACGCACCGAACGCAGCATCGCGTCGCTGTCGGCCGTCTGCACGCCGATGACCTTGATCTCCGGGCGCACCGCCTTGAGATACGCGGCGACCCCCGAGATCAGCCCGCCGCCGCCGATGGCGACGAAGACGGCGTCGATCGGCCCCTGGTGCTGGCGCAGGATCTCCATCGCGATCGTGCCCTGGCCGGCGATGACGTCGGGGTCGTCGAAGGGGTGCACGAAGGTCAGGCTTTGCGCGGCCTGCAGCTCGACGGCGTGGGCGTAGGCGTCGGAGTAGCTGTCGCCGTGCAGCACGACCTCGCCGCCGAGCGCGGCGACGGCGTCGACCTTGAGCCGCGGTGTCGTCACCGGCATCACGACCACGGCGCGGCAGCCGAGCTTGCGTGCCGACAGCGCCACGCCCTGGGCGTGGTTGCCGGCCGAGGCGCAGATGACGCCGGCGGCCAGCGCCTCGGGCGAGAGCTGCGCCATCTTGTTGTAGGCGCCGCGCAGCTTGAAGCTGAAGACGGGCTGGCGATCCTCGCGCTTCAACAGCACCGTGTTCGCCAGCCGCCGCGACAGGCTCTTGGCCGGTGTCAGCGGGGTCTCGACGGCGACGTCGTAGACGCGGGCGGTGAGGATCTTCTTCAGGTAGCCGGCCGCGATGGACGCGACGTCGGAATCAGGAGCGGACATCGGGGCGGCGGGCAGGCGGACGCGGTAGCCGAGGGGGAAGTCATGATACGCCGCAGCTCGGAGCCGCCCGCGCCAAGAAAAGAGGCCCGGGATCTTGCGATCCCGGGCCTAAATCCACCATTTGAGGAGGTGGAGGAGACAAGCGGTGGGCCGGTGCGCGATGCATCACGGCCGATGGGACGCAGTCTATCACCGCCTTGCTGCGGTGCAATATCCCGACACGGCGGTGTCCGGACTTGGCGCCGCGAAGCCGGTCGATCGTCTCCGGACTGAGGACAATGCACGCCTTTGGCGCCCGGCTGGCGCCAGCAGGGCACTGAAGATGGAATGCACGATCAACTGGATCCCGGCCTCCGGCATGGGTTTTGTCGCCGAAACCGGCAGCGGCCACCTGCTGACGATGGACGGCGCGCCCGACGGCGGCGGCCGCAACCTCGCGCCCCGGCCGATGGAGACGCTGCTGGCCGGTGCCGGCGGCTGCACCGCCTACGACGTCGTGCTGATCCTCAAACGCGGCCGCCACGACGTGCGCGGCTGCCAGGTGAAGCTGCAGGCCGAACGTGCCGCCGCCGACCCCAAGGTGTTCACGAAGATCCACCTGCACTTCGTCGTCAGCGGCCGCGGCCTGCCGGCGCCGGCGGTCGAACGCGCGATCGCGCTGTCGCACGAGAAGTACTGCTCGGCGACGATCATGCTGGCCCGCACGGCCGAGATCACGACCGGCTACGAGATCGTCGAAGCCTGAGCGTCAGACGCGCTGCGCGGTGACGGTCATCACCTTGGCCGCGGCGCGCATCGCCAGCCGCACCGGCAGCGGCAGCGTGATGCCGCCGGCGTCCTCGGCACCGTCGGCGTGGCGGCGCTCGTCGGCCTTCATCTGCTCGACGATGGCGCGTGAGCGTGTGTCGGCGGGCGGCAGCCGGTCCAGGTGGCCGGCCAGGTGCTGCTCGACCTGGCGTTCGGTCTCGACGACGAAGCCCAGGCTGACGCGGTCACCCAGGCGCCCGGCGGCCAGGCCGATCGCGAACGCGCCGGCGTACCACAGCGGGTTCAGCAGGCTGGTGCGGTCGCCCAGTTCGTCCAGCCGCTGCTGGGTCCAGGCGAGGTGGTCGCCTTCCTCGCGCGCCGCGGCCGACATCTGCGCCCGCAGCTCGGGGCTGCGCGCGGTCATCGCCTGCGCCTGGTACAGCGCCTGGGCGCAGACCTCGCCGACGTGGTTCACGCGCATCAGCCCGGCCGACAGGCGGCGCTCGTCCTCGGCCGGCGGCTCGGCGTCGGCCGAGGAGGGCCCCGCGGGGTTGGCACGCCCGGCATGAACGGCGCCGGACAAGGTGCGCAGCGCGTTGTCGGCGCTGACGAGAAGGCGGTCCAGGGTGCTCATGCGGCGCGAGCATAGCGCTGGCCCGGTGCGCCGCCGTCCATCCGGCTGCGGGTGCATGAGGTTTGCGCCTTTGCACCCGGCATGCCTTTTGCGCATCATCGACAGCTTTTGCCCACGCGCCTGGCGCGTCTCCGATGCTCGTCTTCGTCCTTCGCCGGCTCCTGCAGGCCCTCGCCGTGATGCTGGCGGTGGCTTTCATCGCCTTCATGCTGTTCCAGTACGTCGGCGACCCGGTGCAGAACCTGCTGGGGCAGGACGCGACGCTGGAGCAGCGTGCGCAACTGCGCCGCGACCTGGGGCTGGACCAGTCCTTCGTGCTGCAGTTCGCCACCTTCGTCGGCAACGCGCTGCAGGGCGAGTTCGGCCTCAGCCTGCGCCAGGGGCGCGAGGTCTCGGCGCTGATCGCCGAACGTTTCCCGGCGACGCTGGAGCTGTCGCTGGTGGCCGCCGTGCTGGCGCTGGCGCTGGGCATCCCGCTGGGCGTCTACGCGGCGCTGCGCCGTGGCCGTTTCGGCTCGCAGCTGGTGATGACGCTGTCGCTGCTGGGCGTGTCGCTGCCGACCTTCCTGATCGGCATCCTGCTGATCCTCGTGTTCGCGGTGCAGCTGCACTGGCTGCCGAGCTTCGGCCGCGGCGAGGTCGTGCAGCTGGGCCCGTGGTCGACCGGGCTGCTGACGCTGGACGGCTGGCGCCACCTGGTGCTGCCGGCGGTGACGCTGTCGGTGTTCCAGCTCGCGCTGATCCTGCGCCTGGTGCGCGCCGAGATGCTGGAGGTGCTGCGCAGCGACTACATCAAGTTCGCTCGCGCCCGGGGCCTGACCGACCGCGCGGTGCACTTCGGCCATGCGCTGAAGAACACGCTGGTGCCGGTGATCACGATCACCGGGCTGCAGCTGGGCTCGCTGATCGCGTTTGCGATCATCACCGAGACGGTGTTCCAGTGGCCCGGCATGGGGCTGCTGTTCATCCAGGCGGTGCAGTTCGCCGACATCCCGGTGATGGCGGCCTATCTGTGCCTGATCGCGCTGATCTTCGTGCTCATCAACCTCGCCGTCGACCTGCTGTATTTCGTCGTCGACCCGCGGCTGCGCATCGAGCGCCCCGCTTCCGCGCACTAGAGCTCCGCATGGCACCGATTCCGACCCCGCACGCACCCGGCCGGCTCGCGCGTTTCGTCGACGGCGACACCTGGTACAGCTTCCGCCATTCGCCGACCGCGATCGTCGCGGCGGCGATCGCCGCGGTCTGCATCTTCTGCGCGCTGTTCGCCGAGTTCGTCGCGCCGCACGATCCCTTCGACCTGATGACACTGGACCTGATGGACTCGCGCCTGCCGCCGGCCTGGATCGAAGGCGGCAGCTCGAAATACCTGCTGGGCACCGACGACCAGGGCCGCGACATCCTGTCGGCGCTGATGTACGGCGCGCGCATCTCGCTGCTGGTCGGGCTGGCATCGGTGGCGCTGTCGCTGGTGATCGGCGTCGGCCTGGGGCTGCTCGCCGGCTTCGTCGGTGGCCGCATCGACGCCTTCATCATGCGGGTCTGCGACGTGATGCTGTCCTTCCCGTCGATCCTGGTCGCGCTGCTGATCGACGGCGTCGGCCGGGCGCTGTTCCCGCAGGCGCACGAGACGCTGGCCTTCGGCGTGCTGATCCTGGCGATCGCGCTCACCGGCTGGGTGCAGTACGCACGCACGGTGCGCGGCTCGACGCTGGTCGAGCGCAACAAGGAGTACGTGCAGGCGGCGCGTGTCATCGGCGTGCCGCCGCTGCGCATCATGCGTCGCCACGTGCTGCCCAACGTGATGGGCCCGGTGCTGGTGCTGGCGACGATCCAGGTCGCCGCCGCCATCCTGACCGAGGCGACGCTGTCCTTCCTCGGCGTCGGCGTGCCGCCGACCTCGCCGTCGCTGGGCACGCTGATCCGTGTCGGCAACGACTTCCTGTTCTCGGGCGAGTGGTGGATCACGATCTTCCCGGGCGCGATGCTGGTCGCGATCGCGCTGTCGGTGAACCTGCTGGGCGACTGGCTGCGCGACGCGCTCAACCCGAGGCTGCGCTGATGGACGCCCCGCTGCTCGAAGTCTGCCGCCTGCGGGTGGAGTTCCCGACCCGCCGCGGCACGCTGCTGGCACTCGACGACGTCTCTTTCGACATCCGCGCCGGCGAGATCCTGGGTGTGGTCGGCGAGTCGGGCGCCGGCAAGTCGCTGACCGGTGCCGCGATCATCGGCCTGCTCGAGCCGCCCGGGCGCATCGCCGGCGGCGAGATCCGGCTCGAAGGCCGGCGCATCGACGACCTGCCCTACGAGGCGATGCGGCGCCTGCGCGGGCGCACGATAGGCGCCATCTTCCAGGACCCGCTGACCTCGCTGAACCCGCTCTACACCGTCGGCCGCCAGCTGGTCGAGACCATCCGCACCCACCTGCCGGTGTCGGCCGACGAGGCGCGTGCGCGTGCGATCCGGCTGCTCGAGGAAACCGGCATCCCGGCCGCCGGCGAACGTTTCGAGCACTACCCGCACCAGTTCTCCGGCGGCATGCGCCAGCGGGTCGTCATCGCGCTGGCGCTGGCGGCCGAGCCCAAGCTCATCGTCGCCGACGAGCCGACGACGGCGCTGGATGTGTCCATCCAGGCGCAGATCATCACGCTGCTCAAACGTGTCTGCCGCGAACACGGCGCCGCGGTGATGCTGGTGACGCACGACATGGGCGTGATCGCCGAGACCTGCGACCGCGTCGCGGTGATGTACGCCGGGCGCATCGCCGAGATCGGCCCGGTGGCCGAACTCATCCACCGCCCGCGCCATCCGTACACGGTCGGGCTGATGGGCTCGATCCCGGCGATGGACGTGGAGCGTGAACGCCTGGCGCAGATCGACGGCTCGATGCCGCGACTCGGCGCGATTCCCGCCGGCTGCGCCTTCCACCCGCGCTGCGAACACGCGTTCGCACGCTGCCGCAGCGAGCGCCCCGAGCTGATGGACGCCGGTGCGACCCGCGCCGCCTGCTGGCTGGTCGGCGCTGGGCAGGAGCTCGCGGCATGACGGCGCTGGTCGAGGTGCAGGACCTGGCCAAGAGCTTCGACGTCTCGGCGCCGTGGCTGGAGCGGGTGCTCGGCCGGCGCCCGCGCCAGTTCGTGCACGCGGTCGACGGCGTCTCGTTCGAGATCGAGCGTGGGCGCACGCTGGCGCTGGTCGGCGAGTCGGGCTGCGGCAAGAGCACGGTGGCGCGCCTGCTGGTCGGGCTGTACGCCCCCAGCCGCGGCGAGCTGCGCTTCGACGGCGGGCCGCTGGCCGGCAGCCGCCAGCGCCTGCAGATGATCTTCCAGGACCCGTATGCGAGCCTGAACCCGCGCTGGACGGTGCGCGACATCGTCGGCGAGCCGCTGCAGGAACACGGCCTGGCGCGAGGCGCCGAACTCGATGCGCGTGTCGTCGCGCTGCTGCAGTCGGTGGGCCTGGCCGCGGCCGATCGCGAGAAGTTCCCGCACCAGTTCTCCGGCGGCCAGCGCCAGCGCATCTCGATCGCGCGAGCGCTCGCCACCGGCCCCGAGTTCCTGGTCTGCGACGAGCCGACCTCGGCGCTGGACGTCTCGGTCCAGGCCCAGGTGCTCAACCTGATGAAGGACCTGCAGCGCGAGCGCGGCCTGACCTATCTGTTCATTTCGCACAACCTGGCCGTCGTGCGCCACGTCGCCGACGCCGTCGGCGTGATGTACCTGGGGCGGCTGGTCGAACACGCGCCCAAGGCGGCGCTGTTCGCGGCGCCGCGCCATCCGTATACGCGGCTGCTGCTGGACGCGATCCCCGACATCGCGATGAGCGGGCGCGCGCGCACGCCGGTGCGCGGCGAGGTGCCCAACCCGCTGTCGCCGCCGGCCGGCTGCGCCTTCCACCCGCGCTGCCCGCATGCCAACGCACGCTGCAGCGCCGAACGCCCGCTGCTGCGCGAAGACGGCAGCGGCGGCCGTACCGCCTGCCACGCGGTCGAGGAAGGGCGGATTTAGGCGAGCAGGCGTTCGAGCGCGAACAGCGCCCGGCTGTCCTCGCGCTCGCGCACGACATGCACGGCGTCGCCGTCGAGCAGCAGCTCGGCCGCGCGCGGGCGGCTGTTGTAGTTGCCGGCCATCGCCATGCCGTAGGCGCCGGCGGACAGCACCGCGAGCAGGTCGCCGGGCTCGAGGGCGAGCGCACGGTCGCGGCCCAGCCAGTCGCCGGACTCGCAGACCGGGCCGACGACGTCCCAGACCGGCGCCGCGCCGGCGCGCAGCTGGCAAGGTTCGATCGCCATCCAGGCCTCGTACATCGCCGGGCGCACCAGGTCGTTCATCGCCGCGTCGACGATGCAGAAGTTCTTGGTCTCGCCGGGCTTGAGGTACTGGACCTCGGTCAGCAGCACGCCGGCGTTGCCGACCAGCGAACGCCCGGGTTCGACGAGCAGCTCGCGCTGGCCGTGGCCGCGTGCGCGCATCAGCTCGGCCAGGGCGCGCACCAGGGCCTCGGGCGAGGGCGGGGTCTCGTCGGTATAGGTGATGCCCAGGCCGCCGCCGACGTCGACGTGGTGCAGCGCAATGCCCGCGGCTTCGACCGCCTCGACCAGGTCGAGCAACCGGCCGAGTGCGTCGAGATAGGGCTCGAGCTGGGTGATCTGCGAGCCGATGTGGCAGTCGATACCGACGACCGCCAGCCCCGGCAGCGCCGCCGCGCGGCGGTAGGCGGCCAGCGCCTCGTCGTGCGGGATGCCGAACTTGTTGTCCTTCAGCCCGGTCGAGATGTAGGGGTGGGTGCCGGCGTCGACGTCGGGGTTGACGCGCAGGCTGACGGGGGCGCGCCGGCCCGCGGCCACGGCGACCGCGGACAGGCGTTCGAGTTCGCCCAGGCTCTCGACGTTGAAGCAGCGCACGCCGGCTTCGAGTGCACGCCGCATCTCGGCCGCGGTCTTGCCGACGCCGGAGAACACGATCTTCGCCGGGTCGCCGCCGGCGGCCAGCACACGTTCGAGTTCGCCGCCCGAGACGATGTCGAAGCCGCAGCCGGCGCGGGCGAAGGTCTGCAGCACCGCGAGGTTGGAGTTCGCCTTCATCGCGTAGCAGATCAGGTGCGGCAGGCCGGCCAGCGCACGCTGGTAGCCGGCGAGCGCGTCCAGCATCGCGGCGCGCGAGTAGACGTATAGCGGCGTGCCGAAGCGCCGCCCCAGTTCGGCCAGCGAATGGCCTTCCAGGCGCAGCTCGCCGGCGGCGTCGCGCAGCAGTTGCGGGTGGCCCGGCAGCGTCACTTCGTGGCCCCCGAGGCAGCACCGGCCGGCGCCGGCAGCTTCAGCGGGCCCTTCTGGCCGCATCCGGCCATCAGGGTCAGCGCCAGCAGCATCACGAGCGCGGTGGCGCCGCGCACTACACTGTTCTTCGAGGGTTTACGCATTTCGGGAAGATTCTATGAGCACGGTCCTGACCGACGCCGAGTACCACCGGCTGAGCCAAGAAGTCCTGGCGCGCATCGAAGCTGCCGCCGACCGCCTGCTGCAGCAGGACGTCGTCGACATCGACACCAGCCGCACCGGCGGCCTGCTGGAGCTGTCGTTCCCGAACGGCAGCAAGATCGTCGTCAACACCCAGCCGCCGCTGCAGGAGATCTGGCTGGCGGCACGCGGCGGCGGTTTCCACTACCGCTGCGTCGACGGCCGTTGGCTCGACACCCGCGACGGCAGCGAGTTCTTCGAGGCGCTGGCGCTGCAGGCGAGCGCACAGGCGGGCAAGCCGGTCGCGTTCTGAACGCGGGGCGCGGCGCAGGCCGCGCCGCCGCTCAGCGCTTGAACAGGTCGAGGATGGTGTTGCGCTCGTCGCTGGTCGGCGCCTGCGGCACCGCGTCGCCGAGGCCGACGCTGGCGACACCGGCACCTTCGCGGTACTCCTCGTACATCCACAGGCCGTCGTGCTGGACCACGCCCGGCGGCGGCAGCGGCTCGAACACCGGCACGCCGCGCAGCGCGGTCTGCATGAACTCGATCCACACCGGCAGCGCGCGGCCGCCGCCGGTCTCGCGGTCGCCCAGCTTCTTCGGTGTGTCGTAGCCGATCCAGACCACCGCCGCCAGCGTCGGCTGATAGCCGGCGAACCAGGCGTCCATCGAGTCGTTGGTGGTGCCGGTCTTGCCGAACAGGTCGGGGCGCTTGAGCGTGGCCTGGGCCCGCGCCGCGGTGCCGGCACGCGCCACGTTCTGCAGCAGCGAGCCCATCACGAAGGCGTTGCGTTCGTCGAGCGCGCGCATCGATTCGTCGCGCGGCTGCAGCCTGCTTTCCTGCAGCGTGCGGCCCTTGGCGTCGGTCACCTTGGTGATCAGCACCGGCGTCACGCGGTAGCCGCCGTTGGCGAAGACGCTGTAGGCGCTGGCCATCTGCAGCGGCGTCACAGAGCCGGCGCCCAGCGCCATCGTCAGGTAGGCCGGGTGGCGTTCGGCCTCGAAGCCGAAGCGCGTGATCCACTGCTGCGCGTAGCCGGTGCCGATCGACTGCAGGATGCGGATCGACACCATGTTCTTGGACTTGGCCAGCGCCGTCTGCAGCGTCATCGGGCCTTCGAACTTGCCGTCGTAGTTCTTAGGCTCCCAGGGCTGGCTGCCGGTGACGCTGGCGTCGAAGAACAGCGGTGCGTCGTTGACGACGGTCGCCGGCGTGAAGCCCTTGTCCAGCGCCGCCGAGTAGATGAAGGGCTTGAACGACGAACCCGGCTGGCGCCAGGCCTGGGTCACGTGGTTGAACTTGTTCTTGCCGAAGTCGAAGCCGCCGACCATCGCCCGCAGCGCGCCGGTGCGCGGGTCGAGCGCCACGAGCGCGCCTTCGACCTCGGGCAGCTGGGTCAGCGTCCAGTTGCCCTTGGCGTCGTGCACCGCGCGCACGACGGCGCCGCGGCGGATCTCGGTCTTGGGCCCGGCCTTGTCCGACAGACCCGAGGTGACGGGCTTGAGGCCGTCGCCGGTGACGGTGATGGTGTCGCCCGACTGCAGCATCGCCACCACCTTGCGCGGCGCCGCTTCCAGCACCACGGCGCTGCGCAGATCGTCGTTGTCGGGGTGGTCGGCCAGCGCTTCGGCGACGCGGGCGTCGACCAGCGCCGGGTCGCCCGGCAGGTCGATGTAGGCCTCGGGGCCGCGATAGACGCGCTTCAGTTCGTAGTCCATCAAGCCCCGGCGCAGCGCCTTGTAGGCCGCCATCTGCTGCACCGAGTCGATCGTCACGTAGGCGTTGAGGCCGCGGGTGTAGGTCTCTTCACCGTACTGGGTGTAGACCAGCTGGCGCGCGGCTTCGGCGACGTACTCGGCGTGAACCGCGACCTCGTTCTGCTTGCGGTAGCGCAGCTTCTCGTCGAGCGCGGCGTCGTGTTCGGCCTCGGTGATGAAGCCGTTCTCGAACATGCGCTCGACGATGTAGCGCTGGCGCTGCTCGGCGCGCTTGGGGTTGGCGATCGGGTTGTAGGCCGACGGCGCCTTGGGCAGGCCGGCGAGCATCGCCGCCTCGGCCACCGTGACGTCCGCGAGCTTCTTGCCGAAGTAGATCTCCGCGGCGGCGGCGAAGCCGTTGGCGCGCTGGCCGAGGTAGATCTGGTTCATGTAGGCCTCGAGGATCTGGTCCTTCGAGAGCTGGCGTTCGATCTTCAGCGCCAGCAGGATCTCGTAGATCTTGCGCGTGAAGGTCTTTTCGGTCGACAGGTAGAAGTTGCGCGCCACCTGCATCGTGATCGTCGAGGCGCCCTGGCTGCGTGCGTCGCGCAGGTTCTCCAGCGCCGCGCGTGCGACGCCCTTGTAGTCGACGCCGCCGTGTTCGTAGAAGCGCGCGTCCTCGGCGGCGAGCACGGCGTTCTTCATCACCTGCGGGATCTCGCCGATCGACATGAAGTTGCGCCGCTCCTCGCCGAACTCGCCCAGCAGCACGCCGTCGGTGGAGAACACGCGCAGCGGCAGCTTGGGCCGGTAGTCGGTGAGGCTGGCGATCTCGGGCAGCTGCGGGTAGGCGACCGCGAGCGCGACGCCGATGACCATCAGCAGCGAGACCAGGGCCGCGAAGGCCAGGCCGAACAGCCAGCCGAAGGCCAGCAGCAGCAGGCTGCCGGCGGAACGTCGGGAACGGGAGGACGGTGCGCCACCGGGAGGCGCCGGTGGGCGCTCGGGCGCGGGATCGGTAGAGGACATGGGGATCCCGTGGACTGATGGCGTCGATTATAGGAAGCGGTGCGTGCCCGTCTGGCCGCAGGCGCCACCTGTGACATTCCTCACGGTCGCGAACCGGCGGCCGCTGCAGCGTGTCGCGGGCCCCACAGCGCCGCTGCCCATTCGTCGCGCTCCGTGCAGTAGTTGCGCCCGTTTTTTGGGGGTTTACAAAGGCTTTACTGCTAGCATTCAAGTAACTCTTTAACAAGCTCGGGTCGGACCCGCCTGCCTGGGGAGCGTGAGCTTTGAGCTTTCTCGACAATCTTCTGGGCCGCAAGCACCCGCCCATGATCGGGCTGGACATCAGTTCCTCGAGCGCCAAGCTCGTCGAGTTGGGCCGCGCCGCATCCGGTGAACTGGTGCTCGAGCGTTTCGCCTCCGAGCCGTTCGAGAAGGGCTGGATCACCGACGGCCAGATCGAGAAGTTCGACGAAGTCGCCGAGGCCGTGCGCCGCGTCGTCGCCAAGAGCGGCACGCGCAGCAAGAACGTCGTGATGGCGATGCCGCAGTCGGCCGTGATCACGAAGAAGATCATGCTGCCGGCCGGGCTGCGCGACGAGGAGATGGAGCTGCAGGTCGAGTCCGAGGCCAACCAGTACATCCCGTTCTCGCTCGACGAGGTCAGCCTGGACTTCTGCGTCATCGGCCCCAGCGCCACCTCCGCCGGCGACGTCGAGGTGCTGATCGCCGCCAGCCGCAAGGACCGGGTGCAGGACCGCCAGGGCCTGGCCGAGGCCGCCGGGCTGAAGCCGGTGGTGCTGGACATCGAGTCGCACGCCTCGCGCCTGGCGATGAGCCGCATCGTCGGCGCGCTGCCCAACGAAGGCCGCGATGCGCTCGTCGCGCTGTTCGAGATCGGCGCCGACACCACCAGCCTGAAGGTGCTGCGCGACGACGACATGCTCTACGACCGCGACCAGGCCTTCGGCGGCTCGCAGCTGACGCAGCTGATCAGCCGCCAGTACGGCTTCTCGTTCGAGGAGGCCGAGGCCAAGAAGCTCTCCGGCGACCTGCCCGAAGACTACGAGAGCGCGTTGCTCGCGCCCTTCGTCGACAGCCTGTCGCAGGAGATCGGGCGCGCGCTGCAGTACTTCTTCACCAGCACCCCGCACCACAAGGTGCACTACGTGATGCTGGCCGGCGGCACCGCGACGCTGCCGGGGCTGAAGGACCGCGTCACCGAGCTCACCGGCTTTGCTTCGCAGGTCGTGAACCCCTTCGACAACATGCAACTCGGTTCTGCCGTGCGCGAAAGCCGCGTGCGCCGCGAAGCGCCGTCCTACCTGACGGCCTGCGGCCTCGCGATGCGGAGGTTCATGCAGTGATCCTCATCAACCTGCTGCCGCACCGCGAGGAGAGGCGGCGTCAGCGCAAGCGCGCGTTCTTCGCCACCCTCGGGCTGGCCGCAGTGGTCGGCGTCGGCGTCGTCGGCATCTGGTACACGGCGCTGCAGCAGATGACCGCGTCGCAGGCGTCGCGCAACGATTACCTGAAGGCCGAGATCTCGCGCCTGGACACCCAGATCAAGGACATCGCGACGCTGCGCGCCGAGATCGAGGCGCTCAAGGCGCGGCAAAAGGCGGTCGAGGACCTGCAGACCGACCGCAACACGCCGGTCTACCTGCTCAACGAACTCGTCAAGCAGACGCCCGAAGGCGTCTACCTGACCAGCATCCGCCAGACCGGCCAGACGGTGGCGGTCGGCGGCGTGGCGCAGACCAACGAACGGGTCTCCGAGTTCCTGCGCAACACGCTCTACAACTCGCCGTGGCTGGAGCGGCCCGAACTCATCGAGATCAAGGCGCGCGCGCCGGGCCCGAACAGCCGCGACACCTCGCGCCTGTTCGACTTCTCGATGCGTGTGACGCTCAAGCGTCCGCAGGCGCCCGCGCCCGCGGCCTCGGCCGGTGCCAAGGGCGGCGCCAAGGCTGTGGCGGCCAAGTCTTCCTGAGGCGAGCATGGCCCGAAACGTCAACATCGACCTCGGCGGCCTGTTCGAACGGGCCGCCTCCCAGTTCCGCGGGCTCAATCCGAACGAACCCGGTCAGTGGCCGCCGCTGCCCAAGGCGGCCGCCTGGGCCGCCGCCGCGGCCGCCGTCGTCTTGCTCGGCTGGTTCGTCATCGTCTCGTCGGCCAACGACGAGCTGCAGCTCGAGCGTGACCGCGAGCCGGCGCTCAAGGCCGAGTTCCGCAACAAGCTCGGCCAGGCCGTCAACCTGACCGAACTGCGCAAGCAGAAGCTGCAGGTCCAGGAGTACGTGACCCAGCTCGAGCGCCAGCTGCCGGGCAAGGCCGAGATGGATGCGCTGCTGTCCGACATCAACCAGGCCGGGCTCGGCCGCGGGCTGCAGTTCGAGCTGTTCCGCCCCGGCCAGGTCGAGGTCAAGGACTACTACGCCGAGCTGCCGATCGCGATCAAGGTCTCCGGGCGCTACCACGACGTCGGCGCGTTCGCGGCCGACGTCGCCAACCTGTCGCGCATCGTCACGCTGCAGAACCTGACGATCACGCAGGTGCCGCGCGACACCAGCGGCCTGCTGGCCATGGAAGCCACGGCGCGCACCTACCGCTACCTCGACCCGACCGAGGTCGAGGAACGCCGCAAGGCCGCCAGCGCACCGAAGAAGAAGGGGGGTGGCAAGTGAGCCCCGTGCGTTCGGCGTCCGTTGTCGCGCTCGCCGCGGCCCTGCTCGCCGGCTGCGGCGCCCAGAACGAGGAACTGCAGGCCTGGATGGACCAGCAGCGGCGCGAGGTCAAGCCCAGCGTGCAGCCGCTGCAGCCGCCCAAGCGCTTCGACCCCGAGCCGTATGCGCAGGCGCAAGGTGTCGAGCCCTTCAGCAACCAGAAGCTCACCGTCGCCCTCAAGCAGGAGGCGCGGCAGCCGAATTCCCTGATGGCGTCGGAGATGAACCGGCGGCGCGAGCCGCTGGAGGCCTACCCGCTGGACAGCATGGCGATGGTCGGCAGCGTCAACCGCGACGGCCGCCAGTTCGCGCTGCTGCGGGTGGACAACCTGCTCTACCAGGTCAAGCTGGGCGACTATCTGGGCCAGAACTACGGCCGTGTCACGCGTATCGCGGAGACGGAGATCACGCTGCGCGAAGTGGTGCAGGACGCCGCCGGCGAATGGGTCGAAAGACCCGCCGTGCTGCAACTGCAGGAGAAAGCGCGATGACGGCGTTGAAGGACACCGAGGAGATTCGAACGATGTTCAACTGGCGTGCCGTTTTTGCGGCCATCGCGACCAGTGGCCTGCTGCTTGCGCCGGCCGCCTGGGCCGAGCCGGCGATCCAGTCCATCACCAGCACCCAGCAGGCCGGGGGCGAAGTCGTGCGCATCGAGCTCAGCGAAGCGCTGGCGGCGGTGCCGACAGGTTTCGCGGTGCAGAACCCGCCGCGCATCGCGGTCGACCTGCCCGGCGTGGGCAACGCGATGGGCCGCAACAGCGTCGAGGTCAACCAGGGCAATCTGCGCTCGGTCAGCGTGGCCCAGGCCGGCGAACGCACGCGCCTGGTGCTGAACCTGAAGCAGCCGACGAGCTACCGCGCGCAGATCCAGGGCAAAGCGCTGCTGCTGGTGCTGGACAGCGTCTCGCCGCAGATCGCGAGCGCTGATCAGCCGCTGCATTTCGCGCCATCGCAGAACGCCGAGACGCAGAGCATCCGCGACATCGACTTCCGGCGCGGTGCCGACGGTGCCGGCCGCATCGTCGTCAGCCTGCCCAGCGCGCAGCTCGGCGTCGACCTGCGCCAGCAGGGGCAGAACCTCGTCGTCGAGTTCCCGCGCGCCTCGCTGCCCGACGCGCTGCGCCGGCGCCTGGACGTGACCGATTTCGGCACGCCGGTGCGCACGGTGTCGACGGTGCAGGCGGGCGACCGCGTGCGCATGGTGGTCGAGCCCTCCGGCGCCTGGGAGCACAGCGCCTACCAGACCGACGACCAGTTCGTGCTCGAGGTCCGGCCGCTGAAGATGGACCCGAACAAGCTGACGCAGGGCCCGGGTTACCAGGGCGAGAAGCTGTCGCTGAACTTCCAGAACATCGAGGTCCGGGCGCTGCTGCAGGTCATCGCCGACTTCACCAACTTCAACGTCGTCACCAGCGACACCGTCACCGGCACCGTGACGCTGCGGCTGAAGGACGTGCCCTGGGACCAGGCGCTCGACATCATCATGCAGAGCAAGGGCCTGGGCGTGAAGAAGTCCGGCAACGTGCTCTGGATCGCGCCCAAGGAGGAACTGTCCGCGAAGGAGCAGGTCGACCTGGAGGCCAAGAAGAAGGTCGCCGAGCTCGAGCCGCTGCGCACCCAGTCCTTCCAGCTGAACTACACCAAGTCCGAAGTCGTCGCCAAGGGCCTGCTGGGCCAGAACCAGGGCCAGGGCGGCTCGTCGAGCACCACCCAGGCCTCGCGCATCCTGTCGCCGCGTGGCAGCGTCATCTACGAGACCCGGACCAACCAGCTCTTCGTCTCGGACATCCCGAGCAAGCTCGAGGAGATCACGCAGCTGATCGCCAAGATCGACATCCCGGTGCGCCAGGTGATGATCGAAGCCCGCATCGTCGAAGCCGACGACACCTTCGGGCGCGCGCTCGGTGTCAAGCTGGGCGCGTCCGACATGCGCAGCAGCTTCGGCAGCAACGGCGGCGTCAGCATCGGCGGCAACTACGACGCCGTCGGCGTGCAGACGGGCCAGGTCAGCGACACGATCGACTACTCGAACACGCAGTTCGTCAACCTGGGTGCCAACGTCTCGTCGTCGAACTTCGGCGGCGCTTCGGCGTCGACCTTTGCGGTCTCGTTGTTCAACTCCAGCCTGACGCGCTTCCTGAACCTGGAGCTCTCGGCGCTGGAAGCCGACGGCAAGGGCAAGATCGTGTCCAGCCCGCGCGTCATCACCGCCGACCAGGAGAAGGCGCTGATCGAGCAGGGCGAGGAACTGCCGTACCAGGAGAGCACCTCCAGCGGCGCGACTTCGATCTCGTTCAAGAAGGCAAGCCTGAAGCTCGAGGTGACGCCGCAGATCACGCCCGAAGGCAACGTGATCCTGGACGTCGACGTCAACAAGGACAGCGTCGGCCGCACGACGACCGCCGGCTTCGCGATCGACACCAAACACGTCAAGACCAAGGTGCTGGTCGAGAACGGCGGCACCGTCGTCATCGGCGGCATCTACACGCAGAGCGAAAGCAACGACGTCAGCAAGGTGCCGCTGCTCGGCGACATCCCGTTCCTCGGGGTGCTGTTCCGCAGCACGACGCGCACCTCCAGCAAGACCGAGTTGCTGGTGTTCCTGACGCCCAAGATCGTCACCGACCGCGCCGCGGTTCGCTGACCACACAAAACCCGTCAGAGGGAGGAATTCTTGATGGCCATGCTGAAGAAACTGTTCGCCTTGGTGGCGTTGTTGGCCCTGGCGAGCTGCGGGGGCGGTAGTTCGAATCCCAAGGCTCCGGACAACGGCGGCGGCACCGGCACCGCATCCGCGTCGGACCTCGTGCTCTCGCTGTCGTCGGCCACCATCTCCAACGACGGTAGCGGCAGCGTCACGGCCGTGGCGACGGCGCTCGACGCCAAGCGCAACGTCGTCGCCGACGTTCCCGTCGTGATCGCCGTGGACCAGAACGCGACCGTGCAGGTCACGGGTGCGGCCACGGCGGACGACGGCACCGTCACCGGCACGGTCCGCATCGGCTCCGACACGTCCAACCGCGTCATCACCGTCACCGCGATCAGCGGCAGCATCACGCGCACCGCCAGTCTGGCGGTGGTGGACACGCCGACGACGACGACGCCGAAGGCCGCAGATCTGAATCTGGTGCTGAGTTCCTCGAAGCTGGACAACGGCGGGACCAATACCATTACCGCCACCGTCACCGCGATCGACAGCCGCCGCAATACGGTGGCCAGCGTGCCGGTGACCTTCACGGTGGACGGCAACGCCGTCATCACGCCGGCCGGCACCACGACCGGAACGAATGGCGTTCTCACCGCCACGGTGGGCATCGGCGCCGACCGGTCCTCGCGTGCGGTCACGGTGACCGCGACCAGCGGCACGATCACCAAGTCGGCCTCGTTCTCCGTTTCCGGTGCCAAGCTGACGGCGTCGCTTTCGCCTCTGGTCGATGCCGGCAGCACCGGCAACAACATCGAGTACCAATTGCTCGACAATGCCGGCGCCGCGATGGTCGGCGCCACGATCACCGTCACGTCGACGGTTCTGGGCACGACCACCGGGACGACGAACTCCCAGGGCAAGTACGTCTACACCTACCAGGCGCCGTCGAGTGCGACGACGCTGGTCCTGGTGGCTTCTGCCGCCGGGGAGTCGATCACCGAGTCGATCACGGTTCAGGCTGCGGGCAGCGGGAGCGTGCCGGTCGCGACCGAAGTGCCGACTTCGGCTTCGCTCACCCCCACGCCCAGCGTCGTGTCGGTCAACAGCGCCGGCAGCACTGCGAATCAGGTCGAACTGCGCGCGCTCTTCCTCGGGGCCAGCAACCAGCCGGTGAAGAACATCCGCGTGCGTTTCGACCTCGCCGACAACGCCAACAGCAGCGACGGCGTGACCAGTTGGCTGGGCGGCAACTACGCTTACTCCGACTCCACCGGCGTCGCGCGCGGCACCTTCACGCCGGGCCTGCGTTCCAGCCCGACCAACGGCATCACCGTCCGTGCCTGCTGGGATACGACCGATTTCGACACCAGCACCTGTCCGCACTCTGCCACCAGCACCCTGACCGTGACCTCCGAGGCGCTGTCGGTGAACATCCGCACGAACGAGCTGATCCAGGAAGGCACGGCCAAGCTCACCTACATCAAGCAGTTCGTCGTCATGGTCGTCGACGCGGCAGGCCAAGCCAAAGCGGACGTCGTGATCACGCCGTCGGTTGATCTGCCGGCTTACTACAAGGGTTTCTTTGCCTGGGACGGTTCGAAGTGGGCGCAGGTGATGCGGCTGGCAAGCACCGAGTCTTACCGCTACGAGTACCAGTCCGAGACCAACCCGAATCCCGATGCATGGGTGAATCAGGGGCCGACGGCTCAGCCGAGTTGCCCCAATGAGGACGTGAACCGCAACGGCGTGCGTGAAGCCGCCGCTTACGTTTCCGGTGGCACTGCACCGGCGCTGGCCTCGCGGCGCGAGGACCTCAACTGGAACGGCGAGCTCGACCCACGCAAGGCCGACGTGGCGATCAAGATGGTCGGCTCCTCCAAGACCGATTCCAGCGGCCTGGCGATCGTGCAGATCGAGTACGGCAAGGACCTCGCGTCCTGGGTCGACTTCGTGATCACAGTCACCGCCTCGGGCATTTCCGGCACCGAGTCTCGTGCGCGTTATGTCGGCACGTTCTATGGCAATGGGAACCTCCCGTATCCGGCGAGCGCCGTGAGCAACGAGAACACCTCGCCGGCCTTCGTCGTCAGCCCCTACGGCAGTGGCACGGTCTGCACCGACGGGAACTGAGGCGCTGATCGTCTCCCTCGTCGGCATGCCCGGCAGTGGCAAGTCCACTGTCGGGCGCCATCTCGCGCGCCAGCTCGGCCTGCGCTTCGTCGACAGCGACGCCGAGATCGAGCGCCGCCTGGGCCAGACGATCCGCGACTACTTCGCCGAACACGGCGAGGACGCCTTCCGCGATCTCGAGCAGCGCGTCATCGCCGAGCTGACGCAGGCCGACGGCTGCGTGCTGGCAACCGGCGGTGGCGCCGTGCTGCGGCCGGCCAACCGCGACGCGCTGCATGCTCGCACCCAGGTCTTCTACCTGCGCTCGACGCCTGAGGAGCTGTTCCGCCGGCTGCGTCACGACACCCAGCGCCCGCTGCTGCAGGTCGCCGACCCGCAGCGCCGGCTGCGCGAGATGTTCCGAGATCGCGACCCGCTATACCGGCGCTGCGCCCACTTCGTCGTCGAGACCAACCGCCCGTCGGTGCCGGCGCTGATCGGCATGGTGCTGATGCAGCTCGAACTCGCCGGCCTGGTCGACCCGGGCCAGGTGCCGTCGCCCATCGATCACCCGCCGGCGTCGGACCATCCGGGCGGTCGGGGCGCGCCGGGAAGCTGACACGGTTGGCACCGTAAACTGTCGGCGCCATGCCGCTTCCCGCCACCGTCACCGTCACCACCGCCGACACGCGCTACGGCATCCTGATCGACGCAGGCCTCCTGGCCAGCGCTTCGACCTGGGCCGGTCTGCCGAAAGCGGCGCAGGCCGTCATCGTCACCAACACCACCGTCGACGCCTTGCACGGCGACGCGCTGCGCCGGGCGCTGGCGCCGCTGTATCCGTCGGTGAGCACCGTCGCCCTGCCCGACGGCGAGGTCTACAAGACCTGGCAGACGCTGAACCTGATCTTCGACCACCTGCTGGGCCACGGCTGCGACCGCAAGACGGTGTTGTTCGCGCTCGGCGGCGGCGTCGTCGGCGACATGGCCGGGTTCGCCGCCGCCAGCTACATGCGCGGCGTGCCATTCGTGCAGGTGCCGACGACGCTGCTGGCCCAGGTCGACTCCTCGGTCGGTGGCAAGACCGCGATCAACCACCCGCTGGGCAAGAACATGATCGGCGCGTTCTACCAGCCCTGCCGCGTCGTCTGCGACCTGGACACGCTGGGCACGCTGCCGGCGCGCGAAACCAGCGCCGGGCTGGCCGAGATCATCAAGTACGGGCCGATCGCCGACGCCGCCTTCTTCGACTGGATCGAAGAGCACGTCGACGCGCTGCGTGCCCACGACCGCGCCGCGCTCGCCTACGCGGTGCAGCGCTCGTGCGAGATCAAGGCCGAGGTCGTCGGCCAGGACGAACGCGAGGCCGGGCTGCGCGCCATCCTCAACTTCGGCCACACCTTCGGCCACGCGATCGAAGCCGGCCTGGGTTACGGCGAGTGGCTGCACGGCGAGGCTGTCGGCTGCGGCATGGTGATGGCGGCCGAACTCTCGGCGCTGCTCGGGCTGGTGCCACCGGCCTTCGTCGAGCGTCTGGCACGGCTGTGCGAGCGTGCCGGGCTGCCGGTGAAGGGGCCGCGCCTGGGCATCGGGCGCTACCTCGAACTGATGCGTGTCGACAAGAAGGCCGAGGGCGGCGAGATCCGCTTCGTGCTGATCGACGCGCCGGGCCACGCGCTGCTGCGCAGCGCTCCCGACGCGCTCGTCGCCCAGGCGATCGAGTGCCACCTCGCGGCGTGAACCCGACCGGGCTCGCGCGCTGGGCCAGCGACCCCAGTCGCAGCCGCGGCCGGCGCCTGGACGAAGGCTCGGCGGCACCGCGCACCGAGCACCAGCGCGACCGCGACCGCATCGTGCACAGCACGGCGTTCCGGCGCCTGGTCTACAAGACCCAGGTCTTCGTCAACCACGAGGGCGACCTGTTCCGCACGCGGCTGACGCATTCGCTCGAGGTCGCCCAGCTCGGGCGTTCGGTGGCGCGCCCGCTGCAGCTGAACGAAGACCTGATCGAGGCGCTGGCGCTCGCCCACGACCTCGGTCACACGCCTTTCGGCCACGCCGGCCAGGACGCGCTGAACGCCTGTATGGACGGGCGCGGCGGTTTCGAGCACAACCTGCAGAGCCTGCGTGTCGTCGACAAGCTCGAGCAGCGCTACCCCGAGTTCGATGGCCTGAACCTGTGTTTCGAGACGCGTGAAGGCATCCTGAAACACTGCTCGCGCCGCAACGCCGAGGCGCTGTGCCGGACCGAGCCCGACGGGCCGGCGCGGCGTTTCCTCGACGGCACCCAGCCCTCGCTCGAAGCCCAGCTGGTCAACCTTGCCGACGAGGTGGCCTACAACGCGCACGACGTCGACGACGGCGTGCGGTCCGGGCTGATCACGGTGGAGCAGCTCGACACGATCGCGCTCTACGCACGTTTTCGCGACGAGGCGCTGGCGGCGCACCCGAGGCTGCTGGCGATGCCGCCGCGGCGCCTGCTTTTCGAGACGCTGCGGCGCATGCTGTCGACGCTGGTCTACGACCTGATAGCCGAGACCCGGCGCGCGCTGGCGCGCCACGAGCCGGCCGACGCCGACGCGCTGCGCCAGCTGCCGCCGCTGGCGGCCTTCAGCGCCGAGATGCGCGAGCCGCTGGACGAGCTGAAACGTTTCCTCTTCAAGGCGCTGTACCGCCACCCGCAGGTGATGGACGTCACGGCGCGTGCGCGCACCGTCGTCGCGGAGCTTTTCGCCGCCTACGTCGCCGCGCCGCAGGAGATGCCCGCCGACTACGCCGACGCGTCGGACCTGCACCGCGCCGTCGCCGACTACATCGCCGGCATGACCGACCGCTTCGCCTTGCGCGAGCACCAGCGGCTGACCGGCCGCGACCTGTTCGCCGCCTGACGATGGCGCGCCTGTCCCGCCTCGTCCTGCCCGGCTGCGGGCACTACGTCATCCAGCGTGGCCACGACGGCCGCGCCGTTTTTGCCGATGACGAGGACCGTGCCGTCTTCGTCGCCGCGCTGCGCGAGGCGGCGGCGGCGCAGCAGGTCGTGGTGCACGCCTACGCGCTGCCCGACGACGAGGTGCAGCTGCTGGTGACGCCGCCGACGGCCGAGGCGCTGAGCCGGATGATGCAGTCGCTGGGGCGGCGCTATGTCGGCGCCTACCGGCTGCGACACGGCGGCCGCGGCACGCTCTGGGACGGGCGCTTCCGCTGTGCGCTGGTCGAGCCGGGCGCCTGGCAGCTGGCGGCGCTGCGCCTGGTCGACGCCGCGGCGCCGCTGTCCAGCGCCGGCCACCGGCTCGGCGGGCGCGACCCGCTGGTCACGGATCCGCCCGAGTTCTGGCAGCTCGGCAACACGCCGTTCGAACGCGAGGCGGCCTACCGCCGGCTGCTCGCCGACGGCCTGGCGCCAGCACAGGCGGCCGCGCTGCGGGCCGCCGCGCTCGGCGGCTGGGCGGCCGGTGATGCCGTATTCGTCGCCCGGCTCGCCGAACAGACGGCGCGCCCGCTGAGGCCGCGGCCGCGCGGGCGGCCGGCGCGGGAACGACAAGTCGCCGCGACCGGGCTGCTTCCTCGCCGCTGAACCTTCCCTCGCGTGGGGGCGCCGCGGGTCTGCGCAGGTCCGCATGGGGCGTGTTTTCCCGCGCTGTCAGGCTCGATCCTGCCGTTGCTGCTGTGCACCGGCTCCCGGCCGGCGCGCACGGCGGTGGCCGCAACTGCACCAGTTTCCCGCACCGTATTGCTGACGAGCCTCTTTTCCCGTGGTGGTGGCGCAAAGCTGCACCACGGTCGGACAGCGTGGCACCGTCGTCGTGAATGACTATGTCCCCAATTAACTGGTGCGGTTTCTTCGCGCGCTCATTTAAAGAACTCTGACCCCATTTATTCGGGCTTGCCCCGATAGACGGTGTGGGTTAGGCTCGCGCTCCCCCTGTATGTCCCGGAGAGCGCCATGCGCGACGCAGCCCCCGCCACGCCCGCATCCATCGACGAAATCCAGCTCGCCGAGGGCGGTCTCTACGACCCGCGCCAGGAGCACGACGCCTGCGGCGTCGGTTTCGTCGCCCACATCAAGGGCCAGAAGGCGCACGCGATCATCGAGCAGGGCCTGAAGATCCTGGAGAACCTGGATCACCGCGGCGCGGTCGGTGCCGACGAGCTGATGGGCGACGGCGCCGGCATCCTGATCCAGATCCCCGACGAGTTCTATCGCGCCGAGATGGCCGCGCAGGGCGTCGAGCTGCCGCCCCCGGGCGAATACGGCGTCGGCATGATCTTCCTGCCCAAGGAACACGCCTCGCGTCTGGCCTGCGAGCAGGAGCTGGAGCGAGCGATCAAGGCCGAAGGCCAGGTGCTGCTGGGCTGGCGCGACGTGCCGGTCGACCGCCAGATGCCGATGTCGCCGACGGTGCGCAAGAAGGAGCCTGTGATCCGCCAGGTCTTCATCGGCCGCGGCCACGACGTCATCGTGCCCGACGCGCTGGAGCGCAAGCTCTACGTCATCCGCAAGACGGCGTCGGCGGCGATCCAGCGCCTGAAGCTGACGCACAGCCGCGAGTACTACGTGCCCAGCATGAGCTGCCGCACGATCATCTACAAGGGCCTGCTGCTCGCCGACCAGGTCGGCCAGTACTACCTGGACCTTGCCGACCCGCGCACCGCCTCGGCGCTGGCGCTGGTGCACCAGCGTTTCTCGACCAACACCTTCCCCGAATGGCCGCTGGCGCACCCGTACCGCATGGTCGCGCACAACGGCGAGATCAACACCGTCAAGGGCAACTTCAACTGGATGCGCGCGCGTGAAGGCGTGATGAAGTCGCCGGTGCTGGGCGACGACCTGAAGAAGCTCTACCCGCTGAGCTTCGAGCACCAGAGCGACACCGCGACCTTCGACAACACGCTCGAGCTGCTGACGATGTCGGGCTACCCGCTGGCGCACGCGGCGATGATGATGATCCCGGAAGCCTGGGAGAACCACGAGCTGATGGACACGCGCCGGCGTGCGTTCTACGAGTACCACGCGGCCATGCTCGAGCCCTGGGACGGCCCGGCGGCGATGGTCTTCACCGACGGCAAGCAGATCGGCGCCACGCTCGACCGCAACGGCCTGCGCCCGGCGCGCTACATCGTCACCGACGACGACCTGGTCGTGATGGCCTCCGAGTCCGGCGTGCTGCCGATCCCCGAGAACCGCATCGTCAAGAAGTGGCGCCTGCAGCCGGGCAAGATGTTCCTGATCGACCTGGAGCAGGGCCGCATCGTCGACGACGAAGAGCTGAAGAACCAGTTCGCCAACGCGCGCCCGTACCGCCAGTGGATCGACAACGTGCGTGTGCGCCTGGACGACGTTGCGGTCAACGCCGCGCCGGCCGACTTCGCCGAGACGCTGCTCGACCGCCAGCAGGCCTTCGGCTTCACGCAGGAGGACGTCAAGTTCCTGCTCGCGCCGATGGCCGCCAACGGCGAGGAGGCGATCGGCTCGATGGGCAACGACAGCCCGCTGGCCGTGCTGTCGGACAAGAACAAGCCGCTGTACAGCTACTTCAAGCAGCTGTTCGCGCAGGTGACGAACCCGCCGATCGACCCGATCCGCGAAGCGATCGTGATGTCGCTGAACAGCTTCATCGGCCCGAAGCCCAACCTGCTGGACATCAACGCGGTGAACCCGCCGATGCGGCTGGAGGTGACGCAGCCGGTGCTGGACTTCGACGACATGGCGCGGTTGCGTGCGATCGAGAAGCACACCCACGGCAAGTTCCGCTGCTACGAGCTGGACATCACCTACCCGCTGGCCTGGGGGCGTGAAGGCGTCGAGGCCAAGCTGGCCTCGCTGTGCGCTGAAGCCGTGGATGCGCTCAAGAGCGATCACAACATCCTGATCATCACCGACCGCCGCATGGCGCGCGGCCAGGTGGCCATTCCCGCGCTGCTGGCGCTGTCGGCCATCCATCACCACCTGGTGCGCGAGGGCCTGCGCACGACGGCTGGCCTGGTCGTCGAGACCGGTTCGGCGCGCGAGGTGCACCACTTCGCGGTGCTCGCCGGCTACGGCGCCGAGGCCGTGCACCCCTACCTGGCGCTGGAGACGCTGGCGGCGATGCACGCCGAGCTGCCGGGCGCGCTGTCGGCCGAGAAGGCCGTCTACAACTACATCAAGGCCGTCGGCAAGGGTCTCTCGAAGATCATGTCGAAGATGGGCATCAGCACTTACATGTCGTATTGCGGTGCCCAGATCTTCGAGGCCATCGGCCTCAAGAAGGACTTCGTCGAGAAGTACTTCCGCGGCACCGCCAGCCAGGTCGGCGGCATCGGCGTGTTCGAGGTCGCCGAGGAAGCGGTGCGCATGCACCTGGCGGCCTTCGGCGACGATCCGGTGCTCGCCGGCATGCTCGACGCCGGCGGCGAGTACGCCTGGCGCACGCGCGGCGAAGAGCACATGTGGACGCCCGACGCGATCGCCAAGCTGCAGCACGCCACGCGCGGCAACCGCTGGGAGACCTACAAGGAATACGCCCAGATCGTCAACGACCAGAGCCGCCGCCACATGACGCTGCGCGGCCTGTTCGAGTTCAAGGTCGACCCGGGCAAGGCGATCCCCGTCGACGAGGTCGAGCCCGCGGCCGAGATCGTCAAGCGCTTTGCCACCGGCGCGATGTCGCTGGGTTCGATCAGCACCGAGGCGCACTCGACGCTGGCGCTGGCGATGAACCGCATCGGCGCCAAGAGCAACACCGGCGAAGGCGGCGAAGACCCGGCGCGTTATCGCAATGAGCTCAAGGGCATCAAGATCGCGGCCGGCACCAAGGTGTCCGACGTCATCGGCGCCAAGGTCATCGAGGCCGACTACGTGATGCAGGAAGGCGACAGCCTGCGCTCGAAGATCAAGCAGGTGGCTTCGGGGCGATTCGGCGTCACGACCGAGTACCTGGTCTCGGCCGACCAGATCCAGATCAAGATGGCCCAGGGCGCCAAGCCCGGCGAAGGCGGCCAGCTGCCGGGCGGCAAGGTGTCCGAGTACATCGGCTTCCTGCGCTACTCGGTGCCGGGTGTCGGCCTGATCAGCCCGCCGCCGCACCACGACATCTATTCGATCGAGGACCTGGCGCAGCTGATCCACGACCTGAAGAACGCCAACCCGCGCGCTTCGGTCAGCGTCAAGCTGGTGTCCGAGGTCGGCGTCGGCACCATCGCCGCCGGCGTCACCAAGTGCAAGGCCGACCACGTCGTCATCAGCGGCTACGACGGCGGCACCGGCGCGTCGCCGTGGAGCTCGATCAAACACACCGGCACGCCCTGGGAACTGGGCCTGGCCGAGACCCAGCAGACGCTGGTGCTCAACCGCCTGCGCGGGCGCATCCGGGTGCAGGCCGACGGCCAGATGAAGACCGGCCGCGACGTCGTCGTCGCCGCGCTGCTGGGCGCCGACGAGTTCGGCTTCGCGACCGCGCCGCTGGTCGTCGAGGGCTGCATCATGATGCGCAAGTGCCACCTGAACACCTGCCCGGTGGGCGTGGCCACGCAGGACCCGGTGCTGCGCGCCAAGTTCGCCGGCAAGCCCGAGCACGTCGTCAACTACTTCTTCTTCGTCGCCGAGGAAGCGCGCCAGATCATGGCGCAGCTGGGCATGCGCACCGTCGACGAGCTGATCGGCCGCGCCGACCTGCTCGACATGAAGAAGGGCATCGAACACTGGAAGGCGCGCGGCCTGGACTTCAGCCGCGTGCTGCACCTGCCGGCCGCGCCCGCCGACGTGCCGCGCCTGCACTGCGAGAGCCAGGACCACGGCCTGGAGAAGTCGCTGGACCTGAAGCTGATCGAACGCTGCCGCCCGGCGATCGAACGCGGCGAGAAGGTGCAGTTCATGGAGGACGCGAAGAACCGCAACCGCAGCGTCGGCGCGATGCTGTCGGGTGAGCTGGTGCGCCATCGCCCCGAAGGCCTGCCCGACCACACGATCTTCATCCAGATGGAAGGCACCGGCGGCCAGAGCTTCGGCGCCTTCCTCGCCCCGGGCATCACGCTGTACCTGATCGGCGACGCCAACGACTACACCGGCAAGGGGCTGTCGGGCGGGCGTGTCGTCGTGCGTCCGTCGATCGAGTTCCGCGGCGACGCGACCAAGAACATCATCATCGGCAACACCGCGCTCTACGGCGCGACCAGCGGCGAGGCCTTCTTCCGCGGCGTCGCCGGCGAACGTTTCGCGGTGCGGCTGTCGGGCGCCTCGACCGTCGTCGAAGGCACCGGCGACCACGGCTGCGAATACATGACCGGCGGCACCGTCGTCGTGCTCGGCAAGACCGGCCGCAACTTCGCCGCCGGCATGTCGGGTGGCGTGGCCTACGTCTTCGACGAGGACGGCGAGTTCGCGCGCCGCTGCAACACCAGCATGGTGACGCTGGAGAAGGTGCTGCCGCGCGACGAGCAGGCCGGCAGCGCCGCCAGCTGGCACCGCGGCCTGGCCGACGAGGCACTGCTGAAGAAGCTGATCGAGGACCACCACCGCTGGACCGGCTCGCTGCGCTCGCGCGAGATCCTGGACGCCTGGGCCGTGTCGCGCGCCAAGTTCGTCAAGGTGTTCCCGAACGAATACAAGCGCGCGCTTTCCGAACGCGCCGCCAAGGCCGAAGCCCAGGCCGTCACCGGCAAGGCCAAGGCCTCTGCCGCCGCCGTCGCCGCCAAGTAACCGAAGAGGACGAGAGACATCATGGGAAAGGTCACCGGCTTCCTCGAGTTCGAGCGCCAGGAAGAGGGCTACGCGCCCGTCGCCGAACGTCTGAAGACCTGGAAGGAGTTCGTCATCGGCCTGGACGAGCCGAAGGCGAAGATCCAGGGCGCGCGCTGCATGGACTGCGGCACGCCGTTCTGCAACAACGGCTGCCCGGTCAACAACATCATTCCGGACTGGAACGACCTGGTCTACCGCGGCGACTGGCGCAACGCGATCGCGGTGCTGCACTCGACGAACAACTTCCCCGAGTTCACCGGCCGCATCTGCCCCGCACCCTGCGAGGCGGCGTGCACGCTCAACGTCAACGGCGACGCCGTCGGCATCAAGAGCCTTGAACACGCGATCGTCGACCGCGCCTGGGCCGAAGGCTGGATCCAGCCGCAGCCGGCCAAGCAGAAGACCGGCAAGAAGGTCGCCGTCGTCGGCTCCGGCCCGGCCGGTCTGGCCGCTGCCCAGCAGCTGGCACGCGCCGGCCACGAGGTCACGGTGTTCGAGAAGAACCACCGCGTCGGCGGCCTGCTGCGCTACGGCATCCCCGACTTCAAGTTCGAGAAGTCGCACATCGATCGCCGTGTCGAGCAGATGAAGGGCGAGGGCGTGGTCTTCCGCACCGGCGTGCTCGTCGCTGCGCTGCCCAAGGGCAGCAAGATCACCAACGACGCCAAGGAAACGATCTCGGCCGAACAGCTGAACGCCGAGTTCGACGCCGTCGTGCTGGCCGGCGGTGCCGAGCAGTCGCGCGACCTGCCGGTGCCGGGGCGTGACCTCGACGGCGTGTATTTCGCGATGGAGTTCCTGCCGCAGCAGAACAAGGTCGTCGCCGGCGACAAGGTCAAGGGCCAGATCCGGGCCGAAGGCAAACACGTGATCGTCATCGGCGGCGGCGACACCGGCAGCGACTGCGTCGGCACCAGCAACCGCCACGGCGCGGCCAGCGTGACGCAGTTCGAGCTGCTGCCGATGCCGCCGCAGCAGGAAGACCGGCCGATGACCTGGCCCTACTGGCCGACCAAGCTGCGCACCAGCTCCAGCCACGAAGAGGGCTGCGCGCGCGAGTTCGCGATCGCGACCAAGGAGTTCATCGGCGCCAAGGGCAAGCTCACCGGCCTGAAGACCGTCAACGTGCAGTGGCAGGGCGGCAAGATGGTCGAGGTGCCCGGCAGCGAGAAGGAATGGAAGGCCGATCTGGTGCTGCTGGCGATGGGTTTCACGAACCCGGCGGCCAGCGTGCTGGAAGCCTTCGGCGTCGCCAAGGACGCACGCGGCAACGTCGCCGCGACGACCGAGGCCCAGGGTGGCTATCGCAGCAGCGTCGCCAAGGTCTTCACCGCCGGCGACATGCGCCGCGGCCAGTCGCTCGTCGTCTGGGCGATCCGCGAAGGTCGGCAGTGCGCGCGTGCGGTCGACGAGTTCCTGACCGGCTCTTCGCTACTGCCGCGTTGACGCGGGCGCCACAGTCGCGAAAGGCTTCACAAGCCTTTACTGTGGGCACCGCGGGTCAACCCGCGGTGTTCGCGGAGCTCATGCGAAAATTACCGACCCACGATTCGTTTACGTCGGGCCGGCTGGCCGCGACGCTCCGCTTTTGAAGTCCGACACGCTCATCGAGATCGACCACGTCACCTTCGGCTACGACGCCGGGCGCACGATCCTGCGCGACGTCTCGATGACTTTTCGCCGCGGCCAGGTCACGGCCATTCTGGGCGGCTCCGGTTGCGGCAAGACGACATTGCTGCGACTGATCGGTGGCGTCTACCCGCCGAACCAGGGCCGCATCGTCTTCGACGGCGAACTCGTCGACGTGCGCGACAAGGAGCTGCTGTACCGCGTGCGCCGGCGCCTGGGCATGCTGTTCCAGTTCGGCGCGCTGTTCACCGACCTGACGGTGTTCGAGAACGTCGCCTTCCCGCTGCGCGAGCACACCGAGCTGCCCGAGTCGATGATCCGCGACATCGTGCTGTTGAAGCTCAACGCCGTCGGCCTGCGCGGCGCCGCCGGACTGCGCATCTCGCAGGTCTCCGGCGGCATGGCGCGGCGCATCGCGCTGGCGCGTGCGATCGCGCTCGACCCCGAACTGATCATGTACGACGAGCCCTTCGCCGGTCTCGACCCGATCTCGATGGGCGTCACCGCCAACCTGATCCGCAAGCTCAACGACACCACCGGCTCGACCTCGCTCGTCGTCTCGCACGACGTGCAGGAGTGTTTCCAGATCGTCGACTACGCCTACCTGATGGCCGCCGGCGGCCGTGTCGTCGCCGAGGGCACGCCCGCAGAGCTGTCGCGCTCCGAAGACCCCGAGGTGCGCCAGTTCATCCGCGGCGAGCCCGACGGTCCGGTCAAGTTCCACTACCCGGCGCCGCCGCTGGCGCAGGACCTGGGGATCCCGGCATGACGGCCGCGCTGGAATATCTCGGCCGCGTCACGCTCGAATGGCTGCGCGCCCTCGGGCATGCAGCCTATTTCTTCGTCGACCTGCTGCGCCACTCGCCGGCCGCGCTGCGCCGCTTCTCGCTCGTCGTCGCGCAGATCCACGCCATCGGCAACCGCTCGCTGGTCATCATCCTGGCCTCGGGCATGGCGGTCGGCTTCGTGCTCGCGTTGCAGATGTACTACGCGCTGGTCACCTACGGCGCGGCCGAGAGCCTGGGCCTGGTGGTCAACCTGTCGCTGGTGCGCGAACTGGGGCCGGTCGTCGCTGCGCTGCTGTTCGCCGGGCGCGCCGGCACCTCGCTGACCGCCGAGATCGGGCTGATGAAGGCGGGCGAGCAGCTTGCCGCGATGGAGCTGATGGCGATCGACCCGCGCAGCCGCGTGCTGGCGCCGCGTTTCCTGGGCGGGATCATCTCCATGCCCCTGCTCGCCGCCCTGTTTTCGGCCATCGGCATTCTCGGCGCGTGGGTTGTGGCGGTGCTGCTGATCGGCGTCGACGCCGGCAACTTCTGGTCGATCATGCAGAGCAGCGTCGACGTCTGGCGCGACGTCGGCAACGGTATTGCCAAGAGCGTGGTCTTCGGCGTGATCTGCACGTCGGTCGCGCTCTACCAGGGTTATGAGACGCAGGCCACGCCCGAGGGCGTGGCTCATGCGACGACACGTACGGTGGTGATCGCATCACTGGCAGTGCTGGCAACAGACTTCCTGTTGACCGCGCTGATGTTCTCGACGCCGTGATCCGGCGCGGCTGAGGAAAAGAATGGGAAAGAAGGGTATCGAGACGCTCGTCGGGCTGTTTGTCCTGCTGGGCATGTTCGCGTTCGCGTTCCTGGCGCTGAAGGCCGCCAACCTGGGCAGCTTCAGCGGCAACGCCGCCACCTACACGCTGACGGCACGCTTCGACAACATCGGCGGGCTGAAGGCGCGCGCACCGGTGCGCAGCGCCGGTGTCGTCGTCGGCCGGGTGAAGGCGATCTCGCTGGATCCCAAGACCTACCAGGGGGTGGTGCAGATGGATATCGACCAGCGCTTCCAGTTCCCCAAGGATTCGGCCGCCAAGATCCTGACCTCGGGCCTGCTGGGCGACCAGTACGTCGGCCTCGAGCCGGGTGGCGACGAGCAGAACCTGGCCTCCGGCGACACCGTCGCCCAGACCCAGTCGGCCGTCGTGCTCGAGAACCTGATCGGCCAGTTCATGACCGGCAAGGCCGCCGATGCTGGCACCGCCGCTCCCGGAGGCGCGCAGTGAAGCGGCTCGGCGCCGTGGTCGCCGCCGCCGCGCTGACCGCCGGCTGCGCAACGGCACCCGCGCCGGCGGGCGACACCGCCTCGGCGCCGGCACGCCTGGTCTCGCCGGCCGATCCCTGGGAGAACTGGAACCGCAAGGTCTTCGCGTTCAACGACACCGTCGACGAGAACGTCGTGCGCCCGGTCGCCGAAGCCTACCGAGACTATGTGCCGCAGCTCGTGCGCACCGGCGTCGGCAACGTGCTCGGCAACATCCGCGACGCCTGGTCGGCGGTGAACCAGTTCCTGCAGGGCAAACCCGCCGACGGGCTGGAGATGAGCGCGCGCGTGGTGACGAACACCACGATCGGCCTGTTCGGCCTGCTCGACTGGGGCACGCAGCTGCGCCTGGATCGCCGCAGCGAGGACTTCGGCCAGACCCTGGGCGTCTGGGGTGCCGGGCCCGGGCCCTACGTGGTGCTGCCGCTGCTGGGGCCCTCGTCGGTGCGCGACACGGCCGGCTGGCCGGTCGACCGCCTGTTCGCGCCCTCGCGCCTGCCCGAAACCGACGCCGGCTCTTATGCGGTGCTGGCGACGGAACTGTTGCAGGCCCGCAGCGATCTGCTGGATACGACCCAGCTGCTCGACCAGGTCGCGCTCGACCGCTACTCGTTCGTGCGCGACGCCTATCTGTCACGGCGGCTGGACCAGGTCTACGACGGCGCCCCGCCGCTCCAAGACTACGGCGACGAGGGCGACTCGCCAGCGAAGTGAACCGCGCACGCGGTCCGCGCGTTGTAGCGGCAACACCCTGCGGCGTCCCGCAACCGAAAGGCAAACGATGTTGAAGAAGTTCCTGACCGGCCTGGTGATGACGGGCCTGCTGATCACGGGCGCACACGCCGATCCGGGTGCGCCGGACGCCTTCGTGCGCACGATCTCCAACGACGTCATCGACACCGCCAAGACCGACAAGGCGATCCAGTCCGGCGACATCAACGCCGTCGTCGCGCTGGTCGACAAGAAGGTGCTGCCGGCGGTCGCGTTCGAGGTCGTCACGCGCTCGGCCGTCGGGCCGCAGTGGCGCAACGCGACGGCCGACCAGCGCGCCAAGCTGCAGGCCGAGTTCAAGATCCTGCTGGTGCGTGTCTATGCCGGCGCGCTGACGCAGTTGAAGGACCAGACCGTCGCGATCACCAAGACCCAGCCGGTTCCCGGCGGCAACCAGGTCGTCGTGCAGTCCGAGGTGCGTGGCAAGGGCGAGCCGATCAAGCTCGACTACCGCCTCGACCAGATCCAGGGCGCCTGGAAGATCATCGACGTCAACGTCGGCGGCATCTGGCTGGTGCAGAGCTACCGCTCGCAGTTCGCGCAGGAGCTCAACGCCGGCGGCATCGACGGCCTGATCGCCAAGCTCGTCGAGCGCAACAAGGCGCCAGCGCAAGCGGCGCCGAAGAAGGCCTGAAGATGAAGCTGCCCGCGACCGCGACGCTGGCGCAGGCGCCGGAACTGCTGCGTCAGCTCGGCGACAACACCGAGGTCATCGACGCTTCGGACCTGACCGAGTTCGACACCTCGGCGGTCGCGCTGCTGCTCGAAGCCCGGCGCCGGGCCGCGGCCGGCGGGCGCACGCTGCGTGTCGATGGCGCGCCGCGCAAGCTCGTCGAACTCTCGCTGCTCTACGGCGTCGACGAACTGTTGGGCTTCACGCCCGCCGCCCAACCCGGCTGAGCCCGCGCCCGGCGGGCTCAGGCATCGGGGTCGTCGATCGAACGCTGGCCGTCGGCATAACGCCGGGTACGCAGATTCTTCTTGATCTCTGCCAGTGCCGGCCGCAGCGCCGCGTAACCCAGGCGCAGCGCGACGCCGGTCGCGAGGATGTCGATCACCGTCAGGTGCAGCAGGCGCGAGACCATCGGGCTGTAGCGGTCGGCGTCCTCCGGGTGGTCGACCGCCAGCAGGATGTGGCCGGGTGCACCGAGCGCCAGCGTCGCCAGCGGCGAGCCGCTGGCGCTGAGCACGATCACCGTCGCGCCCTTGCGGTGCGCGATGTCGGCGATGTCGATGATGTCGCGGCTGCGCCCGGAGTTGCTGATCAGCACCGCGCAGTCGCCGGGGGCGAGCATGGTCGCGCTCATAACCTGCACGTGGCCGTCGCTGATCGCCGACGAGTTGACGCCGAGGCGGAAAAACTTGTGCTGCGCGTCCAGCGCGACGATGCCCGAGTTGCCGACGCCGTAGAACTCGATGCGCCGGCCCTGGCGGCCGGCTTCGGTCAGCGCCGTCACCGCGTCGTCTATCGCCTGGCTGGCCGCGGCGTTGCGGTAGCGCAGCAGCGCGGCGACCGCGTTGTCGACGATCTTCACGACCAGGTCGCCGGGTTTGTCGTCCTCTTCGACCGCCCGGTGCACGAAGGGCACGCCTTCGTTGACGCTGCCGGCGAGCTTGAGCTTGAAGTCGGCCAGCCCGTCGTAACCGATGCTGCGGCAAAAACGCACGACGGTCGGTTTGCTGACGCGCGAGCGTGCGGCAAGTTCGCCGACCGGCAGGCCGGCGAAGCCGCGCGCGTCGCTCAGCAGCAGGCGGGCCACACGCTGTTCGGCGGGCGGCAGGGCGGGGATGGAGGCGCGGATGCGTTCGAGCATGGGGCTCATGGGAGTCTGGGTCCGCCGATGCCGCGGGGCGGCGCAGCGGACAGGTGGCAGTTCATTGTTCTTCGGACCAGGCGCAGCCGTCGCGCGCGACGAGCGCGCTGGCTGCTGCCGGCCCCCAGCCGCCGGCCGCGTAGGGGCGCGGGCCGGTCGGGTCGCTGGCCCAGGCGTCGAGCACCGGCTCGACCCAGCGCCAGGCTTGTTCCTGCTCGTCGCTGCGCACGAACAGGTTCAGGCGCCCGGCGATCGCGTCCAGCAGCAGGCGTTCGTAGGCGCCGACACGTTCGCTCGGGAAGGCTTCGTCGAAGTCCAGGTCCAGCGACACCGGCGACAACACCTCGTTGATGCTGCCGCCCTTGGCCGCCAGCAGGTGCAGTTCCAGCCCGTCCTCGGGCTGCAGCTTGATCACCAGCCGGTTGGCGCGGCGCGTGCCCGGGAAGATCGGGTGCGGCACCTCGCGGAAGTTGACGACGATGTGCGAGTCCTGCTCGGCCAGGCGCTTACCGGTGCGCAGGTAGAACGGCACGCCGGCCCAGCGCCAGTTGCGGATCTCGGTGCGCAGCGCGACGAAGGTCTCGCAGCGGCTGCCGGCCGGCACCTTGACCTCGTCGAGGTAGGCCGGCACCGCCTGGCCCTCGACGCTGCCGGCGCGGTACTGGCCGCGCACGACGTCGCTGGCCACCGTCTCCGGCGTGAACGGTTTCAGCGACCGCAGCACCTTCAGCTTCTCGTCGCGGATCGCGTCGGCGTCGCTCGAGGACGGCGGCTCCATCGCGATCATCGTCAGCAGCTGCAGCGCGTGGTTCTGGATCATGTCGCGCAGCGCGCCGCTGCGGTCGTAGTAGTCGCCGCGTGTGCCCACGCCCAGCGACTCGGCCAGCGTGATCTGGATGTTGGCGATCCACTCGCGCCGCCACAGCGGCTCGAACAAGGCGTTGCCGAAACGCAGCGCCATCAGGTTCTGCACCGCGGGCTTGCCGAGGTAGTGGTCGATGCGCAGCGCCTGGCGTTCGTCGAACACCGAGCGCACGGCGCGGTTGATCTCCTGCGCGCTGGCGAGGTCGTGGCCCAACGGTTTTTCGAGCACGATGCGCACGTTCGGCCCGGCGATGCCGGCGGCACCCAGCTGTTCGCAGATCACCGGGAACAGGTGCGGCGCGGTCGCCAGGTACATCACCGCGGTGTCGGCGGCCCGTTCGGCCAGCCAGCTCTTCAGGCCGGCGTAGTCGTCGGCGCGCGACAGGTCCATGCGCCGGTAGTGCAGCAGCTGCGCGAACTCATCGAACTCGGCTTCGTTCGGGCGCTTGCTACTGTCGACGGTGGCGAAACGTTCGCGCACGAAGGCGCGATATTCGTCGTCGCTGCGTTCGTCGCGTGCGACCGCCAGGATGCGGCCGCCCGCGGGCAGCTTGTGGTGGCGCCAGGCCTGGAACAGCGCCGGCAGCAGCTTGCGCCAGGTCAGGTCGCCGGTGCCGCCGAAGAAGACGAGATCGAAAGACATCTTGGGTCGACCCGCTCGGGCATGTAACTTTGTTTCGTCCGAATCATGCTCCGCGGTTTCATCCGGGTCAACCGCGGGGCGATGACGGGCCGGCGCGCGACGGCCGTGGCCAACGGGATACGGGGGAGCGGGCCGCCGCCGATGGCCGGTTTCAGTAAGCCACTTCGTAGCGCAGATCACGCCAGCGCAGCACCGCCGAGCGCTGGCCTATGTGTTCCAGCGTCACGCCGGGCGCGGCGGCGTCGCCTTCGTGCAGCAGCTGGCCGCCGACGAGCAGCATGCGCGCCGACGGCTGTTCGGAATAGATCGCGCCGCCGATCGCCAGCGCCGGCAGCGAGCGCCGCACGTCGGCCGGCAACTGATCGAACGGCAGTGCGCGCGCCGGGGCAGCCGCCGTGGGTGTCGTCGCCGCAGGCGCTGGCGATCGGCGGCGCGATCTATT
>NZ_NRRU01000053.1 GCF_016583785.1 Rubrivivax gelatinosus | reverse complement strand
GCTGCCGGCGCCGCGGTGCTAAGGTGCCGGCCCCTGCCCCCGTTCCCGCGCCGCCTTTGTCCCCCGCTTCCGACTCGCTCTTCGCCCATCGCGGTTTCGTCCTCTTCTGGTTCGCCCGCCTCGTGGGCACCGCCGCCGCGCAGATGGCCATGGTCGCGGTCGGCTGGCAGATGTACGAGCTCACCGGCTCGGCCTGGGACCTGGGCCTGGTCGGCCTGCTGCAGTTCGCGCCGGTCATGCTGCTGGCGCTGCCGGCCGGGCATCTGATCGACCGCTGGCACCGCGGCCGCATCCTCGCCGCCTGCCTGGGCACGCTGGCGGCGATCTCGGCGCTGCTCTGGGCCGCCAGCGGCGGCGGCTGGGCCAGCCGCGAGCTGCTGCTGGGGGTGTCGATCGCGCTCGGCGCGGTGCGCGCCTTCCAGATGCCGGCGCAGCAGGCGCTGACGCCCTCGCTGGTGCCGGCGGCGATCCTGCCGCGTGCACTCGCCTTCTCGTCGGCCGGCATGCAGGCGGCGATCATCGCCGGCCCGGCGCTGGGCGGCGTGGTCTACGTCGCCGGCGCGGCGGCGGTCTACGCCACCTGCGCCGCGCTGTTCGGCGCCGGTGCCGCTCTGGCGCTGGCGGTGCGCTACGAACACGCGCCGCCGCCGGCAGCACCGGTGACACGCGAGACGCTGCTCGCCGGCGTGCACTTCGTGTGGCGCCACAAGCCGGTGCTGGGCGCGATCTCGCTGGACCTGTTCGCGGTGCTGCTGGGCGGTGCCACCGCGCTGCTGCCGATGTTCGCCAAGGACATCCTGCACGTCGGCCCCTGGGGCCTGGGGCTGCTGCGCAGCGCACCGGCGGTCGGCGCGCTCGTGATGTCGGTCGTGCTGACGCGCTGGCCGGTGCGCCGGCGCACCGGGCACGTGCTGCTGGGCGCGGTCGCGGTCTTCGGCCTGGCCCAGTTCGTCTTCGGCCTGTCGACCTCGTTCTGGCTCTCGCTGGCGGTACTGGGCATCAGCGGCGCCGCCGACATGGTCAGCGTCGTCATCCGCCAGACCCTGGTGCAGCTGGAGACACCCGACGAAATGCGCGGCCGCGTCAGTGCCGTCAACTCGATCTTCATCGGCGCCTCCAACCAGCTCGGCGAGTTCGAGTCGGGCGCGACCGCGGCGCTGCTCGGGCCGGTGGGCTCGGTGGTGCTGGGCGGCCTCGGCACGCTGGCCGTCGCCGCCGCCTGGTTTAAGCTGTTCCCGGCGCTGGCCGAGCGCGACGAACTGGTCGCCACGCCGGCAGCACGGCCGCGCTGAAGACCGGCGCTACGGCGCCTCGCGGCGCCGCAGCGCGTCATCAACCGCGTTTGGCCTTCAGGTTGGCGCGCCCGGCGCGCTGGCGCGCCTTCCAGGTCGACACCAGCTCGCGCCGTTCGAGTGCGCTCATCGTGTCGCGCTGGGCCTCGCGCAGCAGCTTGCCGAAGCTCTTCAGCCGCTCGGGCGCGACCGCGCCGCGCACCGCGCAGCCGGGCTCGCCTTCGTGGCGGCAGTCGCGGAAGCGGCACATCGGTGCCAGCGCCGCGATGTCGTCGAAGGCGCCGGCGACGTCGCCGGCCTCGCTGTCCAGGCGCAGCGTGCGCAGCCCCGGGGTGTCGATCAGGCAGGCACCGCCGGGCAGCGGGTGCAGCGTGCGCACCGTCGTCGTGTGGCGGCCGCGGCCGTCGCCGCGGCGCGTGCCGCTGGTGGCGGCGACCTCGGCGGCGCAGAGCGCGTTCGCCAGCGTGCTCTTGCCGGCACCGCTGGAGCCCAGCAGCACCAGCGTCTGCCCCGGCGCGAGCCAGGGCGCGAGCAGCGCGCGCGCGTCGTCGGCCAGCGTGTTCAGCGCCAGCACCTCGACACCGGCCGGCGCCAGCGCAAGCGCGTCGCGCAGCCGGCGCGCCGGGTCGGCGCAGAGGTCGGCCTTGCTCAGCACGACGACGCAGGAGATGCCGGCCAGCCGCACCAGCGCCAGATAACGTTCCAGCCGGCGCAGGTTGAAGTCGTGGTCCAGGCCCATGACGAGCAGCGCGGTGTCGACGTTGCTCGCCAGCACCACCCGTTCGACCTTGTCGCGGCCGTCGTGCAGCCGGCGCGCGAGCTGGGTGCGCGGCGGCAGGCGCTCGTGCACCCAGCACTCGCCGAAGCGGTTGTGTTCGGCCAGCACCCAGTCGCCGACGGCGAGCGCGTCGGCTTCGGCGGCCAGCGCCTGGATCAGCGCCGGGCGCGCACGCGCCGGCAGCGGCGCCCGGCCGTCGTGCAGCACGAGCGCGTCGCGGTGGACTTCGGCGACACGCAGCAGCGCGTGCCCGTCGCCTTCGGACAGAGGAGAAGAAAGAGCGGCCAGCAGTTGCGGCGTCAGGCCGATGGCCTGCAGCCGCGAAAGCGGAGTTTCGAGCGTCATGATGGTCGTGAAATCCCGGTCGGCGCGGCCACGGCGGGCCACGCGGCAGAACGACCGCCGGCCAGCACGGCACGGCGGAGCAGCGCGAGGGGCGTGGCCTGCAGCGCGCCGGCGGCTGCCGGCGGCGGGATTCAAGTGCCCGCGGGAGCGGGCGGGGTCACGTCGTCCGTGACCCGGGCGATCTCAGTCCGCGAACAGGGCGCGGCGCAGCTGAAGGCCGATGGCGGCAAGGTCCCGTTGTTCCATGATGGCCTCCTGTGCTGGGTTGACGACGACGCGCACTCTGCGCCCGCCGCCCTGGAGGCGTCAACCCAGGCGCACCCGACTGCGGCGCCAGCGCCACGGCCCTCGTTATGCTCGCGCGCCATGCCGCCGCCTGCCGCCGCCCGCCCCGACTGCGTCCACGCCGACGATGCCTGCCTCGTGCTCGACAAACCCGCCGGGCTGCTGGCCGTGCCCGGGCGCGGCCCCGACAAGCAGGACTGCCTGGTCGTGCGCGCCCAGGCGCTGTGGCCCGACGCGCTGACGGTGCACCGGCTGGACATGGCGACCTCGGGCCTCATCGTCTACGGCCGCGGGCCCGCGGCGCAGCGCACGCTGTCGATCGCCTTCGCCGAGCGCCGCGTCGACAAGCGCTACGTCGCCGTCGTCGCCGGCCTGATGGCCGAGGACAGCGGCGAAGTCGACGCACCGCTGGTCTGCGACTGGCCCAACCGGCCGCGGCAGATGGTCTGCCACGAACGCGGCCGGCCGGCGCTGACGCGCTGGCGCGTGCTGGCGCGCGACGCCGCACGCGGCCGCACGCGGATCGAGCTGGAGCCCGTCACCGGGCGCACGCACCAGCTGCGCCTGCATCTGGCGACGATCGGCCACCCCATCCTCGGCGACGACCTTTACGCGCCACCGGAGCTGATGGCCGCGGCGCCGCGCCTGCTGCTGCAAGCCGAACGGCTGGCCTTCCCGCACCCTGTCACCGGCGAGCGCCTGGCCTTCGAGCGTGCGCCGGCGTTCTGAAAGCCATGCAATGAATCAAGACGTCGAGCTGAAACACGCCTACCGGCTGCTCAACCACGGCCCGACGGTGCTGGTCAGCGCCGCCCACGGCGGGCGGCGCAACGTGATGGCCGCGGCCTGGGCGATGCCGCTGGACTTCGACCCGCCCAAGCTCGCCGTCGTCATCGACAAGAGCACGTTCACGCGCACGCTGATCGACGCTGCCGGCGAGTTCGCACTCAGCGTCCCCTGCGTCGCGCAGGCCGACGCGGTGTTCAGCGTCGGCAACACCAGCGGTCACGACGGCGTCGACAAGTTCGAGCGTTACGGCCTCGGCGCTTTCGCCGGCCGCGCCACCGGCGCGCCGCTGGTCGAGGGCTGCGTCGGCTGGCTCGAATGCCGCGTGCTGCGCGAGCCGCACAACGAGCAGGCCTACGACCTGTTCCTGGCCGAAGTCGTCGCGGCGCAGGCGGATGACCGCGTCTTCCGCGACGGCCGCTGGTCCTTCGGCCCGGGCGACGAGGCGCTGCGCACGCTGCACCACGTCGCCGGCGGCGCCTTCTTCAGCCTGGGGACGATGCTGCAGGCGAAGCCGCTGCCTTGAGCGGCGCGCGCAGCCGGCGTTCGAACTCGGCCGGCGCGACCACCTGCAGCACCTCGCGCCCCTGGCTGTCGACGGCGATCGCGAGCCCGCGCGCCGGGTACAGCCAGTGTTCGAGCCGGCCGCCGGGGGCGATGACTTCCTCGGGTTCGCCGAAACGTTCGCGCAGCGTCGCCGGGTCCAGGTTCACCGCCGGGATGAAGGTCAGGCCGGCGAGCGGCGTCGCGCCCAGCGCCCGTCGGTCGACGGCGCGCAGCGCGTAGCGCCAGAGCGTGCCGCCGGCGGGTTCACGCGCGGCGGTGTCGCGCTGCAGCCGCTGCAGCGTCGCCGCGTCGAGTTCGGTCGCCAGCAGCAGCTTGCCGCCGATGCCGCCGCTGTCGAAACGTTCGACATAACCTTCGAGCGCACCGGGCTGGCCGGTCTCGGCCAGCACCGCGAGCTGCAGCTCCTCGCCCCAGCGGCGCTCGGCGTCGGCCAGCGTCGCACCCGGCAGCTCGAGCCCGAAGACGGCGACGCCGCCGGCGCGCGGCTGCAGGTTCCAGGGCGCGTCGACCGCCGGCGAAGGCGCCGCGGCACCACCGCGCAGCGCCTGCCAGGCGGCCGGCAGGAAGGCGAGCACGATGATCGCGACGCCGGCCAGCAGCGCGATCATGAATGGGCTTTTGAGCAGACGATTCATGGGCGGCGCCAGTATGCTCGATGCGATGAACACACCCCTCACCCTCGTCACCGGCGGTTCGCGCGGGCTCGGCCTGGCGCTGGTGCAGCAACTGCTGGCGCGTGGCCACCAGGTGCTGACGCTGTCGCGCCGGCCGCCGCCGCTGGAGCACCCCGCACTGCAGGCCTGGAGCGTGGACCTGGCCGAACCCGTGGCCGCCGCCGGGCGCCTGGGCGCCTGGCTGCAGGGCCAGGACCCGGCGGTGCTGCAGTCGGTCACGCTGATCAACAACGCCGGCGTGATCTCCGAGCTGGCGCCGCTGGGCGAGGTCGACGCTGTTGACCTGAGCAACGCGCTGCGCGTCGGGCTCGAGGCGCCGATGCTGCTGGCCGCGGCCTTCCTGCGCGCCACCGCCGCCTGGAACGTGCCGCGCAAGCTGCTCTTCGTGTCCTCGGGACTGGGCCGGCGGGCGATGGCCGGCAGCGCCTCGTACTGCGCGGCCAAGGCCGGCATGGACCATCTGGCGCGCGCCATCGCGCTCGAAGAGGCGACACGCGCCAACGGCGCGCGCGTCGTCTCGCTGGCGCCCGGCGTCGTCGACACCGACATGCAGGTGCAGCTGCGCGGCGCCGACCCGGCACGTTTTGCCGAACACAGCCGCTTCGTCGGCCTGCACGAAGGCGGCCTGCTCGACAGCCCCGAGACCGCGGCCACCAAGCTGCTGCGTTACCTGGACCGCGCCGACTTCGGCAGCCAGCCCGTCGCCGACGTGAGGGACGCATGAAGCCGGCGCTGCCCGAACGCGCCCAGGCGCTGGTCACCCGGCTCAAGCTCCAGCCGCACCCGGAGGGCGGGCACTACGCCGAACTCTACCGCTCGCAGGCGACGGTGCAGACGGCGCGCGGCGAGCGCCGCGGGCTGACGACGATCGACTTCCTGCTCGCGCGCGGCGAACACTCGGCCTGGCACCGGGTGCGTTCGTGCGAGGTCTGGCACCTGCTCGAAGGCGGGCCGCTCAAGCTCTGGCTGCTGTCGCCCGACCTGATGCAGCTCGAGGCCGTGGTGCTGGACGCGGACAAGCGCAGCCACGTCGTGCCGGCCGACTGGTGGCAGACCGCCGAACCCGACGGCGACTACGCCTATTGCGGCGCCACCGTCGGCCCGGGTTTCGATTTCGAGGACTTCGCCTTCGGCCGCGACGACGCGGCGCTGCGTTCGGCGATCGGGCGCCTGGCGCCCGAGCTGCACCGGCTGCTGTAAGGCCCGCGGCGCCGGCCGGCGCCGCGGGACTCAGGCTTCGCCGAGCGCGACGCCGATGCCGCGTGCGGCGCGCACCATCTCGTGCTCGCGCGGCACCAGACGGTTCTTGCCGGCGACCTCGGCGATCGGCACGCTGACCACCGCGTCGCCCTGCAGCGCGACCATGCGGCCGTACTGGCCGGCTTCGACCAGCTGCGCGGCGTGGTAGCCGAAACGCGTGGCCAGCACGCGGTCGAAGGGTGTCGGCGAGCCGCCGCGCTGGATGTGGCCCAGCAGCGTCGTGCGCACCTCGCACTCGACCAGCGGCTCGAGTTGCTGCTGCAGCCAGTTGCCGACGCCGCCCAGGCGCAGCGGGTCGGGGCTGTCGGCGATCGTGCGCTGCACCGTCATGCCGCCGCCTTCGGGCATCGCGCCTTCGGCGATCGAGATGATGGTCGGCAGCCCGCGCGACTCGCGTTCGCGGCAGCGCTCGGCGACGGCCTGGACGCTGAACGGGATCTCGGGGATCAGGATGACGTCGGCACCGCCGGCCATGCCGCCTTCGAGCGCGATCCAGCCGGCGTAGCGGCCCATGGTCTCGGCGATCATCACCCGGCCGTGGCTGCGGCCGGTGGTCGCGAGCCGGTCCAGCGCCTCGGCGACGACGGCCACGGCGCTGTCGAAACCGAAGGTGCGTTCGGTGCAGTACAAGTCGTTGTCGATGGTCTTGGGCACGCCGACCACCGGCAGGCCCATGGCCTCGAACTTGTGCGCGATCGCCATCGTGCCGTCGCCGCCGATCGCGACCAGCGCGTCCAGCCCGAGTTCGTTCACGTAGGCGATGGCCTCGGCCGAACAGTCGGCACCGCCGGACCCGAAGAAGTGGAACGGGTCGCACTTGTTGTGCGTGCCCAGGATGGTGCCGCCTTCGGCCAGGATGCCGGCCACCGTGCCCGCGTCCAGCGGCCGCGACGCGCGCGTCAGCAGGCCGAGGAAACCGCGTTCGATGCCGGTGACACGGGCCCCGCATTCGTTGATCAGCGAGAGCGTCACCGCGCGGATGACGGCGTTCAGGCCGGGGCAGTCGCCCCCGCCGGTCAGGATACCGATATGCATGGTTGGATCATCCGAGCCAGTGGGCGACGTCGGACTTGAGCTTGCTCAAGTCCTCTTCCCGGGTGTACATCATGTGCCCGGCATCGTAGTAGTGATGCGAGACGCGTGCCAGCACCTCGGCCGGCGCATCCAGCTGCGCCAGCGACCAGTCGCTGGCGCTGAAGGGCGTGCCCAGGTCGTAGCGGCCGCTGGCGACGAAGACCTTCAGGTTCGGATTGCGGCGCAGCGCACGCGCCAGGTCGCGGCTGGTGCTGGCGTAGGCGTTGCCCTGGGCTTCGCCGCGGTTCCAGTTCCAGGCCTTGTGACCCTCGTGCGAGAGGGTCTCGTAGCGCTGCTCGCTGGTGAGCCCGAGCTCGCCGAAATACGCCATCGCCGCCATCGTGTAGGGCGCGGCGATGGCCTCGATGCCGGGGTCGAACTCCCAGTCGCGCGTGCGGCTGGCCGCCATCGGCCCGGTGACGCGTGCGTCCAGCCGGCCGACGATGCGCCCCTGCGGCCGCATCGCGTCGAAGAAATAGGTCTGGTCGGCGATGCGCAGGTTCTTTTCCTCGACGAGTTCGCGCGGCAGCCCGGTGAGTTCGGCGATGCGGCGTGCGAGCGCGGCGCGGCGCTTGTCCGACAGGCGTGCGCCGGCCAGCAGCGCCGCGGCGTAGCTCTCGTCGACGAACTGTTCGGCCGCCGACTGCGCGGCTTCGCGCGAGGCGGCGAGCGGCCCCTTCAGCAGCCCGTGGTACTGCGAGACGACGGCGTAGGCCGGCAGGAAGAGCGCGTACGGCAGGTCGTTGCCCGGGTCGAAGCTCAGGCTCTGCAGGTCCATCGCGCAGGACACCAGCACCAGCCCGGCGAGCGCGACGCCGGCATCCAGCAGCTGGTCGGCCAGCGCCGCGCCGCGGGTCGTGCCGTAGCTCTCGCCGGCCAGGTAGACCGGCGAGCCCCAGCGCCGGTGGCGCGTGAGCCAGGTGCGCACGACCTCGGCCAGCGCCTTCACGTCGCCGTCGACCGACAGCATCTTCTTGCGCGCGGCTTCGCTGGCGGTGGTCGACCAGCCGGTGTGCGGCGGGTCGACGAAGACCAGGTCGAAGTGGTCGAACCAGCTGAGCGGGTTGTCGCTGACGGCGTACGGGGCCTGCGGCATCGCACCGTCGGAGGGCACGACCAGGCGCTTGGGGCCGAGCGCGCCCAGGTGCAGCCAGATCGAGGCCGAACCCGGCCCGCCGTTGAAGGCGAAACACACCGGCCGCTGGCCGGCGGCCGCGCCCTGGAGCTGGTAGGCGGTGGTCATCACCGCCGCCTGCGGCTCGTGCAGCGCGCCGTCGAAACCGTCCCCGGCCACCGGGATGAACTCGGCGCTGACGGCGTAGTCCAGGCGGCGCGTGCCGATTGCGAGGCCGCCGCTGGAGCGTGCCGGCGGCAGCGCCAGCAGCTGTTCGACGCGTTCGCGGTGGCGCCGGTCGGCGCTCTTGTCGGTTTCGGGTGCGGGGGTGGTGTCTGCCATGAGGATTCGTGATCGTTCGAAAGGCTCCCGCCGCGGCCGGTCGCCGCGCGGGCACGGCAGCTTAACGCCGCCGCCGCGGGCTTCAGCCGGCGCCCGGCCCCTGAAAGCCGTGGCGCCTGAAGGTCAGCACCAGGGTGTCGCGCCAGGCCGGCTGGCCGGCCACGGCCGGGCGGATCGGCGTGCTTTCGTGGATCACGCGCTCGTCGTCCAGCAGCAGCACGCTCCAGGGCTGGGCCAGCGTGAAGCGCACGCCGTGCGCGCCCGCGGCCTCGAACACCCGGGTCTCGCCGCCTTGCACCTGGTGGCGCGCGACCAGGATCACCGCGACCAGGTCGACGCCGTCGCGGTGCGCGCCCTCGGGCGTGGGCCGGCCGATGCCGTCGGTGGTGTCGATGCGAAACGGGTGCGCCTCGACGTACCAGCGGCCGTCGCCGCGCAGCCGGGCGGCGACGCCGGCCAGCGCCGCCAGCAGCGCGGGCCAGGCCGGCTGCGCCGCCCAGTCGGCCGGCAGCGGCTCGAACCAGCGCTCGATGCCGCCGTGCAGCGCGTTGTACTCGACAGGCTGCCAGTGCGCGCGCGGCGGAGCGGCCTCGACCCGGCCACCGTCGACGACGAAACAGCCGTGGCGCCGGCGCCGGTAGCGCCCGCCGTCGCGCAGGTGCTGGTCGGGCGGCAGCTGGTCCCAGGCCGGCTCCAGCGCCTGCAGCGCAACCAGCGGCTGATGCACCAGTTCGGTGAGCGAGTGGGTGTCCAGGACCGCCCAGCCGGCCCCCATGAGCGCGGTGTGAAGCGACGACAACGGTGTCAGCGGGGGAGAAGGCGAGGGGTTCATGCTTTTCGTCTGGAGAGCCGACTCCACACCGGGTCGGCACTCGCTGGCGCCGACCGGCGCTATCTTGGAATCGAACGGCCCAAAAGGCGGGAGTGTGCGATGAATGCCGAATCCCAAGGCGCGCAGAGTTCGCTGCAGCTGGTCGACGTCATCGATCTGAAGTGGCTGTTCGCCAACGAAGGCGTGTTCCTGCACGTCGAGCGGCTGCAGCACGACCCCGGATACGCCCGCGAACTGATCGCCCAGGCCGCCGCCTCGCCCAGCCCGCAGCTGCGCGCCGCCGCCGCGCGCCTGGCCGGGCAGATCGAAGCAGGGGACGCCACCGAGGCCTGAACCGCTCGCGCGCGCGTACGATGGCTGCGGCCGCCTTCGGCGGCAGGAGCGTCACGATGCGCCGGACCGTCGCCCTGCTCTGCTTCGTCGCCGCCGTGCTCGGCGGCTGCGCCGGCACCCCCGAAGAACGCAGCGCGGGCACGCGGCTGCTCTGGCGCGACGCCGCCTTTGCCGCGCCGTCGCAGGCGCCCGACGCGGCGGCGGTGTTCACCGTCGACGACGCGATGCGTGCCTACCTGGACCAGAGCAGCGTGCATCGCGCCCATGACCCGCGGCGCTCGCTGGTCGAGCAGCTCTACCGCCGCCAGGCGCTGGCGCTGGACTACGCCGGCAGCACCCGCACCGCGGCCGAAGCCTTCGCCGCCCGTGCCGGCAACTGCCTGTCGCTGGTGGCGATGACGGCCGCGTTCGCGCGCGAAGCCGGGCTGCCGGTGCAGTTCCGCAGCCTGGCCGTGGACGAGAGCTGGAGCCGCAGCGGCGACCTGCTCGCCACCAGCGGCCACGTCAACGTCGCGCTCGGCTGGCCGGCGCACGACCTGCACGTGCGCCGCAGCAACGAGACCTCGCTCGTCGTCGACTTCCTGCCGGCCGACCAGATCGACGGCGTGCGCTGGCGCCCGATCGCCGAAGCCACGGTGGTCGCGATGTTCATGAACAACCGCGCCGCCGAGGCCCTGGCCGAAGGCCGGCTCGACGACGCCTACTGGTTCGCCCGCGAATCACTGCAACAGGACGCCCACTTCGCCGCCGGCTACAACACGCTGGCCGTGGTCTACCGCCGCCGCGGCCTGGCCGATGCCGCCGAGACGGTCTGGCGCCGGCTGCTCGAGCAGGAGCCGGCCAACCGCAGCGCGCTGGCCAACCTGGCGCAGCTGATGCAGCACGAGGGCCGCGAGCGCGAAGCCCAGGCCTTGAACACGCGGCTGCGCTCGCTGGAGGAGGCGCCGCCCTTCCACTGGTTCGACGCCGGGCTGCAGGCGCTGCGCGAAGGCGAGCTGCAGCGCGCGCGCGACCTTTTCCAGCGCGAGGTGGCACGCGACGCGAGCTACCACGAGTTCCACTACTGGCTCGCGCGCACCGAGCTGCTGCTGGGCCGCTCGAAGCAGGCGCGGCGCCAGCTCGAACTCGCGCTTGAGACCAGCCCGTCGCCGCAGATCCAGTCTCTGTACGCGGCCAAGATCGACTGGCTCAAGGCCGAACGCAGGCTGCAGTGACTCTGCGGCAGGTCGGGTCGGCCGCGGCCGGCTTGGGCGATGATCGGGCGTTCCGACCGAGCGCCCTGAAGCCTTGACGTACCCCAGCCCCCCCGACAGCGCCCCAGCGCGCACGCTGTGCACCGACTGCGGCGTCTCGCGCACCCAGGACCCGCGCCGCTGCGGCCGTGCCTGCCAGTTCATCCAGCCCGACTACGCCACGATGGAAACGCGGGTGCAGGGCCGCACGCGTGACCCGGCACGGCCCGACGAGCTGCATTTCGGCCCGTTCCGGCGCATGCTGCGCGCGGCGCTGAAGCGCCCGTCCGACGGCGCGCAGTGGACCGGCATCACCACGCGCCTGGCCGAGCGCCTGCTCGAGACCGGCGCCGTCGACGCGGTGCTGACGATGGCGCCCGACCCCGAGGACCGCTGGCGCCCGGTGCCGACGCTGGTCACCCGGCCCGAGGACCTGGCACGCTGCCGCGGCATGCGCATGGGCTACGCACCGCTGCTGTCGCTGCTGGAGCCGGCGGTTGCCGCGGGCCACAAGCGCCTGGCGGTGATCGGCATCCCGTGCCAGGTCTACGCGCTGCGCGCGCTGGAGCAGGAGCTGGGGCTGGAGCAGCTCTACGTCATCGGCACGCCGTGTTCGGACAACACGACGACCGAGAACTTCCACCGCTTCCTCGGGCTGCTGACGCCCCGGCCGGAGTCGATCACCTACCTCGAGTTCCGTGCCGACTACCACGTCGAGATCCGCTTCGACGACGGCCGCCAGCGCCGCGTGCCCTTTCTGCAGCTGCCGCTGTCGCAGCTGCCGACCGACTTCTTCCCGCTCACCTGCCGCACCTGCGTCGACTACAGCAACGTGCTCGCCGACATCACCGTCGGCTACATGGGCGGCGAAGGCGAGCAGTGGCTGCTGGTGCGCAACGAACGCGGCGAGAAGATCCTGGGCCTGCTGGGCGACGAGGTGAAACTCGCCGCGCCCGGCAGCGCCGGCCAGCGCGAAGGCCCGGTCAAGGGTTTCATGGCCAACACCGAACGCGCCGCCGGCGGCCTGCCGCTGCGGCGCATGCCTTCGTGGCTGCGCCCCATCGTCGGCTGGTTGATGCCCAAGGTCGGCCCGCGCGGGCTGGAGTTCGCGCGCGCCCGCCTCGAGATGAAGGCGATCGAGACCGTGCTGCACCTGCGCCGCGAACAGCCGGCGAAGATGAAGAACATGGTGCCGCCGCACGTCTGGCAGCTGGTGCGGCCCTACGGCCTGACGCCGGAAACCGACGAAGCCAGCGAACGCCGTCGTTGAACCGCTGAAGAAAGGATTCTGGGTGGGCTCTCCCCCCTAGAATCCAGCGGGTGCACGCCCGCCCTGCCGTCGCCGCCGCTCCTGCTGCGACCTCGCACGATCGAGGCCGCCGCGCCATGCTCGCGGCCGCGTTCGCGTCGCTGGCCGGCTGGAGCGCTCCGGCGTCAGCGCTGGACGCGCCGCTCGGCAAGGTGGTGCTGACGCTCACCGGCCGCGTGCTCTCGCCCAACTTCGGCGCCCGTGCCGACTTCGACATGGCGATGCTCGAGCACCTGCCGCAGACCAGTTTCGTCACGCGCACGCCCTGGTACGCCCAGGCGCGGCGCTTCACCGGCCCGCTGCTGCGCGACGTGCTCGCCTCGGCCTCGGCACGCGGCAGCCAGCTGCGCGCGATCGCGCTCAACGACTACTGGGTCGACATTCCTTACGACGACGTCGCCCGCCACGACGTCATCGTCGCGCGGCTGCTCGACGAGCGGCCGATGGCGGTGCGCGACAAGGGCCCGCTGTTCGTCATCTACCCCTTCGACTCGGACGAAACCTTGCGCAGCCCCGTCTACTACAGCCGATCGGCATGGCAGCTGCGGACGATCGAGGTGCGCTAGAGGCCACCATTCCCAGTGGGCGGCGCGGCCGCGCCACCTGGCTGGGCGTGCTCGGCATCGGGCTGATCGTCGCGCTGCTGGCCGTGGCCTGGCTGCAGGTGCGCCAGGCCGCGCTGCTGCGCCAGGCGGTTGAAGTCGCCGACGACGACGCGGTGCTGCTGGTCTACCAGGCCGAGACCGAATACCTGCGGCTGCGCGACGAATGGAGCCGCTCGAGCGACCCGCGCCGGGTGCTGGACGCGCCGGCGCTGCAGCTGCGCTACGACATCTGGGTCAGCCGTGTCGGCCTGTTGCACAACGAGCGCATCGGCAACGCGCTCGCCACCGACACCGGCTTCGCCGAGACGCTGCAGCGCATCGACCGTTTCATCCGCCGCGCCGACGCGGTCTTCGCCGCCCCCGACGGCCCGGGGCCGACACGCGTGGCGCTGCAGGAGCTGGAACCCGAGCTGATGTCGCTCGGTGCCGAGATCCACGGCCTGTCGCTGCGCGCGGCGCACCGCGTCGGCGAGCAGATCGCGGCGCGCAACGCGACGGTGCAGAGCCACAACCTGGTCGGCATCGGCCTGACGGTGTCGCTGTCGGCGCTGACGCTGGCCTTCGCGCTGCTGGCGCTGCGCCAGATGCGCCAGCTCGACCGCCGCCGCGCCGCGCTCGAGGACCTCGCCGAACACCTGCGCAGCGCCCGCCGCGACGCCGAAGCCGCGAGCGAGGCCAAGAGCGCCTTCCTCGCCAACATGAGCCACGAGATCCGCACGCCCTTCCACGGCCTGCTGGGCATGCTCTCGCTGCTGCGCGACACCGGGCTCAACCAGCAGCAGGTGGGCTATCTGCGCACCGCGGCCGAGTCGGCGGACCACCTTCTGGCGATCCTCAACGACATCCTCGACATGTCGCAGCTCGAATCCGGCCGCATGGTGCTGTCGCCGGCACCGGTGGAGTTGCGTGCGCTGCTGCGCGACGTCGAGGCGCTGATGCGGCCGCAGGCCCACGCCAAGGCGCTGGCGCTGCACATCGGCACCGACCCGGCCCTGCCCGAACGGGTGCTCTGCGACGCCACGCGCGTCAAGCAGGTGCTGTTCAACCTGCTGTCCAACGCGATCAAGTTCTCCGACCACGGCGCCATCGTGCTCGACGTGCAGGCCCGCGACAACGAGGCCATGGCCGAGCTCGTGTTCGTCGTCAGCGACCAGGGCATCGGCATCGACGAGGCGACGCTCGGCACGCTGTTCCGCCGCTTCGCCCAGGGCGACAGCTCGCGCTCGCGCCGCCACGGCGGCACCGGCCTGGGGTTGGAGATCTCGCGCAACCTGGCGCGGCTGATGGGCGGAGACATCACCGTCACCAGCAAACCCGGCGAAGGCAGCAGCTTCAGCTTCCGCATGCCGCTGCGGCCGGTGCAGGCGGTGCCGGCGCCCCGCACCCTGCCCGGCGACGCGCCGCCGCCGCCACGGCCGCTGCGCGTGCTGATCGCCGAGGACCACGTCGTCAACCGCCAGTACATGGCAGCGCTGCTCGAGCGCCTGGGCCACGACGCCGTCTTCGCCACCAACGGCCGGGAAGCGGTGGAGGCGATGCGTGCTGCCGAAGGCAAACCCTTCGACATCGTGCTGATGGACCTGCACATGCCGGAGATGGACGGCATCGCCGCGACGCGTGCGATCCGCGCCCTGCCCGATGCCGCCGCGGCCACCGTGCCCATCGTCGCACTCACCGCCGACGCCTTCACCGAGACGCGCGACCGCTGCCTGGTCGCCGGCATGAACGACTTCCTGACCAAGCCGGTGAGCCCGCCCAAGCTCGCCGCCTCGCTGCGCCGCTTCTTCGGCAGCACCGGCGGTGCCGACTTCGCGCCCGAGCCCGCGGCCCCCGAACCGGCGGCGGCCGGCGGCGAGAGCCCGCCGCTGGTGGACACGGCGGCGGTCGCGCTCGCGCTGCAGGCGATGCCGCGCGAGCGCCTGGCCGCGATGGTGCACAGCTTCCTCGACCAGGGGCCGCAGCTGGTGCAGCGGCTGCGTGCGGCGGTGCGCGACGCGCAGCCGCTGGAGTTGCGTGTCAACGCCCACGCCGCACGTGGCGCGGCGCTGAACCTGGGCCTGGCGGCGCTGGCGGCCACCGCCGAGACGCTGCACGAAGGCGCGAGCCACCTGCCGGCGCACGAGATCGCGCGCCACGTGCAGCGCTTCGCGGACCTGCTGCCGGCCACACGCGCCGCCGCGATCGCCGCCGGCCTGCCGCTGCCGGCCGGGGCTGCCGTCTAGACACCCCCGGCCGGACGGCAGCCGCTCGCAGTCCGGACTTCACAAATGCGAACGATTCTCATGTAGCATGGACACACGGCGTGCGCGCCTTGCGCCGCCGAATCGTGCACGCCAGCCCGCGGCCAGCCTCAGGTGCATGCCAACCCGAGGAGTTCGCTGCCATGTCCTGCCATTCCCATTCGCACGCATCGGTGCGCCAGTGCTGGCAGCGCCAGGCGATGCATGTGCGCCTGGCGCTGGACCCGGACGAACCGCGCCTCGTCTGTTCCTATCTGCGCCATGGCGAACACCTCGCCCAGGCCCGGCCCGAAGCGGCCTGGTCGGTGCACGAACAGATGCTCAAGCTGCTGCTGGACACGGCCGAGGACGCCCTGCTGCCCAGCGCCTGGCGGCTGACCTGCCTGGACGCCACCGGGCGCCCGCTGGCGCGCCTGGGGATGCTGGTCGACGACGACGAACAGGCGGCGCGGCTGCAGGCGCTGACGCTGCGGCTGGCGCGTTTCTCCTGGCGCATCAGCGGCCCCGCCTCCCGATGATCGAGTACCCGATGCCGAACACCCGGGTGCGATCCAGGCCCGAGCCGCGCCCGGCCCCCGCCCCGCGCGAAGTCGCCAGCCGCCTGAGGCTGCAGCAGCGCTGCGGGCTGCTGCTGTGCGCCGCCGGCGCTTTGCTGGCGCTGTGGCGCGGCTGGCAACTGCTGCCGCCGGCCGAAGCCGTGACGACGGCACTGGCGCTGGGCGCCGCCGCCGCGCTGGCGACCGCGCTCGGCGTGCTGCCGGTGCTGCTGGCGCGGGCCCCGGCCGCGCGCACCCAGGACACGCTGCTCGGCTTCGGCGGCGGCGTGATGCTGGCGGCCGCCTGCTTCTCGCTGCTCGTGCCGGCGCTGCACGCAGCCGCGCAGGCGGGGCTGGGCCCGTGGCCGCGTGCGCTCGGCGTCGGCGCCGCGCTGCTGGCCGGCGCGCTGCTGCTGATGCTGCTGGACCACGTGCTGCCGCATGCCCACGGCATAGGCCCGGGCGGCGGCGACCTTGAACGCCGCCGGCGCGTGACGCTGTTCGTGCTCGCGATCGTGCTGCACAACGTGCCCGAAGGGCTGGCGATCGGCGTCGCCGCCGCCGGCGGCGACAGCGCCGGCGCGCTGGCCCTGGCCACCGGCATCGCGATCCAGGACGTGCCCGAGGGCCTGGTGGTCGCGCTCGCGCTGCAGGCCGCGGGCGTCGGGCGCTACGCCGCCGCCGGCATCGGCGCCGCGTCGGGGCTGGTCGAACCGCTGGCCGCCGTGGCAGCAGCCGCGGCACTGGCTTCGTCGGCGGCGCTGCTGCCCTGGGGCCTGGCCTTCGCCGCCGGCGCGATGATCTTCGTCGTCGGCCACGAACTCATCCCCGAGTCGCAGCGCCGCGGCCACTCGCGCCGGGCGAGCGTCGGGCTGATGCTGGGCTTCGTGCTGATGATGGTGCTGGACAGCGCGCTCGGCTGAGGCTCAGACGATCACCGGCTCGGGCTCCAGCCGGATGCCGAAGCGCCCGTAGACGCTTTCCTGGATCGCACGCGCCAGCGTCACGACCTCGGCACCGCTGGCGCCACCGCGGTTGACCAGCACCAGCGCCTGGCGCTCGTAGACACCGGCGCGGCCGACCGACTTGCCTTTCCAGCCGCAGGCGTCGATCAGCCAGCCGGCGGCCAGCTTCACGCTGCCGTCGGGCATCGGGTAGTGCACGATCTCGGGGTCGCGTTCGATGATGTCGCGGCACTGCTCGGCGCTGACCACCGGGTTCTTGAAGAAGCTGCCGGCGTTGCCGATTACGGCCGGGTCGGGCAGCTTGGCGCGGCGGATCGCGCACACCCAGTCGTAGATCGTGCGCGCGTCGGGGCTCGTATTGCCGGTCTCGGCCATCTTGCGTTCGAGATCGAGATAACCCAGCACCGGCAGCCAGGGCCGTGGCAGGCGAAAACGCACCCGCGTGACGACGCTCTTGCCGGCCAGTTCGTGCTTGAAGACGCTGTCGCGGTAGGCAAAGCGGCACATGCCGGCGTCCAGCGTGACGCTGCGGCCGGTGACCAGGTCGACCGCGTCCAGCGAATGGAAGCGGTCCTTCAGCTCGACGCCGTAGGCGCCGATGTTCTGCACCGGCGCCGCGCCCACCGTGCCCGGGATCAGCGCCAGGTTCTCCAGCCCCGGCAGGCCCTGCTCCAGCGTCCAGGTGACGAAGTCGTGCCAGCGCTCGCCGGCGCCGGCCTCGACGATCCAGGCGTCGGCGGTCTCGGCGACGAGGCGCCGGCCCGCGATCTCGACCTTCAGGACTGCGGCGGCGACGTCGCGCGTCAGCACGAGGTTGCTGCCGCCGCCCAGGATCAGCTTGGGCGCGCGGCCGAGTTCGGGGTGGTCGACGACGCGGCGCACGTCGGCGTCGGAGCGCACGCGCACCAGGGTCTGGGCGACGGCGGGCAGGCCGAAGCTGTTGTGCTCGCGCAGCGAAACGCGGGCCTCGATCTGCAGCGGGGAAACGTCGAAGGACATGGCAGAATTTTCCCATGCCCAGCTTTGATACCGTCCTCGAGCCCAATCTGGTCGAACTGCGCAACGCGCTCGACCAGGCGAACAAGGAAATCGGCAACCGCTTCGACTTCAAGGGGTCAAGCGCGAAGGTCGAATTCAGCGAGAAATCGGCCAAGGAGCGTGAACTCACGCTCTATGCCGACAGCGACTTCCAGATCGACCAGGTGCGCGACGTGCTGCTCGCGCGCCTGGCCAAACGCGACGTCGACGTGCGTTTCCTCGACCTGTCGGCCAAACCCCAGAAGCTCGGCGGCGACAAGCTGAAGCTCGTCGTCAAGGTCAAGGCCGGCATCGACGCCGAACACGCGAAGAAGATCCAGCAGGCGATCAAGAGCAGCAAGCTGAAGGTGCAGGCTTCGATCCAGGGCGACGCGGTGCGGGTCACCGGCGGCAAGAAGGACGACCTGCAGCAGGCGATGGCGCTGTTGCGCAAGGAAATCGCCGACCTGCCGCTGACCTTCGACAACTTCCGGGAATGACACCCCCCGGCCGCCTGCGGCAGCCTGTCCCCGGGGGGATTCGGACCGCGGTTTGGCGGCGCTGGCAGCCGCTGATGGCGTTGTGGGCGGCGCTTCTGGCAGCGCCGCTTCCGTCCGCGGCGCAGGAAGTCTCGCTCGCCGGCCAGATGGGGCGCAGGGCGCTGCTGGTCGTCGACGGCCAGACGCTGACGCTGGGAGTGGGCGAAAGCGCCCGCGGCGTCAAGCTGATCCAGCTCGACGCCGATGGCGCCGTCGTTGAACGCGGCGGCCAGCGCCTGGACCTGCGCACCGGCGGCGGCACCGCGCGCGTCGCCGGCAGCGGCGGCGTGGTCTCGGGCAGCCGCGAGATCGTCATCCCCGCCGGCCCCGGCGGCCACTTCGTCACCCAGGGCTCGATCAACGGCCGGCCGGTGAACTTCATGGTCGACACCGGCGCGACGCTGATCGCGCTCGGCCAGGCCGAGGCCGACCGCCTGGGCATCGCCTGGCGCAGCGGCGAACCCGGCATGGTGCAGACCGCCAACGGCAGCGCCGCCGCCTACCGCGTGACGCTGGCGCGCGTGCGTGTCGGCGAGGTCGAGATCAACCAGGTGCAGGCGGTCGTCGTGCCGCAATCGATGCCGATGGTGCTGCTCGGCAACAGCTTCCTGTCGCGCTTCCGGATGCAGCGCGACACCGACGTCCTGCGGCTCCAGGCGCGCTGACCGGCGCGCTGTCCCGGCAGGGACAAGCCGCCTGCGGGGTGCGTGCTACAACGCGCCGACAAGGCCACGGCCACTGCAGCCGGCCCGCAGGAGACGACGATGAACCTCGACTTCACCGACGAGGAGCTGGCGTTCCGCCGCCAGGTCCGGGAGTGGGTGGCCGCGAAGCTGCCGCCCGACATCCGCGACAAGGTGCGCGCCGCGGCCACGCTGTCGCGCGACGACCACCAGCGCTGGGCCCGGCTGCTGGGCCAGCAGGGCTGGCTCGCGGCCGGCTGGCCCCGGGCCTTCGGCGGCCCCGGCTGGAGCGCGGTACAGAAACACCTGTTCGAGGAGGAATGTGCGCTCGCCGGGGCGCCGCGCATCATCCCCTTCGGCCCGGTGATGGTGGCGCCGGTGATCATGGCCTTCGGCACGCCCGAGCAGCAGCGGCGGTTCCTGCCGGCCATCGCCAGCGGCGAGGTCTGGTGGAGCCAGGGCTACAGCGAACCCGGCGCCGGCTCGGATCTGGCGTCGCTGAAGACCCGCGCCGAACGCCGCGGCGGCGTCTACGTCGTCAACGGCCAGAAGACCTGGACCACACTGGCGCAGTACGGCGACTGGATCTTCTGCCTGGTGCGCACCGGCACCGAGGGCAAGCCGCAGGCCGGCATCAGCTTCCTGCTGATCGACATGAAGAGCCCCGGCGTCAGCGTGCGCCCGATCGTCATGCTCGACGGCGAGCCCGAGATCAACGAGGTCTTCTTCGACGACGTCGAGGTGCCGGCCGAGAACCTGATCGGCGAGGAGAACAAGGGCTGGTCCTACGCCAAGCTGCTGCTGGCGCACGAACGCACCAACATCGCCGACGTCAACCGCGCCAAGCGCGAGCTGGAGCGGCTGAAGGCGACCGCCAAGGCCGAGGGCGTCTGGGACGAGCCGCGGCTGCGCGACCAGATCGCGCTGCTCGAGGTCGACATCGTCGCGCTCGAGATGCTGGTGCTGCGCGTGCTGTCGGCCGAGAAGAGCGGCAAGCAGAGCCTGGACATCGCCGGCCTCTTGAAGATCCGCGGCAGCGAGATCCAGCAGCGTTACGCCGAGCTGATGATGATCGCCGGCGGCCCGTACACGGTGGCGCTGCGGCGCGAAGCGGCCGGCGCCGGCTGGCAGAGCGCGGACGCGCATCTGGCGCCGCTCACCGGCAGCTACCTCAACCTGCGCAAGACGACGATCTACGGCGGCTCCAACGAGGTGCAACGCAACATCGTCGCGCAGACGGTCCTGGGAGCCTGACGATGGACTTCGACTTCAGCGACGACCAGCTGGCACTGCGCGAGGCGGTGCAGCGCTGGGTGGACAAGGGTTTCGGCTTCGAACGCCGGCACGCCATCGCCAAGGCCGGCGGCGCGACACGTGCGGTCTGGGACGAACTGGCCGGCCTCGGGCTCACCGGGCTGGCGATAGACCCCGATCACGGCGGCCTGGGTTTCGGCCCGGTCGAGGCGATGGTGGTCAACGAGGAGCTGGGCCGCGGCCTCGTCAACGCGCCCTACGTGCACGCGGCGCTGGTCGCGCCGGCACTGCTGGCCGCCGCACCGGCGGCGCTGCAGTCGGCCTGGCTGCCGCGCATCGCCGAAGGGTCGGCGCTGGTCGTGCTGGCGCATCAGGAACGCCGCGCCCGCTGGCGCCTGGACCACGTCGGCACCCGCGCCGTGCGCAACGGCGAGGGCTGGACCCTCAGCGGTACCAAGGGCGTGGTGCCGGCCGGCGACGAAGCCGACGCCTTCGTCGTGACAGCGCGCATCGCCGGCGCCGACGGCGACCGCGCCGGCATCGGCATGTTCCTGGTCGAGGCCGCCGCCGTGCAGCGCCACGGCCTGCCGACGCACGACGGCGCGCGCATCGCCGACATCACGCTGGACGCGGCGCCCGCGGCGCTGATCGCCGAGGACGGCATCGAGCTGCTCGAACACGCGGTCGACATCGGCCTGGCCGGCCTCGCCGCCGAAGCCGCCGGCGTGATGGACAGGCTGGTCGCGATGACGGCCGACTACCTGAACACACGGCGCCAGTTCGGCGTGCCCATCGCCAGCTTCCAGGCGCTGCGCCACCGCATCGCCGACGTCAAGATGCAGCTCGAGCTGGCGCGTTCGATGAGCTATTACGCGACGCTGAAACTCGGCGACGCCGCGCCCGCACGCCGCCGCGCCGTCGCCCAGGCGCGCGTGCAGCTGGGGCAATCGATGCGTTTCGTCGGCCAGCAGTGCGTGCAGCTGCACGGCGGCATAGCCGTCACCGACGAATACGCCGGCAGCCACTACTTCAAGCGCCTGACGGCGCTGGAGTTCGTCTTCGGCGACAGCCTGCACCACCTGGGCGAGGTCTCGGCGCGCATGGAAGACACGGCCGGCGTCTTCGTCTGAGAACCGGCGCCGGCCGCTACAGTGCCGGCATGCCCGAAACCCTGGACGCACTGACCGACGTCGCCGGCCTGGCCGTCGGCCACCACACGCTGGCCGACGCGCGCAGCGGCTGCAGCGTCGTGCTCTGCCCGCAAGGCGTGGTCGCCGGCGTCGACGTGCGCGGCGCCGCGCCCGGCACGCGCGAGACCGACCTGCTGCGCCCCGAGAACAGCGTCGGGCAGGTGCACGCGCTGCTGCTGTCCGGCGGCAGCGCCTTCGGCCTGGACGCCGCTGGCGGCGTGATGCGCTGGCTGGACGAACGTGGCCACGGCCTGGCCGTCGGCCCGGCGCGTGTGCCCATCGTGCCGGCGGCGGTGCTGTTCGACCTCTGGCTCGCCCCGCGCGAGCGCCCCGGCGCAAACGCCGGTTACGCCGCCTGCGAAGCGGCCAGCAGCGGCGCGTTCGCGCGCGGCAGCGTCGGTGCCGGGGCCGGCGCCAGCGTCGGCAAACTCTTCGGCGCCGGGCAGGCGATGAAAGGCGGCATCGGCACGGCTTCGCGCCGCGCGGCCGGCTTCACGGTGTCGGCGCTGGTCGCCGTCAACGCCGTCGGCGACGTCGTCGAGCCAGACTCGGGCCGCATCCTCGCCGGCGCCCGCAGCGCCGACGGCAGCCGCCTGCGCGACAGCATCGCCAGCTTCCTCGCCGGCGAGACCGGCACGCCGGTGCTGGGCGGCGCGACGACGATAGGCGTCGTCGCCACCGACGCCCGGCTCGACAAGGCCGGCTGCCAGCGTCTGGCGACCGCCGGCCACGACGGCCTGGCGCGCTGCATCCGCCCGGTGCACACCGCGAGCGACGGCGACACGCTGTTCGCGCTCGCCACCGGCCGCGCCGGCCCGGCGCCAGCGACGCTGCTGCACGTGCTCGCCGCCGAAGCCGTCGCCGCGGCGGTGCTGGATGCGGTGCTGAGCGCCACCGGCCTGCCCGGTCTGCCATCGGCGCGAGAATGGGCCGCTACATGAAACTCGAACAAATCCTCTTCTCCCAGGGCTTCGGCACGCGGCGCGTCTGCGCCGGCCTGATCGCCAGCGGCGCGGTGCGCATCGCCGGCGAACTCGCCGACGAGCCCGGCGCCGACTTCGACACCGCCGGCCTCGTCTTCGAGGTCGACGGCCGCGCCTGGCCGTTCCGCGAGCCGGCGCTGGTGATGCTGCACAAACCCGCCGGCACCGAGTGCTCGCAGAAGCCCCGGCACCACCCGAGCGTGATGAGCCTGCTGCCGCTGCCGCTGCGCACACGCGGCCTGCAGCCGGTCGGCCGTCTCGACGAAGACACGACCGGCCTGCTGCTGCTGACCGACGACGGCAAGCTGATCCACCGCCTGACCAACCCCAAGCACCACGTGCCCAAGGTCTACGAAGTCGTCGCCAAACATCCGGTCGACGACGCCATGGTCGCGAACCTGCTTCGCGGCGTGGTGCTCGACGACGACCCCGCGCCGGTGCGTGCGCTCGAGGCCGAACGCACCGCCGAGCACGGGCTGCGTCTGGTGCTGGCCGAAGGCCGTTACCACCAGGTCAAGCGCATGGTCGCGGCCGCCGGCAACCGCGTCGAGACGCTGCACCGCAGCGCCGTCGGCGCCTTGCAGCTTCCGGCCGATCTGGCGCCGGGCCAGTGGCGCTGGGTCGAACCGGCCGATCTCGAAGCCCGCGCCTGAACCCACGACTGCGTCACGCCGCCCGGCGCCGCCCACCGGCGGGCGGGCGGCGGGCCACCGGATAATCCGCCGCCATGCGCGTCTTCAGAGGATTCGACCACCCCGGCCTGCGCCAGGCCGGCTGCGCGCTGACGATCGGCAACTTCGACGGCGTGCACCGCGGCCACCAGGCGATGCTGGCGATGCTGGTCAACGAGGCCCGGCACCGCGGCCTGGCTTCGTGCGTGATGACCTTCGAGCCGCACCCGCGCGACTTCTTCGCGCGCCGCGCCGGCGACCCGGCACGCGCGCCGGCACGCATCGCCACGCTGCGCGACAAGCTCGCGGAGCTGGAGCGCTGCGGCGTCGACCACGTCGTCGTCGCGCGTTTCGACGAACGCCTGGCCTCGCTGGCGCCCGACGCCTTCGTCGAGCAGGTGCTGCTGAAGAACCTGAACGCGCGCTACGTGCTCGTCGGCGACGACTTCCGCTTCGGCGCCCGGCGCGAAGGCACTTACGCGCTGCTCGACGACGCCGGCACACGCCTGGGATTCGACGTCGCGCGCATGCTGAGCTACGAGGTGCACGGGCTGCGCGTGTCCAGCTCGGCGGTGCGCCAGGCCCTGGGCAGCGGCGACATGAAGCGCGCCGCGGTGCTGCTGGGGCGGCCGTATTCGATCAGCGGCCACGCGATCCACGGCCGCAAGCTCGGCCGCGAACTCGGCTTTCGCACGCTGAACCTGCGTTTCCCGCACCCACGCCCTGCCGCCGGCGGCATCTTCGTCGTGCGTGTCTACGGCCTGGGTGCGCGTGCGCTGCCCGCGGTCGCCAGTCTGGGCACGCGGCCGACGGTCGAGAACGCCGGTCGCGTGCTGCTGGAAGCCCACTGCCTGGAATGGCCGCTGGGCCCGGAAGCCGGCTACGGCCGCGTGCTGCGAGTCGAACTGCTGCACAAGCTGCACGACGAGCGCCGCTACCCCTCGCTGGAGGCGCTGCGCGACGGCATCGCCCAGGACGAGGCCGACGCACGCGCCTGGTTCGCCGCCCACCCGGGCTGAGGCGCGCTCAGAAGCGCCGGCCGAGGCCGCAGCCGAGGCTCCAGCCGGTCTTGTCGGTGACCGAGGGCCCGTCGGCGGCCGGCCCCAGCAGCCGGCGCAGCGTGACCCCGGCCAGCGCGACCCAGTCGTCCGAGAGTTCGTGGCGGATGCCGAGCACCGCCTGCAGGTCGCGCAGCCCGGCGCCGGGTGAGTAGACCGGGTAGCCGGTAACCGCCGCCTGCTGCGCGTCGATGCCGTAGTAGGTCTGCATGTAGCGGCTGTCTGCCGCCGTCAGCCGCAGCGAGGCGTTCCAGCGCATGCGCGGCGCCAGCGGGCGTTCGCGCGACAGGCCCAGGTCGACGAAAGCGCCGCCGCCGCGGCCCAGCAGGTCGGGGCTCCAGCCGCCCGACACGCGCCAGCCCTCGTCCAGCCGCCAGCTCGCACCCAGCCGGGCACGCAGCGTCGAGCGCACGTCGCCCAGGCCTTTGAGCGCCGGTTCGTCGTCGTCGCGGCCGCGGTCGTAGCGCAGCGACAGGTTGGTGCGCAGCCGGCTGCCACGCGTGAGGTCCAGCCCCAGGCCGCGCGTCACGTCGTCGGCGCGCCGGACCGCGAAGGCGCTGGCGTTGGTCGCGCTGAGCCGGCCCCAGCGCAGGTAGAAGCCGGGTTCGATCGTGGTGTCGGGCCCGCCGCGGCCGTGGTTGGAGCTGCCCCAGGAGACGAGCAGGCCGACGGCGCCTTCGATGCGGCGCCGCGGCGGGGCGTCGTCGTCGTCCGGTTCCACCGCCGCCGCATCGGGTGCGGCCGGGGGCGGCGCCTCTTCGCCCCATGCCGCGGCCGCGACGAAAAGCGTCAGGGCCAGCGCCGGCGGACGGGTGCGGAGCCTCAAAGCAGCGCCTCGGTAGAATCGGCGGATGCGATTGTCCATCGTTCGGCTCGACCCGTCGTGGCGGCAAACCTCCACGCGGCGGCAGACGACGCGCGACCGAATTACGCGCACGCCGCCCGCACGCGCCTGAGCGCACCCGCATCGCGCCGCACGCATCGTGCGCGCCCCGACGAACGCTTTTTGCACCGCCTTCGCACCGCCCGGTGCCGACCGACATGACCGACTCCACGAAAGCCGCCGCGCCCGACTACCGCGCGACGCTGAACCTGCCCGACACCCCGTTCCCGATGCGCGGCGATCTCGCCAAGCGCGAGCCGGCGTGGATCAAGAGCTGGCAGGACGAAGGCCTCTACAAGCGCCTGCGCGACGCACGCTGCGGCAAACCGCTGTTCGTGCTGCACGACGGCCCGCCGTACGCCAACGGCGCCATCCACATGGGCCACGCGGTGAACAAGGTCCTGAAGGACATGATCGTCAAGGCGCGCCAGCTCAAGGGCTTCGACGCCCAGTACGTGCCCGGCTGGGACTGCCACGGCCTGCCGATCGAGAACGCGATCGAGAAGAAGCACGGCCGCCACCTGAGCCGCGACGACATGCAGGCCAAGAGCCGCGCCTACGCCACCGAGCAGATCGCGCAGCAGATGGCCGACTTCAAGCGCCTGGGCGTGCTCGGCGACTGGGAGCATCGCTACGCGACGATGGACCCGGCCAACGAGGCCGGCGAGATCCGCGCCTTCAAGCGCGTCATCGAGCGCGGCTTCGTCTACCGCGGCCTCAAACCCGTCTACTGGTGCTTCGACTGCGGCAGCTCGCTGGCCGAGTTCGAGATCGAGTACGCCGACAAGAAGAGCCAGACGCTGGACGTCGCCTTCCCGGCGGCCGAACCCGACAAGCTCGCCGCGGCCTTCGGCCTGGCCACGCTCGCCAAGCCGGCCTTCGTCGTCATCTGGACGACGACCGCCTGGACCATCCCCGCCAACCAGGCGCTGAACCTGAACCCGGCGCTGGACTACGCGCTCGTCGACACCGAACGCGGCCTGCTGGTGCTGGCCGAGAGCCTGGTGGAGAAGTGCCTGGCGCGCTACGGCCTGCAAGGCACGGTCGTCGCGACGACCAAGGGCGAAAAGCTCGGCGGCCTCGACTTCCGCCACCCGCTGGCCGACACCGACCCGGGCTACGACCGCCTGAGCCCCGTCTACCTGGCCGACTACGCCACCGCCGACGACGGCACCGGCATCGTGCACAGCGCGCCGGCCTACGGCCTGGACGACTTCAACTCCTGCGTCTCGCACGGGATGAAGACCGACGAGATCCTGAACCCGGTGCAGGCCAACGGCTGCTACGCCGCCGACTTCCCGCTCTTCGGCGGCCAGAACATCTGGAAGGCGGTGCCGGTCATCCTGGACACGCTGAAGACCGCCGGCCGGCTGCTCGCCACCGAGACCATCACCCACAGCTACCCGCACTGCTGGCGCCACAAGAGCCCGGTGATCTACCGTGCCGCGGCGCAGTGGTTCATCCGCATGGACGAGGGCGCGGGCGTCTTCACGAAGGACAAGGCGCCGCAGTCGCTGCGCCGGATGGCGCTGGACGCGATCGAGGCGACGAGCTTCTACCCCGAGAACGGCAAAGCGCGGCTGCGCGACATGATCGCCAACCGCCCCGACTGGTGCATCAGCCGCCAGCGCAGCTGGGGCGTGCCGCTGCCCTTCTTCCTGCACAAGGAAACCGGCGACCTGCACCCGCGCACGATGGAGATCCTCGACCAGGCCGCCGACATCGTCGAAGCCGGCGGCATCGAGGCCTGGAGCCGCACGACGGCCGAGCAGATCCTGGGCGCCGAGGACGCCGCGCTCTACACCAAGAGCAGCGACATCCTGGAGGTCTGGTTCGACTCGGGCTCGACCTTCTGGCACGTGCTGCGCGGCCAGCACCCCGAGGGTTATCACAAGGAAGGCCCGGAGGCCGACCTCTACCTCGAAGGCCACGACCAGCACCGCGGCTGGTTCCACAGCTCGCTGCTGCTGGCCTGCGCGCTGTACGGTCGCGCGCCGTATCGCGGCCTGCTGACGCACGGTTTCACCGTCGACAGCCAGGGCCGCAAGATGAGCAAGAGCCTGGGCAACGGCATCGAGCCGCAGAAGGTCAGCTCGACGCTGGGCGCCGAAGTCATCCGCCTGTGGGTTGCCGCCAGCGACTACTCGGGCGACATCGCCGGCGACGACAAGATCCTGGCGCGTGTCGTCGACGCCTACCGCCGCATCCGCAACACGCTGCGTTTCCTGCTCGCCAATACCTCGGACTTCGACGCCAAGACCGACGCGGTCGCGCCCGACGATTTGCTCGAGATCGACCGCTGGGCGCTGGCGCGCACCGCCGAGCTGCAGGCCGAGATCCTGGCGCACTACGAGGTCTACGAGTTCCACCCGGTGGTCTCCAAGCTGCAGGTCTTCTGCAGCGAGGACCTGGGCGCGTTCTACCTCGACGTGCTGAAGGACCGGCTGTACACGACGGCGCCCAAGTCGCTGGCCCGCCGCAGCGCCCAGACCGCGCTGGCGACCATCACCCAGGCGATGCTGCGCTGGATGGCGCCCTTCCTCAGCTTCACCGCCGAGGAAGCCTGGAAGCTGGTCGGCACAACGCCGTCGATCTTCACCGAGACCTACCTCGAGTTCCCGGCGCCCGACGCCCAACTGCTGGCCAGGTGGGCCGACGTGCGCGCGGTGCGCGAGCGCGTCAACAAGGAGATCGAGGCGGTGCGCGCCACCGGTGCGGTCGGTTCTTCGCTGCAGGCCAACGTGACGATCGCGGCCCCGGCGGCCCAGCTCGAATTGCTGAATTCGCTAGGCGACGACCTGCGCTTCGTGCTGATCACCTCGAAGGTGGCGCTGGCCGCCGCCGACGAGCTGGCGGTGACGGTGACCGCGTCGGCCGACACCAAGTGCGAGCGCTGCTGGCACTGGCGCGACGACGTCGGCCATGACCCGGCGCATCCGGGCCTGTGCGGCCGCTGCACCAGCAATCTCTACGGCGACGGCGAAGCGCGGCGCGTGGCCTGAGCACGCCAGGCGGTGGCGCCACGTGGCCGGGGCCCGAACGCGGGCCGCGGCCTGAGGAGCCCACCCGCGACTCGGGTTCTCCCCGCGCCTGCATGGTCCCGACGCGGGAGGAATGACCGTACCGGAAGTACGGCGACGTGATAAAAATGCGTCGCCGTCGGACGCCGCAGCGCGCAGGGGGGGCGGCGCCTTATGCTCGTGAGCAGCAGCCGCGCGACCGGGGCCCGGAACCGCCCCGCACTGGCGGCGATCGGCTGGCCCCTGGCCGCGATCGCCGTGGTTCTGGCCTTGATCACCGCCGTGCTCGTCGCACGCGAGTTCGAGCGTGGCCGCGAACGCGCCGCGGCCGAACTGCGCTCGGTCGCCGGACTGCGCGCCGCCCAGGTCGACTCCTGGCTGCGTGAACGCCGCAACATCGCGCGTTTCCTGGTTCCGAGCCAGCTGCTGGCCGATCTGCAAGCCCGCTTCGGCGGGCCGCGTGATGCCCAGGCCCAGGCTGCGCTGACGGCCAGCATGGCGCAGTTGCGCGAGATCGCCCGCGCCGAGGAGGTGCTGCTGCTGGGCGCCGACGGCAGCCCGCTGCAGACGCGCGCGCCGGACGCGGTCGGCATCGGCCCCGAACTGCGCGAAGCCGTGCACCAGGCCATCACCAGCGGCGAGGTGCAGCAGACGACGCTGTACCGCAGCGGCGGCCCGCAGGGCCAGCTGATGCTGGACATCGTGCTGCCGCTGGCCGCCACCGGGACGCCGGCGCGTGCGGCGGTGGCGATCCGCCTCGACCCGCGGCGCGACCTGTTTCCGCTGCTGAGCGTGTGGCCGACACCGCGCGCCAGCGCCGAGAGCATGCTCTGGCGCCGCGATGGCGAGCAGATGGTCGCGCTCAGCGACCTCGCGCGCGTGCCCGACGCGGCGCTGCGCGTGTCGCGACCGGTCTCGCAGCCCGATTTCGTGCTCGGCCGCGTCGTCGCCGGCCTGGCCGAGGCGGGCCGGCCGCTGCGCGGGCGCGACTACCGCGGCGAGCCGGTCACCGGCGTCTCGCTGCCGCTGGCGGTGCCCGGCTGGTGGCTGATGCTCGAGATCGATCAGAGCGAGATCGACGCGACCGCACGCCGCAGCGCCGCGGCCTCGGTCGCGCTGCTGGCGCTGGCGCTGCTGGCCATCTACGCCACCGCGCGCAGTGTCGCCAACCGCCAGGCCCTGGCTCAGGCCGAACGCGAACGTGCCGAGGAGCGCGAGCGCCTGCGCACGCTGCAGATGCTCGACGTCATCGCCGACAACGCCGGCGAGGCCATCTTCGCCAAGGACCTGGAAGGCCGCTACCTGTTCGTCAACCGCGTGACCTGCGAACGCTCCGGCTTCAGCCGCGAGGCGATGCTCGGCCAGCGCGACGCCGCCATCTTCCCGCCCGAGGTGGCGGCCGACATCCAGGCCAACGATCGCGAGGTGCTGGACGGCGGCGAGGCGGTGCACTTCGAGCAGCGCCTGCCGACACCCGCCGGCGAGCGCCACTTCGTCGTCAGCAAGGCCGCGCTGCGCGACGGCAGCGGCCGCATCGTCGGCCTGGTCGGCGTCGCCAGCGACGTCACCGACACGCGCCGCGGCGAACAGGCGCTGCGCGAGAGCGAAGCGCGTTTTCGTTCGGTCTTCGAGGTGCTCAACGAAGGCATCGTCGTGCGCGCGCCCGACGGCCGCATCGTCGACGCCAACCCCGCCGCCGAACGCCTGCTGCAGCAGCCGGTGGACTGGCTGCGCGGCCGCGACGTGCGCCACATCGGCTGGGAACCGATCGACGCCGCCAGCGAGCCCGCGCTGCAGGCGGTCGAGTCGCTGGCCGGCCTGGGCGGCGAAGCGCGCGACCTCGAACTGCAGCTGCGCGGCCCCGACGGCGCGCTGCGCTGGTTCCGGCTCAACGCCGAACCGGTGCACGCCCCGGACGACGGCCGGCTGCTGGCCGTCGTGACCTCGCTCGACGACGTCACCGAACGCCGCAACACCACCGAGGAGCTGCGGCGCCACCGCCTGCACCTGCAGCACCTGGTCGAGGAACGCACGCTGGAACTCAAGCGTGCGATCGCCGGGCTGGCCGAGGCCGAACGCTCCGCGCGCATGATCGCCGACAGCCTGCCCGGCCTGGTCGCCTACTGGGACCGCGAGCTGCGCTGCCAGTTCGCCAACCGTGGCTACTGCGAATGGTTCGGCCTGCAGCCCGAAGAGATCATCGGCCGGCCGATGGCCGAGCTGCTCGGCGCCGACTACGTGCAGCGGCAGCAGGAGCACATAGTGGCCACTTACGCCGGCGACATGCAGCGCCTGGAGCGCAGCATCACGCGCCAGGGCGAGCCCAAGGACCTGCTCGTGCACTACGTGCCCGACCGGCGCAGCGACGGCCAGGTCAGCGGCTTCTACGTGATGGCGATCGACATCACGGCGCAAAAACGCGCCGAGACCGCGCTGCAGCAGGCCAACGAGGAGCTCGTCGTCTCGCGCGACCGCGCCGAAGCCGCGAGCCGCTCCAAGAGCGCCTTCCTGGCCAACATCAGCCACGAGATCCGCACGCCGATGAACGCGATCATCGGCCTGGCGCACCTGCTGCTGCGCGACGCCGGCGACGCGACCGAACGCGAGCGCCTGGGCAAGATCCGCAGCCAGGCGCAGCACCTGCTGCAGATCCTCAACGACGTGCTCGACCTGTCCAAGATCGAGGCTGGGCGTTTCGAGCTCGAGACCATTCCCTTCTCGCTGGACACGCTGCTGGCACGCGCCTTCCAGACCGTGTCGACCGACGCCCAGCGCAAGCAGATCGAACTGGTGCTGGACACCGACAGCGTGCCCGACCGCCTGGTCGGCGACCCGACGCGCCTGATGCAGGCGCTGCTGAACCTGCTGTCCAACGCGGTCAAGTTCACCGAACGCGGCTGGGTCCGGGTGCAGGCCAACCGGATGCAGGAGCGCGAGGGCCAGGTGCTGATCGCCTTCAATGTCTCGGACACCGGCAGCGGCATCCCGCGCGAGCGCCTGGGCTCGCTGTTCCAGGCGTTCGAACAGGTCGACAGCTCGACCAGCCGGCGCCACGGCGGCACCGGCCTGGGGCTGGCGCTGACGCGCCACCTGGCGACGATGATGGGCGGCGAGGCCGGGGCCGAAAGCGAGCCCGGCGTCGGCAGCCGTTTCTGGTTCAGCGCCTGGCTGACGCTGGACGCCAGCGGCAGCGCCGCGAACACGCGGCTGACGGGCCTGCGCGCGCTGCTGGCCGACGACCTGCCGGAAGCGCGCGAGGCCCTGACCGACCGGCTGCGCCGTCTCGGCCTTGCGGTCGACGCCTTCGGATCGGGCGAAGCGGCCATCGACGGCGCGCGCGCAGCCGCCGAGGCCGGCCGCCGCTATGACCTGCTGCTGCTGGACTGGCGCATGGCCGAGCTCGACGGCATCCAGACGCTGCACCGGCTGCGCGCGCTGCCGGCGACGGCCGAGGCACCGGCGCTGCTGGTCACGGCCTTCGACGACGAGGCCATGCACCGCGAGGCCGAGGCGGCGAAGTTCGCCGCCGTGCTGCTCAAGCCGATCACCGCCTCGACGCTGCACGACACGCTGCAGCGTGTGCTGCGCGGCGATGCCGAGCCGCTGCCAGCCAGCGCCGCCGGCCAGGCCGAGAGCCTGCTGCGCACGCGCGGCACCGGCGCTCCGGTGCTGCTGGTGGAGGACAACCCGATCAACCAGGAGGTCGCGCTGGAGTTGCTGCGCGCAGTCGGGCTGGAAGTCGACCTCGCGCCCAACGGCCGCGAGGCGGTGCGCATGGGCCGGGCGCGGCACTACGCCGCGGTGCTGATGGACATGCAGATGCCCGAGATGGACGGCCTGGAAGCGACGCGCGAGCTGCGCCGCGGCGGCTACGCCGGGCCCATCCTGGCGATGACCGCCAACGCCTTCGGCGAGGACCGCGCGGCCTGCCTGGAAGCGGGCATGAACGACCACGTCGCCAAGCCGGTGGACCCGGAGGCGCTGTATGCGTCGCTGCTGCGCTGGCTGCCGGCGACGGCGCCGCCGCCGACGGCGCCCGCAAGCCGGCCGGCGCCGGGCAGCGGTTTCGCCGAACGCCTGGCGGCGGTCGAGGAGATCGACGTCGCGGCCGCGCTGCGCCTGGTGGGCGGGCGGCCCAACGTGCTCGAACGCCTGGCCCGACGCTTCGCCGAGGTCTACGCTGCAGGCATGCCGGCGCTGGTGGCGGCCGGCGGCGACGAACGCCTGCCGTCCTGGGCCGGCGCTGCGCACTCCTTGCACGGTGCCTGCGGCGCGATCGGCGCCCAGGCGCTACAGACGCTGGCGCGCGAGGTCGAGCACGCGGCCCGCGCCGCCGAAGGCGCCGCGGCGCTCGAAGCCCAGGCGCGCACGCTGCACGAACGCGTGCAGGCGCTGGCCGCGCAGCTGCAGGGGCTGCTCGACGCCTGAGCGCCGCGGCACAGGCGCACGCTACAGTAGCGCCCCGTCCGCCGAGCCCGGCGGCACGCCCGTTCATTGCACCGTCTACATGGCCACGTCTTCGCGCACGTCCAACCGCCTGCCGTTCTGGCTCGGTCTCGCCTTCATCGTCGTCGTCCTGGACCAGTTCACGAAGACGCTGATACTCGGTTACTTCCAGGACGGCGAAGCCCGCGTCGTCACCGGCTTCTTCAACATCGTGCGCGTGCACAACAGCGGCGCGGCGTTCTCCTTCCTCGCCGACGCCGCCGGCTGGCAGCGCTGGTTCTTCGTCATCGTCGGCCTGATCGCGTCGGCCGCCATCGTCTGGATGCTCTCCAGCCACGCGGCGCAGCGGCTGTTCGCCTTCGCGGTGACGATGATCCTGGGCGGCGCCGTCGGCAACGTCATCGACCGGCTGATCCACGGCCACGTCATCGACTTCCTGCAGTTCCGCTTCGGCTTCCTCAAGCCGATGTTCGCCGGCGGCTACTTCCCCAGCTTCAACCTCGCCGACGCCGCGATCACGCTGGGCGCGATCTGCCTCGTGCTCGACGAGGTGCTGCGCGTGCGCCGCGGCGGCAAGTAGCCCCGGGCGCCACCCGCGGAACTCCTCGCGGCGCTCCGCACTTATCCCGTATCAAGGCGAACGCTTCAGGCCTAGGCTGGCCTGCATGTCCCCGCTCGAGACGCCCGACGTCGCGGCCGAGCCGCCGTCCTCGCTGCCGCCGCTGCGTGCTCTGGCGCCAGGTGCGCCGCTGCGCTGGCTCGCCGCCGGCTGGCGCGACTTCCGCCGCTGCCCGGCGATCGGCCTGTTCTACGGCGCCTGCTTCGTCGTCATGGGCTGGCTGCTGCTGCTCGTCTTCGAACAGGCGCCGGCCTGGACGCTGGCGCTGTCGGCGGGTTTCCTGCTGATGGGCCCCTTCCTGTGCCTGGGGCTGTACCGGGCGAGCCAGGTGCTCGAGGCCGGCGCGAAGCCGGCTCTCGTCGACTCGCTGCTCGCCTGGCGTGCCAGAAGCGGCCAGATGGCGATCTTCGGCTTCGTGCTGCTGGTGCTGGAGATGCTGTGGGGGCGCGCGACGCTGGTCGTGTTCGCGCTCAGCTTCGACGGCATGCCCGACTTCCGCGGCTCGCTGCTGGCGCTGCTGCAGCCGGCCAACCTCGGCTTCATCGCCGCCTGGGCTGCCGTCGGCGCGGTCTTCGCGGCGCTGATCTACGCGATCTCGGCGGTCTCGATCCCGATGATCCTGCACCGCCGCACCGACGCCATCAGCGCCGGGCTGACCAGCGTGCGGCTGGTGCTGGGCCAGCCGCTGGTGATGGCGCTGTGGGCCGGGCTGATCGTCGTCATCGTCGGCCTGGCGCTGCTGCCCGGCTTTCTCGGGCTGCTGGTGGCGGCGCCGCTGGTCGGCCACGCGTCCTGGCACGCCTACCGTGACGCGGTGGCCGACTGAAGGGCCGTCAGGGCAGCAGCACGGTCGAGCCGGTGGTGCGCCGCGCTTCGAGCGCCCGGTGCGCTTCGGCCACGTCCTCGAGCGCGTAGCGCTGGTCGATGCGGATCTTCACCTCGCCGCTGGCGACGACGTCGAAGAGTTCGTCGGCCATCTGCTGCGTGCGTTCGCGCGTCGCGATGTGGGTGAACAGCGTCGCCCGGGTGGCGTAAAGCGAGCCCTTGGCCGCCAGCGTCGCGAGCGCGAACGGCGGCACCGGGCCGGAGGAGCTGCCGAAGCTCGCGAACAGCCCGAACGGGCGCAGGCAGGACAGGCTGCCCTCGAAGGTGTCGCGGCCGACCGAGTCGTAGACGACCTTGACGCCGCGCCCGCCGGTGATCTCCTTGACGCGGGCGACGAAGTCCTCGCGCGAGTAGTCGATCATCTGCGTGGCGCCGCATTCGAGCGCCAGCGCGCACTTGGCGGCGCTGCCGGCGGTGCCGATCAGGCGCAGACCGAGCGCACGCGCCCACTGGCAGGCGATCAGGCCGACGCCGCCGGCCGCGGCGTGGAACAGCACCCAGTCGCCCGGCTCCAGGCCTTCGACCGGCAGCGTCTTCTTCAGCAGGTACTGCGCGGTCAGGCCCTTGAGCATCATCGCCGCGCCGGTCTCGAAGTCGATGCCATCGGGCAGCTGCACGACCTGGGTCGCGGCCATCACGCGGGCTTGGCTGTACGCGCCCGGCGTGCCCGCCGCGTAGGCGACGCGGTCGCCGACCTGCAGGTGCGCAACGCCGTCGCCGACGGCCTCGACCACACCCGCGCCCTCCATGCCCAGCACCAGCGGCAACGGGTTCTGGTACAGGCCGGTGCGCTGGTAGACGTCGATGTAGTTCAGGCCGCAGGCATGGTGGCGGATACGGACTTGCCCCGGGCCCGGTTCGCCGACCGGCAGGTCGACGCACTGCAACACTTCGGGGCCGCCGAAAGCCTGGATCTGGATGGCGCGCGACATGGCAACTCCTCTCGGTATTCCAGCCGGCGAGGTTAAGCCAAGGCGAAGGGCGGCGCCGGCAGTGGCATGATCCGCCGCCCCATGAGACGACTGATTCAAGCACCCAACCTCGCACTGGCCACGCTGTGGGCCGACCAGCTGGCCGCGGCCGGCGTCGCCTGCAGCGTCCAGCGCGCCTACGCCAGCGGCATCGCCGGCGAGATTCCGCCCGACCAGAGCCTGCCCGAGGTCTGGGTCACCGAAACCGACCGCGCCCGCGCCGAGGCGCTGCTCGCCGAATGGCGGCGCACGCCCGAACACACCTGGGCCTGCCCGCGCTGCCACGAGATCGTCGAAGGCCCGTTCGAACAATGCTGGAACTGCGGCGCCGAGAGGCCCGCGGCATGACGCTCACGCCCCGCATCGCAGCGTTGCTGACGCTGCCGGCCATGCTGTGGGCAGGCAACGCCCTGCTCGGCCGCCTGCTCGCGCCCAGCCTGCCCCCACTGCTGCTGAACTGCCTGCGCTGGTGGCTGGCGCTGGCCATCCTGCTGCCGCTGGGCTGGCGCGCCGTCGTCACGCCCGAGAAACGAGCCGAGATCCGCGCGCGCTGGCGGCCGCTGGCAGTGCTCGGGCTGCTGGGCGTCGGCGCCTACAACGCGCTGCAGTACCTGGCGCTGCACACCTCGACGCCGATCAACGTGACGCTGATCGCCGCGAGCATCCCGGTGTGGATGATGCTGGTCGGCGCGATCTTCTACCGCGAGCGGCCGCGGCCGACGCAGCTGCTCGGGGCGCTGCTGTCGCTGGCCGGCGTCGTCATCGTGCTGGTACGCGGCGACCTGCTGCAGATCGGCTCGATCCGGCTCGTCGCCGGTGACCTGTGGATCCTGGTCGCGGCGCTGTCCTGGGCCGGCTACAGCTGGCAGCTGGCACGCCCGCCGGCGTCCATGAGCGGCGAGCAGCGGCCGGACTGGAACTGGGCCGAGGCGCTGATGGTGCAGGTGCTGTTCGGCCTGGCCTGGGCGACGCTGTCGGCGGTCGGCGAAGCGATCTGGATGCCGCAGCCGGTGCTGTGGTCGCCGACGGTGGTCGCGGCGCTGGTCTTCATCGCGGTCGGTCCATCGGTCGTGGCCTATCGCTGCTGGGGCCTGGGCGTCGGCGCCGTCGGCCCGGCGCTCGCCGGCTTCTTCGCCAACCTGACGCCGCTGTTCGCCGCGCTGCTGTCGGCGGCGCTGCTGGGCGAGCCGCCGCATCTCTACCACGGGCTCGCCTTCGCGCTCATCGTCGGCGGCATCTTCGTGTCCAACCGGCGCTGAGGCCGGCGGCAGACAGAGAAAAGGCCCCGGTCGCTTGCGCGGCCGGGGCCTTCGGTTTGGATGGTGGAACCGGGGGGAATCGAACCCCCGTCCGCAAGCCATCGCCGGACGGTTCTACATGCGTAGCTGGCTGATTTGAGTTTGAGGGACCGGATCGCGCAGCAGCACGCTATCCGTTCCCCGAGTCACTTGGTTTTAGGCCCGAGCCGAGTGACCCGGCACGGGACGAGCCAATGTGAATGACCTCGCAGTCTTCGGCGTTACCGCCTCAGACCCAGCCCATCGGCCAACTGTTGCGAGGCTCACCGGTGTTAAGCGGCGAGGGCGAAACGTTCGTCGTTCGCAGTTACTTTGTTTCCAGTGGATTTACGAGCGAACTGGTGCTCGGCATGCCCCGCGTCGACTCCGCACCCACGTCGAAGCCAGGTCGGTCCCAAGGTCCCTAGTTTAGGCCACTTCCAGCCATTGCAAGAGCGCGATCGGATCGGCAAGCACCGCATCGGCGCCCCAGGCCTCGATCGGCTCGCCGCTGCCGAGGTAACCCCAGCCCGCCGCCAGCGTGCGCATGCCTGCGGCGCGGCCGGCGACGATGTCGCGGTGGTCGTCACCGACGTAGACACAATCGGTCGGCAACACCCCCAGCCGGCGCGAGGCTTCCAGCAGCGGTTCGGGGTGCGGTTTGGAGAACGGCGTCGTGTCGCCGGCGACCAGCGCCGCGACCCGGACGTCCAGCGCCAGGCCACGCACCACCGGCTCGGCGTAGCGCATCGCCTTGTTCGTCACGATGCCCCAGCGCAAGCCGGCGGCGTCGAGTGCCGCGAGCACCGGCTCGATGGCCTCGAAGATGCGGGTCTCGTCCAGCAGCCGGGCGGCATAACGCGCCAGGAAGGCGTCGCGCAGTTCCTCGAAGCCCGGGTCTCCGGGAGCCAGCCCGAAAGCGACGCCGACCATGCCGCGCGCGCCGGTGCCCACCATGGGACGCAGGCGTTCGTACGGCAGCGGCGCCAGGCCTTGCGCACGGCGCAGGTCGTTGGCGGCGCCGGCGAGGTCGGGAGCGCTGTCGACGAGCGTGCCGTCGAGGTCGAACAGCACCGCGGCGGCGCGGGCCATCAGGCGGGCTTGCGCGCGGCGACGAGGTAGTTGACGCTGGTGTCGTCGGACAGCCAGTAGCGCTTGGTCAGCGGGTTGTACTGCAGCCCCCGGCTGCCGGCCGGCGACAGGCCGGCGTCACGGCACCAGCGCGCCAGTTCGCTCGGGCGGATGAAACGTTCGTACTCGTGCGTGCCGCGCGGCAGCAGCTTGAGCACGTACTCGGCGCCGACGATCGCGAACAGGAAGGCCTTGGGGTTGCGGTTGAGCGTCGAGAAAAAGACCCAGCCGCCCGGCTTGGCCAGCCGCGTGCAGGCGTCGACGACCGAAGCCGGGTCCGGCACGTGTTCGAGCATCTCCATGCAGGTGACGACGTCGAAGCTCTGCGGGCGCTCGGCCGCCAGCGCTTCGGCGGCGATCTCGCGGTACTCGAGATTCAGCAGCTCGGATTCGAGCGCATGCAGCCGCGCCACACCCAGTGCCTTGGTCGACAGGTCGATGCCGGTGACATGGCTGGCCCGGCGCGCCATCGACTCGGACAGCACGCCACCGCCGCAGCCGACGTCGAGCACGGTCTTGCCGCGCAAGCCGGCGAGCCCGTCTATCCAGTCCAGACGCAGCGGGTTGATCTCGTGCAAGGGCCTGAATTCGCTCTCCGGATCCCACCAGCGGTGGGCCAGATCGCTGAACTTGGCCAGTTCCTGGGCATCGGCATTGACTGTCATGACCGAATCCTAAGCTCGACAAACGAGAAACCCCGCCGAAGCGGGGTTTCGAAGGGAACCCGAGGGTTCCGGGGCTTTACTGCTTGGCGCGGGTACCGACGACTTCGATTTCCACGCGACGGTTCTTCGCGCGGCCTTCGCGGGTCTTGTTGTCGGCGATCGGCTGCTTTTCGCCCTTGCCTTCGGTGTAGACGCGGTTCTTCTCGACACCCTTGTCGACCAGGTAGGCCTTGACGGCATCGGCGCGCTTGACCGACAGCTTCTGGTTGTAACCGTCCGGGCCGGTCGCGTCGGTGTGGCCGACGGCGATCACGACTTCCAGGTTGACACCCTTGGTCTTGCCGACGAGGTCGTCCAGCTTGGTCTTGGCTTCGGGCTTGAGCACAGCCTTGTCGAAGTCGAAGAACGCGTCAGCGGCGAAGGTGACCTTTTCGCTGACCGGAGCCGGCGGCGGGGGC
>NZ_NRRU01000052.1 GCF_016583785.1 Rubrivivax gelatinosus | reverse complement strand
CCTGCAGCAGCTGGCGCCGGCGGCGGCGATCGCGCGCCTGCGCCTGCTGCTGCAGGCGGCCGACAGCGAGGCCATCGTCTGGTGGCAGACGCACCAGAAGGCGATGCGTCTCGGGCTCGCGCCCCCGGCGCGGCGCCGCCTGACCCAGGCCATGAACGCGCTCGACTTCGAAGCCGCACTTGCCGCCCTGCCGCCGCCATGAACGTCCAAGCGCTGCCCTCGGGCCCCGACCCGATGCTCGAAGCCTGCGCATCCGGGCGCCGGCTGTCGGTGCTCGTCGTCGACGACTCCCCGGCCAACCTGGCGCTGCTGGCGCAGGTGCTGGCGCCCGAGTACCAGGTGAAGATCGCGCTCAGCGGCGCACGCGCGCTGCAGCTCGCCGCCGCCCAGGCGCCGGACCTGATCGTGCTCGACGTGATGATGCCGGGGCTGGACGGTTTCGAGGTCTGCCGCCGGCTCAAAGCCGAGCCGGCGCTGGCCGACGTGCCGGTGCTGTTCCTGACCGCGCTCACCAAGCCCGAACACGAGGCCGAAGGTTTTGCCGCCGGCGGCGCCGATTTCATCCACAAGCCCTTCAACCCGGAGACCGTGCGCGCCCGCGTGCGCACCCAGCTGCAGCTGAAGGTCGCGCGCGACGTGCTGCACGACCGCAACGCACACCTGAGCCGCGAGCTCGAGCGCCGCCGGCGCGAGGCCGAGCGGCTGCGCGAGACGACGCTGTTCCTGATCCTCGGGCTGGCCGAGTTCCGCGACGAGGCCACCGGCAACCATGTCAAGCGCACCGAGGAGTACGTGCGTGCGCTCGCCGGCTGGTACGCGGCGAAGGTGCCGGCGGCGCAGCTCACGCCCGAGGCGGTCGAGGACCTGGCCAAGGCCGCGCCGCTGCACGACATCGGCAAGGTGGCGATACGCGACGCCGTGCTGCTCAAGCCCGGCGCGCTCAGCGCCGAGGAGTGGGTCGTGATGAAGGCCCACACCGTGCATGGCGGCGACCTGCTGCAGCGTGCGCTCGACCACCTCGGTGCCGACGCCGGCGCGATGCTGGTCTACGCGCGGCAGATCGCACGCCACCACCACGAGCGCTGGGACGGCAGCGGCTACCCCGACGGCCTGGCCGGCGAGGCGATCCCGCTGGCCGCGCGCCTGATGGCGGTGGCCGACGTCTACGACGCGCTGATCAGCCGCCGGCCCTACAAGCAGCCGCTGTCGCATGCCGAGGCCATGGCCACGATCGGCGACGGCGCCGGCCGTCACTTCGACCCGCTGCTGGTCGAGGGGCTGCAGGCCTGCGAGAGCCGTTTCGTCGAGATCGCGACGCGGCTCAAGGACTGACGAGCACGAGAGGAAACCATGTCCCGGAACCGGCTCCACCACGCGCTGGCCTGCGCCGCCCTCGCCGCCGCCGCCGCCCCGGCGCTGGCGCTGGACCTGTCGTGGTCCGGCTTCGGCACGCTGGGCTGGGCCCAGTCCAGCCGCGGCTGGGTCTACGAACGCAGCGTCGACGACGGCGGCAGCGTCGACCGCGACAGCGTGCTCGGGCTGCAGCTCGACGCGAGCCTGGCGCCGAAGTGGTCGGCGACGCTGCAGCTGAAGGCGGCGCAGTCGCTCGAGAAGGACAGCCGCTGGGACCTGACGCCGACCTGGGCCTTCCTCGCCTGGCGCCCCGACGACGACTGGCTGCTGCGCGCCGGGCGCATGCGCGTGCCGCTGTACCTGCACTCCGAGATCCTGGACGTCGGCGCGACGCACGACCTGGCGCGGCTGCCGACCGAGATGTACTCGATCGTGCCGTCCAACGAGTTCGACGGCGTGTCCACCACCCGGACCTGGAGCCTCGGCGCCGACGAACTCTCGCTCGACGCCTATGCCGGCCGCATGTCGACGACGGCGCGCTTCTGGTCGCGCGACGGCCTGCCCGGCTTCGTCGAGCCGGGTGCGGTCTTCGTCGACATCGACACCCACATGCAGGGCGTGGTGCTGGCGCTGCGCCAGCCGGGTGGCCTGTGGCGCGCCGGCCTGCACCGGGTGCGCACCTCGCAGACCGACGGCAAGAAGGTGCCGGTGACGCTGCCCTACGTCTCGCTGGGCGAGGGCCTGCCGGGCTTCTACAAGGTCGACGACAGCGTCCCCTACGGCCCCGACGTGCGCACGGTGTCGACGATCACGAACTGGGTCTTCACGCTCGGCCTGGAGCAGCGCCTGGGCGGCCACTGGCGCGTGGCCGCCGAATACGCGCGCGACCTGCAGCGCGACACCGAACTCGGCTCCAACACCTCGGGCGGCTACGTCGCGCTGTTCCGGGAGTTCGGTGCCGTGACGCCCTACCTCAGTCTCGCGCGCCTGCGCTCGACAAAGGGCACGCGCGACTGGTACCGCAAGCTCACCGCGCACCCGCTGCCCGCCACCGTGCCGGGCGCCGCCCAGCTGAACGCCGCGCAGCGCCTGATGGCCGAGGGCATCTGGGCCGCCGACCAGCGCTCGGTGGCGCTGGGTGCGTCGTGGGCGCTCGATGCACGCAGCAAGCTGAAGTTCGAGTGGAAACGCACCCACGTCGGCGACCTGAGCCGGCTGATCGAGACGCCGCCGGGTTCCGACACGATCCACGACACGCATCTGGACCTGTGGTCGCTCAACTACAGCTTCAGCTTCTGAGGCGCGCCCGATGAGAGCCCTCCTCGCCTTCATCGCCGGCCTGCTGCTGTGCCTGGGTGCACGCGCTGCCGACAGCGTCGTCGTCATCGCCCATCCGGGCATGGCCCACGTCGACGCCACGACGCTGCAGCGCCTGTACACGGGGCGCGCGGTCGCGGTCGACGGCGCGCCCGCGCTGGTCGTCAATGCCCCCTCGGGCACGCCCTGGCGCGAGCGTTTCCTGACCCAGGTCGTGCAGCTCGACGATGCCCGTTACGTCGCCTTCTGGACCGTGCGCCGCCACGTCGGCAAGGGCGTGCCGCCGCGCGAGCTGGCGACGGCGGCCGCGATCATCGACTTCGTCCAGGCCACGCCCGGCGCCATCGGCTACATCCCGGCCTCGGAGCTGCGGCCCGGGCTCAACGTGGTGCTGCGGCCGTGACGCGGCCGCAGGGCCGCGTCAGTGGCCGCCCGCAGCCTGGGTGCCCGGCGCCAGCCGGTACAGCGTGCCGCAGTAGGGGCAGCTGCCTTCACCCGTCGTCGCGACGTCGATGAAGACGCGCGGGTGGTTGCTCCACAGCGGCATCTTCGGGTTCGGGCAGAAAACGACGCCCGGGCCGGCGAGCTCGGCCGCCTGGACCTCGACGATGGCTTTGGGTTCGCTCATGGTCAGACTTTCGTGAGCCACTCGGCGTACTTCGGATTGCGGCCGTTGACGATGTCGAAGAAGGCCGCCTGGATCTTCTCGGTCACGGGGCCGCGCGCGCCGGCGCCGATCTCGATGCGGTCGAGTTCGCGGATCGGCGTGACTTCGGCGGCGGTGCCGGTGAAGAAGGCTTCGTCGGAGATGTAGACCTCGTCACGCGTGATGCGCTTCTCGACCACGGCGATGCCCAGGTCGCGGCAGATCGCGAAGATCGTGTTGCGCGTGATGCCGTTGAGCGCGCCGGCCGACAGGTCGGGCGTGTAGACGGTGCCGCCACGCACGACGAACAGGTTCTCGCCGGCTCCTTCGGAGACGAAGCCCGAGGCGTCGAGCAGCAGCGCCTCGTCGTAACCGTCGTCCGTGGCTTCCATGTTCGCCAGGATCGAGTTCGTGTAGTTGCTCACCGCCTTGGCCTGCGTCATCGTGATGTTGACGTGGTGGCGGGTGTAGCTGCTGGTCTTGACGCGGATGCCGCGGCGCAGGCCTTCCTCGCCCAGGTAGGCGCCCCAGGGCCAGGCGGCGATCATCAGGTGCACGGTGTTGCCCTTGGGGCTGACGCCGAGCTTTTCCGAGCCCAGCCAGGTCAGCGGGCGCAGGTAGCAGCTGTCGAGCTTGTTGGCGCGCACGACCTCGCGCTGCGCGTCCATCACCTGCTGCGGCGTGAACGGGATCTTCATGCGCAGGATCTTGGCGCTGTTGAACAGGCGCTCGGTGTGCTCCTGCAGGCGGAAGATCGCCGTGCCCTGGGCGGTGTGATAGGCGCGCACGCCTTCGAAGGCGCCGCAGCCGTAGTGCAGCGTGTGCGTCAGCACATGGATCTTCGCGTCGCGCCAGTCGACGAGCTCGCCGTCCATCCAGATCTTGCCGTCGCGGTCGGACATCGACATGGTCATTCCTCGGGGAAAAAGCGGTTCGGAGGGCAACGATTCTAGGCGGCGGGGGCCTGGGCGTCGCCGTCGGCGCCGGCCGCGCGTTCCAGGGTCCAGGCGCTGACACGGCCGTTGTGCAGCTGCACGCGCACCGCGTCGCCGCCGGCGTCGCGCCAGACGAAGGTCTCGGGCTCGTCGGCCACCTTCTCGCCCAGGCTGCCGGCCAGGCGCAGCAGCTGCAGCATGCGCTGGCCGCGTTCCAGCCGGGCGTGCAGCGTGACCGCGTTGGCGATGCTGGCGCGCGGGCGCTGCGCCGCCTGCTGCATCGCGCGCAGCGCGCGGCTGAACTGCAGCAGCAGCCAGAAGACGACGACGGTGGCGCCGAGCGCGACGCCGCGCCAGCCCCAGCCGACATAACCCACGGCGACGGCGGCCGCGGCCAGCGCCCAGCCAAACCAGGCGTTCATCGGTGGGCTCCAGGCGGGTTCGGGGCAGGGCGGTTCATTGCGGTGGCAGTCGGCGACGGCCGCGATCGTAGCGGCGCGCCGGCCGCCGTGTCAGCTGCCGGCGATGTCGGCTTCGTGCCGGCCGACGCGGCCGCTGCGCAGCGCGTCGGCCCAGTCGTCGCGGCCGTTGGCTTCGGCGCGCCGGGCCGCCGTCTCGTGCTCGTAGTCGACCGCACGCAGCGTCGCGCGCCAGCCGCTGGCGTCCAGGTCGAGCCAGGCGTAGCGCGCCTGCGGCGTGCCGGTTTCGGCGACGTGCGGCCAGGGATGCTCGTCGTCGAAGGCGGGCAGGCCGACGCTGCCTGGGTTGAGAACCTTCGTCGCGCCGACGCTGCGCAGCCGCGGCAGGTGGCTGTGGCCGCAGAGCACCCAGGGCGTGGCGACGCCGGGCAGGCGCGCCGCGACCTCGGTGTCGTCGGCCTCGTGCAGACCGTCGGGGTGCACGCTGTGCAGCAGGTATTCGACGTCGCGGCGTGCGCTGCCGTGCAGCGCCGTCACGTCCGGGTGCGGCTTCATCGTCGCCGGCAGCGCCGCCAGCCAGGCGCGTTCGGCCGCGCCCAGCGCGTCGAAGGCGTGGCGGTCGCTCGCGCCCATGCGTTCGCGCGCCAGCGTCAGCAGCTGGCGCTCGTGGTTGCCGGCGATCGTCGGCCAGTTCAAGGCCATCAGCCGGCGCGCCGTCTCCAGCGGCCACAGCGGGCCCGAGACGATGTCGCCCAGGTTCAGCCAGCCGTCGACCGCGCCGGCGTCGGCGATCACGGCTTCGAGTGCCGGCAGGTTGCCGTGGATGTCGGAGACGACGGCCCAGCGCATGTTCAGAGCCCGCGCACGACCTCGATCGCCTGCTCGATGCGCTCGACCGCGTGGATCGTCAGGCCCTCGATCGGCTTCTTCGGCGCGTTCGCCTTGGGCACGACGGCGACCGAAAAACCCAGCTTGGCGGCTTCTTTCAGCCGCTCCTGGCCACGCGGCGCCGGGCGCACCTCGCCGGCCAGGCCCACTTCGCCGAAGGCGACGAAACCGCGCGGCAGCGGCTTGCCGCGCAGCGAGCTCGTGATCGACAGCAGCACCGCCAGGTCGGCCGCCGGCTCGGCGATGCGCACGCCGCCGACGGCGTTGACGAACACGTCCTGGTCCATGCACGAGACGCCGGCGTGGCGGTGCAGCACCGCCAGCAGCATTGCCAGCCGGTCGCGGTCCAGGCCGACCGACAGCCGCCGCGGGCTCGGCCCGCCGCTGTCGACCAGCGCCTGGATCTCCACCAGCAGCGGCCGCGTGCCTTCCAGCGTCACCAGCACGCAGGAGCCCGACACCGGCTCGGCGTGCGCCGACAGGAAGATCGCACTCGGGTTGCTGACGCCGCGCAGCCCCTTCTCCGTCATCGCGAAGACGCCGATCTCGTTGACGGCACCGAAGCGGTTCTTGATCGCGCGCACCAGGCGGAAGCTCGAATGCGTGTCGCCTTCGAAATACAGCACCGTGTCGACGATGTGCTCGAGCACACGCGGCCCGGCGAGCGCGCCTTCCTTGGTCACGTGGCCGACCAGCACCATCGCGCAGCCGCCGGTCTTGGCCACACGCGTGAGCTGCGCCGCGCATTCGCGCACCTGGGCCACCGAGCCCGGCGCCGAGCTCAGCTGGTCGGAATACAGCGTCTGGATCGAGTCGATGACGCAGAAGGCCGGCTGTTCGGCCTCCAGCGTCGCCAGGATCTTCTCCAGCGAGATCTCGGCGACGACACGCACCTTGGCGCCCGACAGCCCGAGCCGGCGCGCGCGCAGCGCGACCTGGGCGCCCGACTCCTCGCCGGTGACGTAGAGCACCGGCATCACGGCCGACAGCGCGTCCAGCGCCTGCAGCAGCAGCGTGCTCTTGCCGATGCCGGGGTCGCCGCCGATCAGCGTCACGCCACCGGCGACGATGCCGCCGCCGAGCACGCGGTCGAGTTCCTCCTGGCCGGTGGGCGTGCGCGCGACGTCGGCGGCGTCGATCTCGGCCAGCGTCACCACCGGCTGGCTCCTGGCCAGCGCCTGGAAGCGGTTGTTCTTCGTCGTCGCCTCGGCCACGCCTTCGTCCAGCGAGTTCCAGGCGCCGCAGGCCGGGCATTTGCCCAGCCACTTCGGGCTGGTGCCGCCGCATTCGCGGCAGGTGTAGATCGTTTTCGCCACGGGTGGCTCCTGTCAGAACTCGCGCACGCGGCCGCGTCCGGCCTTGACCTGGGCGTCGCGCGCCTTGCCCTGCAGCCGGCGCTGCTTGGACGACCAGGTGGGTTTGGTCGCCCGGCGCGTGGCCTGGACCTCGGCGGCGGCGTCGACCAGCGCCTGCAGCCGCGCCAGGGCGTCGGCCTGGTTGCGCGGCAGGCTGCGGTGGGTCTGCGCCTTGATGACGACGACGCCGTCGCTGACGATGCGCTGGTCGGCCATCGCCAGCAGGCGCTCCTTGATCGGCTCGGGCAGCGAGGAGGCGCGGATGTCGAAGCGCAGGTGCACCGCGTTCGACACCTTGTTCACGTTCTGCCCGCCCGCGCCCTGGGCGCGGATCGCCGCGAATACGACTTCGCGCCGGTCGATGCGCGGCGCGTCGGCCATCAGTCTTCAGCCACGCGCATCGTCACGCGCGGCGCGACGGCGCACATCAGCTCGTAGCCCAGGGTGCCGGCGGCACGCGCGACCTCGTCGATCGCCAGCACCGCGCCGCCCGGGCCGCGGCCCCAGAGCGTGACCTCGCTGCCGATGCCGGCAGCGGGCAGGTCCGTCAGGTCGACTTCGAGCATGTCCATCGACACCCGGCCGATGGTGCGCGTGCGCTGTCCGTCGACCAGCGCCGGCGTGCCGGTGGGGCACAGGCGCGGGTAGCCGTCGGCATAGCCGCAGGCGACGACGCCCACGCGCATGGGCCCCGGCGCGGTGAAGCTGCTGCCGTAGCCGACGGTGTCGCTGGCGGCCAGCGTCTGCGTGGCGATGATGCGCGAGCGCAGCGTCATCGTCGGCTGCAGGTCCCAGTGGGCGATGTCGTGCTCGGGAAAGTCGGGCGCGCTGCCGTAGAGCAGGATGCCGGCGCGCACCCAGTCGTTCTTCACGCCGTGGCGCAGCAGCGCGGCGCTGTTGGACAGGCAGCGCTCGCCCGGCAGGTCGCGCGTCGCGGCGTCGAAGGCGGCGAGCTGGTGGGCGATGCCGCGCTCGCCGTCGGCGTCGGAGAAGTGCGTGATCAGCGAGATCTCGTCGACCTGCGGCAGCGCGTCCAGCCGCGCCCAGGCGCCGCGAAATGCGGTCGGCGTGAAACCCAGGCGGTTCATGCCGCTGTTCATCTTCAGGAACACGCGGTGCGGGCGGTGCGTCTTGTGCGCGGCCAGCCAGGCGATCTGCTCGTCGCAGTGCACCGCGTGCCACAGGTCCAGGCGCGAACAGAGTTCCAGATCGCGCGGCTCGAAGACACCCTCGAGCAGCAGGATGGGCCCGCGCCAGCCCAGCGCCCGCACACGTTCGGCCTCGGCCAGGTCCAGCAGCGCGAAGCCGTCGGCGGCGCGCAGGCCTTCGTAGGCGCGTTCGATGCCGTGGCCGTAGGCGTTGGCCTTGATCACCGCCCAGCTGCGGCAGTCCGGGGCGCGGGCACGGGCACGTTCGAGGTTGTGGGCGAGGGCGTCCGTATGGACGAGGGCTTCGATGGGGCGGGGCATGGCGGGCTCATTTTGCCAGCCGGTCCGTGGCTTTCATCATTCGGAACGGACGGGCCCGCGTGCTATAAACCGCCTGCCCTGAATGATGGAGAGACACAGGATTGGCGCCCGGCTCCGGCGTCCCCGGTTGCGTGCGCGACAGATGAAAAAAGGTTTCTCGACCATCATGTCGGCGCAGTTTTGCAGCTCGCTGGCCGACAACGGACTCACCGTCGCCGCGATCGAACTGCTGCGAAGCAGCCAGGCTCCGAGCTGGCACATCCCCGTCCTCGCCGTCGTCTTCGCGCTCTTCTACGTCGTGCTCGCGCCCTTCCTCGGCGCCTTCGCCGACGCGATCCCGAAGGGCCGGGTGATGCTGATCTCCAACGGCATCAAGGTCATCGGCTGTCTGCTGATGCTCTTCGGCGGCCATCCGCTGCTGGCCTATTCGATCGTCGGCCTGGGTGCCGCGGCCTATTCGCCGGCCAAGTACGGCATCCTCACCGAGCTGCTTCCGCCGTCGCAACTGGTCAAGGCCAACGGCTGGATCGAGGGCCTGACGATCGCCAGCATCATCCTGGGCACGGTGCTGGGCGGCCAGCTCGTCGGGCCGCAGATCGCGCCCCATCTGCTGGCGCTGGATCTGCCCTACGTCGACACCGGGCTGGACCTGCCGGCGCAGGCGGCGATCTGCGTGCTGCTGTTCGTCTACCTGCTGGCGGCGGTGTTCAACCTCTACATCCCGCGCACCGACGCACCGCTGCAGCCGCTGTCGGGCAACCCGCTGTCGCTGGTGCGCGACTTCTCGCGCTGCAACGCACGCCTGTGGAGCGACAAGCTGGGCCAGATCTCGCTGGCGACGACGACGATGTTCTGGGGTGTCGGCGGCAACCTGCGCATCATCGTCTTCCCCTGGGCCGCGGCGGCGCTCGGCTACACGACGACGCAGGCTTCGTCGCTGGCCGGCGTGGTCTCGGTCGGGGTCGCCGTCGGCGCGGTCGCGGCCTCGATGCGCATGCGGCTGGACCGCGCCACCGCGGTGATCCCGCTGGGTGTCGCGATGGGCGTGCTGCTGATGGGGCTCAACGTCATCCGCGACCTGTCGGTGGCCATCCCCTTCCTGCTGCTGCTGGGCGCTGCCGGCGGCTACCTCGTCGTGCCGATGAACGCGCTGCTGCAGCACCGCGGCCACAACCTGATGGGCGCGGGCCGATCGATCGCGGTGCAGAACTTCAACGAGCAGGCCTGCATCCTGGCGCTGGGCGCCTTCTACGCCGGCATGACACGGTTCGAGCTCTCGGCCTTCACCGCGATCACGATCTTCGGCCTGGTCGTCGCCGGCATCATGGAGACGATCCGGCGCTGGCACAAACGCAACACCGTCGAACACAAGGACGAGCTCGAGCGCCTGCTCACGATTGCGCGCACCGATGGCCATTGAGCACGCCGCGCCCCGCGCCGGCCACGCCGGCGCGGCGGCGCCGGTGCTCGCGCTGCTGGCCAACGCCTTCGTCTGGGGTGTGTCCTGGTGGCCGTTTCGCCAGCTCGAGGCGCGCGGCCTGCACCCGCTGTGGGCCACCGCCGTCGTCTACGGCATGGCGGTCGTCGTCATCACGCTGTGGCGCCCGGCGGCCTGGGGCCAGCTGCTGCGCACGCCGGTGCTCTGGGTGCTGGTGGCGGCGGCCGGTACGACCAACGCCACCTTCAACTGGGGCGTGACCGTCGGCGACGTCGTGCGTGTCGTGCTGCTGTTCTATCTGATGCCGCTGTGGACGGTGCTGCTGGCGCGGCTGCTGCTGCACGAGCGCCTGACGCGTGCGGCGGCGCTGCGTGTCGTGATGGCGCTGGCCGGCGCGGCCATCGTGCTCTGGCCCGAAGGCGGCGGCCTGCCGCTGCCGCGTGCGCTGCCGGAGTGGCTGGGCATCGCCGGCGGCTTCAGCTTCGCGCTGAACAACGTGATGCTGCGCCGTGAAGCGCACCGGCCGCAGGCGGCGCGCGCGCTGGCGATGTTCCTCGGCGGCACGCTGATCGCCGGCAGCCTGGCTCTGGTGATGGCGGCGCAGGGCGCGCTGCCCGCGCCGCCACCGCCGGCGGCCGGCTGGATGCTGGGCGCGCTGTTGCTGGCGGCCTTCTTCCTGGGCGGCAACCTCGCGCTGCAGTACGGTGCCGCGCGGCTGGCGGCGAACGCGACCGCGGTCGTGATGGTCAGCGAGGTGCTGTTCGCGGCGCTGTCGGCAGCGTTGCTGGGCGCGGCGGCGATCACCGGGCCGCTGCTGGCGGGCGGCGCCTTGATCGTCGGCGCCGCGCTGCTGGCCGCGCGCTGATCAGTGCCGGGCCGCGGGCGCCGCGGCGCGCGGCGGGCGTGAGACCAGGCGCGTGAGTTCGCCGTCGTCCAGCGGTTTGCCGAGATAGGCGTCGGCACCGGCGAGCGCGCCGCGCACGCGGTCGACCTCGCCGTGATGCGCCGAGACCAGCACCAGCACCGCCTCGCGTGCGCCCGGGGCGGGCTGGCGCCGCAGCTGCCGGCACAGCGCCAGGCCGTCGAGTTCGCTGTGTTCGCCGAGCTCGACGTCGACGAAGACGAACTCGAAACGCTGCCGTGCCAGCCGCTCCAGCGCCTCGCCGCTGGTCCGGGCGCCGACGCTGGGCAGGCCGAGCCGGCGCAGCCGGCGCGCCAGATAACAGCTGGCGACCTCGCTGTCGTCGACGATCAGCGCCTGCTCGCCGGGGGCGGGCAGGACCTGAGCGACGGCGGCCGTCTCGGGCGGCCAGGTGGAGATCACGCCCGGCGGCCACGCGGTGGCCACCGCGGCCGGCGCCAGCGTGGTGGCGCGCAGCGCGACGATGGCGTCGAGTTCCCGCAGCAGCAGCAGCGCGTCCAGCGGCCGCGGCATCCAGGCGGCGGCGCCTTCGGGCGCGTGGCGGCCGACGAAGACGGTGTCGGCCAGGCGCTCGCAGGCCAGCACCGCGGCCAGCGCCTGCGGCGCTTCGGCGTCGGCGACCAGGAAGTCGGCGTCGGCGATGTTCGCGACCTCGACATAGCCCGGAAAACGCGTCGCGGCCAGGCGCACGCAGCTGGCGAGCGTGCTGCGCTCGAATGCGCTGAAACCGAGCAGGTGGAGGCGGTGCAGCATGGCCTGCGGTTGCGGATGGGCGGCAGCCATGCTGCGCGGGCCCGGTCGCCGCTGTCAACGCCGGTCAGCGGCCGGGGCCTTAGGATGGCAGTTTCGTCACGACCGGAGGTCCGATGGCCGCGACCCTTGCCGATTTCGACGCCGTCTCGATCGACGGCCAGCCGGCGCCCCTGTCCGCCTATCGCGGCCAGGTGGTGCTGGTCGTCAACACCGCCAGCCGCTGCGGCTTCACGCCGCAGTTCGAAGGCCTGGAGCAGCTCTGGCAGGCCTGGCGCGAGCGTGGCCTCGTGATCGTGGGATTCCCGAGCAACGAGTTCGGCGGCCAGGACCCGGGCACGAACGACGAGATCGCGTCCTTCTGCCAGCTCAACTACGGCGTCAGCTTCCCGATGATGGCCAAGGTGAAGGTCAACGGCGCCGACGCCCACCCGTTGTGGAAGTGGCTCACCGCCGAGGCCCGGGGCGTGCTCGGCACCCAGGCGGTGAAGTGGAACTTCACCAAATTCCTCGTCGGCCGCGACGGACGCGTGATCAAGCGCTTCGCGCCGACCGACTCCCCGGCCTCGCTGGCCGCCGACATCGAGAAAGCGCTTTCGGCATGACCGTCTTCTCCCACCTCGAGCCCTACGCGGGCGACCCCATCCTGTCGCTGAACGAGGCCTTCGGCCGCGACGCGCGGCCGGGCAAGGTCAACCTGTCGATCGGCATCTATTTCGACGACGCCGGCCGTATCCCGGTGCTGGACTGCGTGCGCCAGGCCGAGGCCCGGCTGCTGGCCGAAGCCGGCGCCAAGCCCTATCTGCCGATGGAAGGTTCGGCGCCCATGCGCGCCGCGGTGCAGGCGCTGCTGTTCGGCGCCGGCAGCGCCGCGGTGGCCGCGGGCCGGGTCGCGACGCTGCAGACCATAGGCTCCAGCGGCGGGCTGAAGGTCGGCGCCGACTTCCTCAAGCGCTGGTTCCCGGCGAGCACGGTCTGGGTCAGCGACCCGACCTGGGACAACCACCGCTCGATCTTCGAAGGCGCCGGCCTGCCGGTGAAGAGCTATCCGTACTACGACGCCGCGACCGGCGGCGTCGCCTTCGAGCGCCTGTGCGAGACCCTGCGCGGCCTGCCCGCCGGCGACGTCGTGCTGCTGCACGCCTGCTGCCACAACCCGACCGGCGTCGACCTGTCGGCGGCGCAATGGGGCGAGGTCGTCGCCATCGTGCGCGAGCGTGGCCTGATCCCCTTCCTGGACATCGCCTACCAGGGCTACGGCGACGGCATCGAGCAGGACGCTTTCGCGATCCGCGCGCTCGCCGACGCCGGGCTGTCGTTCTTCGTCTCGAACTCGTTCTCCAAGAGCATGAGCCTGTACGGCGAACGCGCCGGCGCGCTGTCGGTGGTCTGCGCCGACCGCGCCGAGGCCGATCTCGTGCTCGGGCAGATGAAGGCCACGGTGCGCCGCAACTATTCCAGCCCGGGGCTGCATGCGGCCGGCGTCGTCGCCGCGGTGCTCGGCGACGCCGGGCTGCGCGCCTCGTGGGAAGCCGACGTCGCGGCGATGCGCGAGCGCATCCTGGCGATGCGGCGTGCGCTGCACGAGGTGCTGGCGGCGCGCCGGCCGGAGCGCGACTTCGGCTACTTCCTCAGCCAGCGCGGCATGTTCAGCTACACCGGGCTGTCGGCGGCCCAGGTCGACCGGCTGCGCGAGGAGTTCGGCGTCTACCTCGTGCGCTCGGGCCGCATCTGCGTGGCCGGGCTCAACAGCGGCAACGTCGAACGCACCGCCGAGGCGATCGCCGCGGTGCTCTGACGCTCAGGCCGCCTCGCAGCCGGCGGCCTGCTGCACCAGCGCGCGCAGCCAGCGGTGCGCCGGGTCGCGGTCCTGGCGCACCGGCCAGATCATCTGCACACCCACCGGCGCCAGCGTCACCGGCGGCGGCAGCGGCCGCGTCAGCATCAGGTCCTCGGTGCCGGTGGCGGCGACGAAAGACAGCGGCAGCACCGTGATCAGGTCCGACTGCGTGACGACGCGGCCGGCGGTCGAGAACTGGTTGACCGTCAGCACGATGCGCCGGCGCCGGCCGAGCGCCGCCAGCGCTTCGTCGATCATCCCGTGCGGCCGCCCCGACAGGCTGACCAGCAGGTGGTGGGCCTCGCAGAAGGCGTCCAGCGTCAGCGCGTCGGCCAGCGGGTGGCCGCGGCGCATCACGCAGACGTAGTGGCTCTGGTAGAGCCGCTGGTGCAGCAGCCCCGACTGCGGGCCGTCGGCGATGACCGAGGCGATGGCCTCGGGGAAGTGCCCGATCGCGAGATCGGCTTCGCCGTCGCGCAGCATCGCGCGCGGGTCGCGGCTGCTCAGCGGCACGAGGCGGATGTTGACGCGCGCCTGGCGCGACTCGATCGCCCGCACCAGCGTCGGCGCGAGTTCGGTCGCGGGCGCGTCGGACATGGCGATGCGGAAGTTGGTCTCGCGCGCCTGCGGGTCGAAGTCTTCCGGCGCCAGCGCGCGCTGCAACTCGGCCAGCCACTCGCGCACCACCGGCCACAGCGCCTGCGCACGCGCGGTCGGCTTCATGCCGTGCGCGCTGCGCACGAACAGCGGCTCGCCGACGGCTTCGTGCAGGCGCTTGAGCGAATGGCTCGCCGCCGGCTGCGTCACCGCCAGCACCTCGGCCGCCCGCGTCAGGCTGCCTTCGGCCATCACGGTGTCGAAGACGCGCAAGAGGTTCAGGTCCAGTGTGCGGAAGTTCATGAATCGATTGTGATATGAGCGCTGCTTATGCGCCTGATGCAAAACATTCAATGGATTGAGTAGGTGTTAACCCCCAGAATGGCGCCATCGCAGCCCCACGAGGGCTGTCACGACAGGAAAAAAGATGGGCCACTACGCCGACATCCAGACCGTTACCACCGCGCAGACCCCGCGTGGTGCCTTGATCGCCGCCGAGCTCTTCGCCCGGCTGATGAAGACCTTCTCGCACGAACCGGCCGCTCCGACGCGGGTGCACGACGTCGCCACGGTGCGCGAACTGGCGCACCAGGTCGAATCCTCCGACCCCGGCTTCGCCGCCGACCTTTACGCCGCCGCAGCCCGCCACGAAGGACTGGGCGACTGATCACCCCCGGCAGCCCGATCGGCTGCCATTGCCCCGGCCCCCTCGCGTGATGCGACGGGGCCGTTTTTCATCGCGGCGCGCCCGGCGCCCGGGTGCGCCCGGAGGCATCGGGCATCATTGCCGCCGATGTCCGTGTTCCTGCTGCGCCGCTTCGCGACCTTCGTCCTGACGCTCGTCGCGGCGTCGGTGCTGGTGTTCGCCGTGCTCGAGCTGCTGCCTGGCAGCGCCGCTGAAGTCGTGCTCGGCGAAACCGCGACACCCGAGGCGGTGGCCGCGCTCGAGACCCGGCTCGGACTGGACCGCCCGCCGCTGCAGCGCTACGCCGACTGGGCCGGTGGCCTGCTGCAGGGCCGCACCGCGACCAGCATCGCCTACGACACGCCGACGGCCGAGCTGATCGCCGAGAGGCTGCGCGTCTCGCTGCCGCTGGCGGCGCTGGCGATGGCGATGACGCTGGTGCTGGCGCTGGCCGCCGGCCTCTACGCTGCCTCGCGTCATGGGCGCGCGGGCGACCTGGGCGTGATGCTGGCGACGCAGATCGGCATCGCCGTGCCCAGCTTCTGGCTGGCGATGCTGCTGATCCTGCTGTTCGCGGTGCAGCTGCAATGGGTCGGCGCCGGCGGTTTCCCGGGCTGGACCGAAGACGAAGGCGGCGGCTTGGGCGCGGGCCTGAAGGCTTTGCTGCTGCCGGCGCTGGCGCTGGCGGCGGTGCAGGCGGCGATCCTGGCGCGTGTCACGCGTTCGGCGGTGCTGGACGTGATGCGCGAGGACTTCGTGCGCACCGCGCGCGCCAAGGGCCTGAGCCGGCGCCAGGCGCTGCTGCGCCACGTGCTGCGCAATGCCGCGATCCCGGTGCTGACGGTGGCCGGGCTGCAGTTCGCCAACCTGCTCACCGGCACCATCGTCGTCGAGAACGTGTTCGTGCTGCCGGGGCTGGGGCGGCTGGTGTTCCAGGCGGTCGCCAACCGCGACCTCGTCGTCGTGCGCGACGTCGTGCTGCTGCTGGCGGCGCTGGTGGTGGCCGTCAACTTCGTCGTCGACCTGCTTTACGCCGTCGTCGATCCGCGGCTGCGCCACGCATGACGGCCGCGCTGTCCAGCTTCGCCGGGCGTGCCCGGCGCAGCCCGGGTTTCGTCTGCGGCGCCGTGCTCGGCGCCGCGCTGGTGTGCATCGCGCTGCTGTCGCTGCTCTGGACGCCGTGGCCGCCCGAGCAGATCGACATCGCCGCACGGCTGCAGCCGCCGTCGGCGCTGCACTGGTTCGGCACCGACAGCCTGGGGCGCGACATCGTCTCGCAGCTGATGGCCGGCGCGCGCAACAGCCTGGCGGTCGGCGTCGTTGCCGTCGCCATCGGGCTGGTCACCGGCGTCGCGCTCGGGTGCCTGGCGGCAGCGCGGCGCGGCTGGGTCGACGACGCGCTGATGCGGGCTGCCGACGTCGCGTTCGCGTTCCCGGCGCTGCTGTCGGCGATCCTGCTGGCCGCCATCCACGGGCCGGGGCTGGCGACCAGCGTGCTGGCGATCGGGCTCTTCAACGTGCCGGTGTTCGCGCGCATCACGCGCGGCGCGGCGCGCTCGGTCTGGGCGCGCGAGTACGTGCTCGCCGCACGCGCCGCGGGCAAGGGCGGCTGGCGCATCACCGTCGACCATGTGCTGCCCAACGTCGCCGCACCCATCGTCGTGCAGGCGACGATCGCCTTCGCGACCGCGATCCTGGCCGAAGCCGCGCTCAGCTACCTCGGCCTGGGCACCCAGCCGCCGCAGGCGAGCTGGGGGCGCATGCTCAACGAGGCGCAGACCCAGTGGTTCCAGGCGCCGATGCAGGCGGTCTACCCGGGCGCCGCGATCATGCTCGCGGTGCTGGGGCTGAACCTGCTCGGCGACGGCCTGCGCGACCTGCTCGACCCCCGATCGGCACGAACGAACTGAACCATGGCACGGAACATCGAAATCAAGCTGCGCGTCGATTCGATCGACCCCTTGCACGAACGCGCCGCCGCGCTGGCCGGCGCCGCACTCGAGCTGATCGAGCAGGACGACGTCTTCTACGCCGTTCCGCACGGGCGGCTGAAGCTGCGCCGCTTCGCCGACGGCAGTGCCGAGCTGATCCACTACGAACGCCCGGACGGCGTCGGGCCGCGAGGCTCCGATTACGAACGTGTCGTCGTCTCGGCCGACGTCGACGCGCTGCACCGCACGCTGGCGCGTGGCCTGGGCGTGCGCGCGCGGGTGCGCAAGCAGCGCTGGCTGGCGCGTGTCGGTGCGTCGCGCGTGCACCTGGACCGGGTCGAGGGTCTCGGCGACTTCGTCGAGATCGAGGTGGTCCTGGTTCCGGAGCAGTCCGACGACGATGGCCGCCGCATCGCCCAGGACCTGATCGAGGCGCTGGGGCTGGCGTCCGCACAGCCGGTGGCGACCGCTTACGCCGAGCTCGGAACGCCCGCCGACTGAGCGGCGATGTCCGTGGACGGTCTTGCGTTGCGGCGCTGCAACAAAACGCGGTGTTGCGTGCACGCTGCAAACGACGCCGTGGCAACGCAGCCGCAGGCCGTGCGACCCCCTCCCGCCGTCATGGCCGAGCGTCATGCAAGCCGTTTACGCGAGGGCGCGCGTCGCTCGGGCGCGAGTATTCGCGGTACATGACGGAACGTCCGCTGCAATCAGTGTTTATTATTTCTTTTGAGGCAATACACTATTGCCTAGGAAGAGCTAGTTGCGGTTCCAGGGCGTTCGTAGCCTTCTAACCGCTGAGGTGCCGCCTCGCTGCGGCCTGTGTGTCTGAATCCCATCTCCCAACGAGGAAACATATGAAGAAGTCCCTCATCGCTCTGGCCGTCCTGGCCGCCGCCGGCACCGCGTCCGCGCAATCGTCGGTCACCGTGTTCGGTATCCTGGACGTGGCCGTGCGCCACGTCGACAACAGCGACGACACCAAGACCACGGTTTCCAGCGGCGGTCTGAGCACCGGCCGTATCGGCTTCCGTGGCATCGAAGATCTGGGCGGCGGCCTGAAGGCCGGCTTCTGGATTGAAGGCCAAGTCGACGCCGACTCGGGCAACAGCTCCGGCCAGACCTGGCAACGTCGTTCGACCGTGAGCCTGATCTCCGACTCGCTGGGTGAAGTCCGTCTGGGCCGTGATTTCGTCCCGACCTACACCGCCGTCAGCGATTTCGACCCGTTCGGTGACAACGGCCTGGGCGCCACGTTCCGCACGGCCTCGTCCGCCATCGTCGGTACGACGACCACCAACAACGCGCAAAAGCGCGCCAGCAACGAGGTTTCGTACTTCCTGCCGGCGACCCTGGGCGGCATCTACGGTCAGGTCTCGGTTGCCGCTGGTGAAAACACCGCCACCAACAAGTACGTCGGTGGCCGTATCGGCTACAAGGCCGGCCCGTTGGACGTGACCGCCGCCTACGGTCAGACCGAAGTGACGTCGAGCGACGATCTGAAGTCGACGGTGATCTCGGCCGCCTATGACTTCGGCGTGGCGAAGCTGCAGGGTTCGTACCAGCTGTACAAGTACAACGGCAACGAAGAAACCCACTACACGGTGGGTGGCAGCGTGCCGGTCGGTGCCTTCGTGCTGCGCGCCGCCTACACCGCCAACAAGTCGGACGACGTCACCGGCCGCGACGCCGATCTGTTCGCCGTCGGCGCTGTCTACAACCTGAGCAAGCGTACCGCCCTGTACGGCACCTACGCCATCATCGACAACGACAACGGCACGAGGCTCGGCACGATCGAAAGCCTGAGCGCGATCTCGGGCGAGAAGTACCAAGGCCTGGAAATCGGCGTCCGCCACTCGTTCTAATCACGTCCGACCCGCGGCGGCCCTGGCCGCCGCCCGGACCCGGAGTGGCGACACTTCGACCCAAGCCCCTGCGCCCCGGCGCCGGGGCTTTTTTCTTGCTCCCGCGGCAGGGGCGCTATCGTTGCGGCCCGTGTCCGCTCCCCTGCTATCCGTCGACGCCCTGCGTGTGCTGCTGCCAGCAGGCGCCGCGCTCGACGGTGTCTCGTTCACGCTCGGGCGCGGCGCCTCGCTGGGGCTGATCGGCGAGTCGGGCTGCGGCAAGTCGCTGACGGCGCTGGCGCTGATGGGCCTGCTGCCGGACAACGCCCGGGTGTCCGGCTCCATCGTCTTTGACGGCCGCGACCTGACGGCGCAAAGCGAAGCCGACTGGTGCCGGCTGCGCGGCGACCGTCTGGCGATGGTGTTCCAGGAGCCGATGACGGCGCTGAACCCGCTGCACACGGTCGGCCGCCAGGTCGCCGAGCCGCTGCGCCTGCACCGCGGCCTGTCGGCCGCCGCGGCGCGGGCCCAGGCGCTGGCGCTGCTCGAGCGGGTGCAACTGGACGACGCGGCACGCCGGCTCGACGCCTATCCGCACCAGCTCTCGGGCGGCCAGCGCCAGCGGGTCGTGATCGCGATCGCGCTGGCCTGCGCGCCCGAACTGCTGATCGCCGACGAGCCGACCACCGCACTCGACGTCACGCTGCAGCGCGAGGTGCTGGACCTGATCGCCGAGCGCCGTGCCGAAACCGGCATGGCGCTGCTGCTGATCAGCCACGACCTGGGCGTGATGGCGCATTCGGTCGAGCAGCTGCTGGTGATGTACGCCGGCGTCGTCGTCGAGGCCGGGCCGACGACAGCGGTGTTCGCGCGCCTGGCGCACCCGTACACGCAGGCGCTGTTCGCCGCCCGGCCGCGGCTGGGCATGGCGCGCGGCACGCGGCTGGCGACGATCCCGGGGCGTGTGCCGGCGCTGGGCGAACGCCCGCCCGGCTGCCCGTTCGCGACGCGCTGCGCGCAGGCGCTGTCCGCCTGCCGCGAAGCGCTGCCGGCGCCGGTCGACCTCGGCGGTGGCCACCTCGTGCGCTGTATCCGGGTCGACGCGTGAACGCGCCGCTGCTGCAGGTCGACCAGCTCGGCAAGTGCTACCGCCTGCCGCGCGAGCACCTGTTCGCCCCGGCGGCCGAGGTGCAGGCGTTGGCCGGCGCCAGCTTCACGCTCGAAGCCGGGCGCAGCCTGGGCGTCGTCGGCGAGTCGGGTTCGGGCAAGAGCACGCTGGCGCGCCTGGTGATGGCGCTGGAGACACCCGACGAGGGCCGCGTGTGTTTCGACGGCCAGGACCTGCACACGCTGGCGCCGGCCGCGCTGCGGCGCGCACGCGCCGGCTTCCAGATGGTCTTCCAGGACCCCTACGGCTCGCTCGACCCGCGGCGCACGGTGTTGCAGACCGTGACAGAGCCGCTGGCGGTGCTGCAGGGCGCCGGCCGCGCCGAACAGCTTGCACGTGCGCTCGAGGTGCTGGAAGCCGTCGGCCTGAGCGCCGCCGACCTGGCCAAGCGGCCGCACGAGTTCAGCGGCGGCCAGCGCCAGCGCATCGCGATCGCGCGTGCGCTCGTCACCCGGCCGCGGCTGATCGTCGCCGACGAACCCGTCAGCGCGCTCGACGTCTCGGTGCAGGCCCAGGTGCTCAACCTGATGCAGGACCTGCAGGAGCGCTACGGCGTCGCCTACCTGTTCATCAGCCACGACCTCGCCGTCGTCGACCTGGTCTGCGACGAGGTGCTGGTGCTGTGGCAGGGCCGCATCGTCGAACGCGGCACACCCGAGCGCCTGTTCCGCGCGCCCGAGCATCCGTACACGCGGCGGCTGCTGGCGGCGCTGCCCGATGCCGCAGAATCGTGCCCCCCTGTCCGAGCCGGAGCCCCTGGATGAGCCTGGACCGCCGATCTTTCAACACCTTGCTGGCCGGCCTGCCGCTGGCCGGGGCCGTGCCGGCCGCGATGGCACAGGCCGCGAAGAAGCGGCTGGTGCTGGGCATGGTGCTCGAACCGCCGGGCCTGGACCCGACCGTCGCCGCGGCCGCCGCGATCGGCGAGATCGTGCACTACAACGTGCTCGAAGGCCTGACGAAGATCGCGATGGACGGCCGCGTGCTGCCGCTGCTGGCCGAGTCCTGGACGGTTTCGCCCGACGGCCGCAGCTACGTCTTCAAGCTGCGGCGCGGGGTCACGTTCTCCGACGGCGCGTCCTTCGACGCCGCGGCGGTCAAGTGGAGCTTCGAACGCGCCAAGGCCGAGGGCAGCACGAACAAGGCGAAGAAGGCGGTGTTCGACAACATCGCCCGCATCACGGTCGAGAATCCGCTGACGCTGACCCTGACGCTGGACAGTGCCGACCCGACACTGCTGTTCCGCCTCGGCGAGAGCCCGGCGGTGATCCTGCACCCGGCCAGCGCCGCGAACGCGGCGACACGCCCGGTCGGCACCGGCCCGTTCCGGGTCGAGGACTGGAAGCGCGGCGCCAGCGTCACGCTGGCGAAGTGGCCCGGCCACCGCGACGCCGCGCGTGTCGCGCTCGAACGCGTCGTCTTCCGCTTCATCAACGACCCGGCGGCCCAGGTCTCGGCGCTGCTGGCCGGCGACGTCGACGCGATGCCGCGGTTTGCCGCCTTGCAGGCGCTGCCGCAGCTGCGTGCCGATCGGCGCTTCGTCGTCGAGGTCGGCAACACCGCGGGCAAGGGCATCCTCGCGCTGAACAACCGCCGCAAGCCGCTGGACGACCCGCGCGTGCGCCGTGCGCTGACGCATGCGATCGACCGCCAGGCCTTTATCGCCGGCGCCCAGGAAGGGCTGGGCAAGCCGATCGGCAGCCACTTCGCGCCCACTGACGCCGGTTATGTCGAACTCTCCGGCCTGTACCCGCACGACCCGGCGCGGGCGCGGGCGCTGCTGAAGGAAGCGGGCGTGACGACGCCGCTGCGGCTGACGCTGACGCTGCCGCCGCCGCCGTACGCGCGCAAGGGCGGCGAGATCGTCGCCGCGATGCTGGCCCAGGTCGGTGTCGTCGCGAAGATCGAGAACGTCGAGTGGGCGCAGTGGCTCTCGGGCGCGTTCAAGGGCAGCTTCGACCTCACGCTGATCAACCACGTCGAGCCGCTGGACTACGCCACCGCCTACGCCGACCCCAAGTACTACTTCGGCTACGACAGCGTCGACTTCCGCCGCCTCGTCGCGCGCCATGCCGGCAGCCACGACGCGCGCGAGAAAACCAGGCTGTGGCGCGAGATCCAGCGCAAGCTCGCCGACGACGCGGTCAACGTCTTCCTCTGGAACCCGGCGCAGGTGGCGGTCTGGCGCAAGGGCTTGCGCGGGCTGTGGAGCAGCTCGCCGATCTTCGCCAACGACCTGGCGGCGGTGTCCTGGGGCGCGGCGTGAGCGCCCGCTGCTCCGCCGGCGGAGCGTCGCGGTGAACACGCCGCTGCACGCGCTGACGGCGGCCGAACTCGGCCCGCTCTACCGCAGTGGCGAACTCTCGCCGGTCGAGGTCGTGCGTGCCGTCATCGCCCAGGTCGAGCGCCTGGAGCCGCGGCTGCACGCCACCTGGGCTTTCGCGCCCGAGGCGGCGCTGGCCGCTGCCGCCGCGTCCGAGGCCCGCCACCGCCGCGGCGCGCCGCTGTCGGCGCTGGACGGCGTGCCGGTGATGCCCAAGGAGAACATCGGCACGCGCGGCCTGCCCAAGCCGCTGGGCTGCGCCGCGGTCGACTGCGTGCCCGAGCCCGAGCACTCACCGCCGGCGGCGCGCCTGGACGAAGCCGGCTGCGTCTTCGTCGCGCGCACGACCATGCCCGACTACGGCATGCTGTCCTCGGGCCTGTCCAGCCTGCACGCCGCGGCGCGCAACCCCTGGAACCCCGAGCGCACACCCGGCGGCAGCAGCGCCGGCGCCGGGGCCGCCGCTGCGGCGGGTTACGGCCCGCTGCACCTGGGCACCGACATCGGCGGCTCGATCCGGCTGCCGGCCGGCTGGTGCGGCGTCGTCGGCTTCAAGCCCAGCCTGGGCCGCATCCCGATAGACCCGCCTTACGCCGGCCGCTGCGCCGGGCCGATGACACGTTGTGTCGCCGACGCCGCGCTGATGATGGCCGTGCTCGCGCGCCCCGACTGGCGCGACGCGAGCAGCCTGCCGCCGCAGGACATCGCCTGGGACCGGCTGGACGACATCGAGCTGCGCGGCCTGCGCCTCGCGCTGCTGCTGGACGCCGGCTGGGGCCTGCCGCTGGACCCGGAGCACGCGGCCGTCGTATGCGCCGCCGCCCGTGTCTTCGAGGCCGCCGGCTGCATCGTCGAGCCGCTGGCGCCGTTCACGACGCCCGCGATGGCCGCCGGCATCGACCGCTTCTGGCGCATGCGCTCGTGGCTGGACCTGCAGGCGCTGGCGCCGGAACGCCGCGAACGTGTGCTGCCTTTCATCCGCGACTGGGCCGCGCCCGCGGCCGGCTACGGCGCGGCCGATGTCTTCCACGGCCACGCGCAGATGGCGGCGCTGCGCGACGCCGCGGTCGCCGCCTGCCGGCGTTTCGACTTCGTGCTGTCGCCGGTGGCGCCGGTGCCGGCCTTCCCGGCGCTGTACGCCAGCCCGACGAACGACCCGGCCAGCGCGATGGCGCACATCGGCTTCACGCTGCCGTTCAACATGAGCGAGCAGCCCGCGATCAGCGTGCCGGCCGGCATGACAGCCGACGGCCTGCCGATCGGGCTGCAGATCGCCGGCGCGCGCCACGACGACCTCGGCGTGCTGCGCCTGGCTCGCGCCTGGGAACGGCTGCGGCCGCCGCTGCCGCCCTGGCCCATGACCTGAGGCCGCGCCGGCCCTGTTACGCGCTCGCGCTACAGTTCCGCCATGGCGTCCCTCGATCTGCGTGGCAATCCCGTCGGCAGCGGCAGCGCCGCGGCACGCGATGCCGCGGAGTCGGCCCTGTGGCGGATGATGTCCTTCTACGACACGCCGGTCGCCGATCTCGACGTGGCGATCGACGCCGATCCGGGCTGGGTGCTGCCGCACCTGATGAAGGCCGGCTGGCTGCTGGCGCTGACCGACCCGGCCGAAGTCGGCAACGCGGCCACCGCCCTGGACGAAGCGCGCGCCCGCCTGGGCAGCGCGACCGCACGCGAACGCGCCCACCTCGAGGCGCTGCAGCTGGTGCTCGACGGCCGCTGGCACAACGCCTGCCGGCGCTGGGACGACCTGCTGCTCGAACACCCGCGCGACGCGCTCGCGCTGCAGTGGTCGCACCAGTGGGACCTGCACCGCGGCGACGCCGCCGGCCTGCGCATGCGCCCGGCGCGTTCGCTGCCCGACTGGGACGCCGACGACCCGCTGCATCCGCACGTGCTCGGCCTCTACGCCTTCGGCCTGGAGGAGTGCAACCTCTACCCGCAGGCCGAGGAGGCCGCGCGCCAGGCGCTGCAGGCCGATCGCCGCGTGCCCTGGGCGGTGCACGCCGTCGCCCACGTGCTCGAAATGCAGGGCCGGCACGACGAAGGTTCGGCCTGGCTGCGGCTGCACCAGCACGACTGGGCCGACGGCAACCACTTCGCCTCGCACCTGTGGTGGCACAAGGCGCTGTTCCGCGTCGAGGCGATGGACTGCGCCGGCGTGCTGCGCCTGATCGACGGCCACCTCGGCGCCGAGACGCTGACGACGACGCCGCAGCGTGTCGACGCCGCGGCGATGCTGTGGCGGCTGCACCTGGTCGGCGAGGACGTCTCGGCGCGCGCGCTGGCGCTGGCCGACGGCTGGGCCGCGGCCGACGACGAACCCGGCTACTACGCCTTCAACGACCTGCACCGCGTCACCGCGCTGCTGGCCGCGGGCGAGCTGGCGCGCGCCGAACGCTGGGTCGCACGCTGCGCCGAACGTGCGCTGGCGATGGACGACGCGCGCCGCGTCAACCACACGATGGCGCGCGAGGTCGGCCTGCCGCTGATGCGCGCCTTCCTGGCGTTCGCACGCGGCGAGGTCGACAACGCCGCCGAGATCCTCTACCCGGCCCGCATGGCGGCACGCGGCATCGGCGGCAGCCACGCCCAGCGCGACCTGATCGACCAGACCCTGCTCGCCGCCGCGGTGCAGGGCCGGCGGCGCACGCTCGGCCGCGCGCTGCTGAACGAACGCCTGATGGCCAAGCCGGCGACGGCGCTGACGCGGCACTGGGCCTCGAGACTGGGGCTGCCGCGCGAGGCGCGGGCATGACGTCCAAGCGCGAGAGCGAGCGCCTGGCGCGCCTGCGCACGCTCGACGAGCAGATCGCCGACGCGCTGCGCGAGAGCCTCGCCAACGGCGAGCTGAAGTCGGCGCCGAGCTGGGGCCGGCCGCTCGCCTCCGGCGACGGCTACGACGACACGCCGGACGCGCTGAAGATGCCGTTCAAGATCCTGAAGAACGCGGGCCACGTGCCGGCCGAGGTCGAGCTGATGCGCACGATCGCCGCGCTCCAGGCCGAAGTCGACGCCGCACCCGCCGCCGAAGCCGACACGCCGCCCTGGCGCGCCAAACGCCAGCGCCTGGGCGAGCTGCGCCAGCAGCTCGCGCTGCGGCTCGAACACCTGCGTCGCAGCGGCTCGCTGTAGCCAGGACGCGATTTCGCGCATCAAGACCGATCGGCAGCGGCGCACAATCGCGCTGTCGAGTCGTTCGCGAGGTCCCATGTCCGAACACCACGCCCAGGTCGAATGGCGGCGCCAGCCCACAGAAGCCTTCACCGACCAGCGCTACAGCCGTCTGCACACGCTGCGTTTCGACGGCGGCACCGAGCTCATCGCCTCGGCCTCGCCGTCCGCGGTAGCGCTGCCTTACTCCAATGCCAGTGCCGTCGACCCAGAGGAGCTGTTCGTCGCCTCGCTGTCGAGTTGCCACATGCTCTGGTTCCTGTCGCTGGCCGCGGCCGCTGGCTGGCGCGTCGAGTCCTATCTCGACGACGCCGTCGGCACCATGGGCCGCGACGAGCGCGGCCACCCCTTCCTGACCACCGTGACGCTGCGGCCGCGGGTGCGGCTGGCCGACGGTTCGGCGCCCGAAGCCGCGCGCCTGGCGGTGCTGCACCACCGGGCGCACGAAGCCTGCTTCATCGCCAACTCGGTGAAGTCCGAAGTGCGCGTGGAGCCGCGCCCGTGACCCGGCTGCGCACCGCGCGCCTGGTGCTGCGCCTGTTCGGCGCCGCCGACGTCGACCCGTATGCCGAGATGTGCGCCGACCCCGAGGTCATGCGTCACATCGGCGCCGGCGAGCCGGTCGGGCGCGACGTCGCCTGGCGCCAGATCGCGATGTTCATCGGCCACTGGACGCTGCGCGGCCACGGCATGTGGGCGGTCGAGCGCCAGAGCGACGGCCGCCTGATCGGCCGCGTCGGCTTCATGCACCCCGAAGGCTGGCCCGGCTGCGAGCTCGGCTGGCTGCTGGCGCAGGACGCCTGGGGCCAGGGCTACGCCGAGGAGGCGGCGCGCGCCGCACTCGCCTGGGGCCGCGACGTGCGCGGCATCGTCTCGCCGATCAGCCTGATCCGCGCCGACAACCGGCGCTCGGTCGCACTCGCCGAGCGCCTGGGCGCGGTCCAGGACGGCGAGATCGAGTTCCTCGGCGGCCCGGCGCGTGTCTGGCGCCATAGCGCCTAGACCGGCGCCTCGATCCGCGCCGGCGTGTCGCCGGCAACGCCGTCCGAAAGCCGGCTCGAAGCAAGCAGCCCGGGCTTCGACATCGGCGACGCAGCGTCCGCATCGCGCAATTGCGATGCATCTCCCGGCAAGTCGAAAGCGGTCGGCTGCGGCTGCCGAGAAGCCCGCGACGGCACAATCAATTGCACGTCGGTAGCGCTTCATTTGTTTCCCCGCTTGCACGCCGTGGCGCAAATGCCATGTCGGCGCCGCAGCGATTCAGGTGTTTCGATCGATTTGCGTTTGGCGTTGCATGAAGTACCCGCGTTCATTGCGCCGGCGTGGTAAGTTCCGCGTCGCACGAACCGCCGGTTCGTGCACATCACCGTCGCCGTGAGGCGGTCCGGGACCGGGCGTTCGAACCGGCCCGTGGGAGGACGTCGGCGGCTGCGCCCAGCATGGAACGATCATGACGAAAACCTACAGCCAAGTCCTCCAGCAGATCGAGTCCCTGAAAGCCGAAGCCGAAAAGCTGCGTCGCAAGGAAGTCGACGCCGTCGTCAGCGAACTCCGCGATCAGATCGCCCGATATGGCCTGACTGCAGTCGATCTCGGGTTCGTCGCGGCGCCCAAGGCGCGCTCGCGCAAGCGCAAGAACGTCGTCGCCAAATTCCGCGACGAAGCCGGCAACACCTGGGTCGGACGCGGCAAGCGCCCGCAATGGCTGCGTGATGCATTGGCGGCCGGCAAGACGCTGCAGGACCTCGAAGTGAAGGCCTGAACCGCCGCCGCGGTTTTTCTCAATTGGCGACGGTCTGGCGCACCGCGCGTTCCCAGCGCGCCATCAATTCGGCGGCGCGCTCGCGCGCCAGCGTCGGCAGGAAACGCCGTTCGGCCTGCCACAGCGCTGCGATCTCGGCGCGGTCGCGCCAGACGCCGACGCCCAGCCCCGCCAGATAGGCGGCGCCCAGCGCCGTGGTCTCGGTCACCACCGGGCGCACCACCGGGATGCCCAGCAGGTCGGCCTGGAACTGCATCAGCAGGTCGTTGACGCAGGCGCCGCCGTCGACGCGCAGTTCGGTCAGCGGCCGTCCGCCCTGGGCCGCGGCATCGCGTGCCATCGCCAGCAGCAGCGCCGCGCTCTGGAAGGCGATGCTCTCCAGCGCCGCGCGTGCGATGTGGGCGACGGTGCTGCCGCGTGTCAGGCCGACGATGGTGCCGCGCGCGTCGGCCTTCCAGTAGGGCGCCCCCAGCCCGGTGAAGGCGGGCACGAACATCACGCCGCCGGCGTCGGGCACGCTCTCGGCCAGCGCCTGCACCTCGCCGCTGGCACGGATCGCCTGCAGCCCGTCGCGCAGCCACTGCACGACCGCGCCGCCGATGAAGACGCTGCCTTCGAGCGCGTACTCGCGCGCGCTGCCACAGCGCGCGGCGGCCGTCGCCACCAGGCCGTTGGCCGAACGCTCGAAACGCTCGCCGGTGTGCATCAGCATGAAGCAGCCGGTGCCGTAGGTGTTCTTCGCCAGTCCGGGCTCGAAGCAGGCCTGGCCGAACAGCGCCGCCTGCTGGTCGCCGGCGACGCCGGTGATCGGAATCGGCGTGCCGAACAGTGCCGCGTCGGTCTCGCCGAAGCGGTGGCTGGACGGGTGCACCGCCGGCAGCAGGCTGTCGGGCACGTGCAGCGCCGCCAGCAGCTCGTGGTCCCAGACGTCGTGGCGGATGTCGTAGAGCATGGTGCGCGACGCGTTGCTGACGTCGGTGGCATGCACGCGCCCCGCCGTCAACTTCCAGATCAGCCAGCTGTCGACGGTGCCGAAAGCCAGCTCGCCCTGGGCCGCGGCGAGGTGGGCACCGTTCACGTGGTCCAGGATCCAGCGGATCTTGGTCGCCGAGAAGTACGGGTCGATGACGAGGCCGGTGCTGCGCCGCACCGTCTCCTCCAGCCCGTGCGCACGCAGCTGCGCGCACAGCGGCTCGCCACGCCGGTCCTGCCAGACGATGGCGTTGCACACCGGCACGCCGGTGCGCCGGTTCCAGACGACTGTGGTCTCGCGCTGGTTGGTGATGCCGATCGCGGCGATGTCGCGTGCCGTGAGGCCCGCGGCGGCGATCGCCTCGCGCGCGGTCTCGAGCTGGCTCAGCCAGATCTCCTCGGGGTCGTGCTCGACCCAGCCCGGCTGCGGGTAGTGCTGGCGGAACTCGCGCTGCGCCAGCGCGACGATGCGCCCGGCCTCGTCGAAGACGATGCTGCGCGAACTGGACGTGCCCTGGTCGAGCGCGAGGACGTGGCGGCTCATGCGGTGCTCCTGCGAAGGCGCACCAGCATATCGGCGCCGCGCCGGCCGCGGTAGCGCCGCGCTCAGGCGCCGCGGCGCTCGTGCATCAGCCGGTCGTAGAGATCGAGGTAGGCCTGCAGCACCGCGTCGGCGTGGTGCTCGCGCTGCACGGTCTCGTGGCCGGCGGCGGCGAGCGCGGCCAGCGCCGCGTCGTCGAGCGCGAACAGCCGCCGCAGGCCGTCACCCAGCCCGGCCGGGTCTGCCAGCGGCGCCAGCAGCGCGTTGCGGTTTTCGTCGACCAGCTCGGTCGCGCCTTCGTTGCGTGTGCTCAGCACCGGCAGCCGGTGCTGCCAGGCTTCGAGGATGACGTTGCCCAGCGGCTCGTGGCGCGAGGGGCAGACGAAGAGGTCGGCAAGTTCGTAGAACGGCACCGGGTCGTCCTGCCAGCCGGCGAAACGCACGCGCGCGGCCAGCCCCAGGCGCTCGCACTGCGCCCGCAGCGACGGCATCTCGGGGCCGTCGCCGGCGATGACCAGCACCACCGGCGGCCGCCCCGGCGCGTCGGGCGCCTGCGCCAGCGCGTCCAGCAGGTCGGCGAAACCCTTCTTGGCGATCACGCGGCCCAGCGCCAGCAGCACGCGTGCACCCGGCGGCAGCGCCAGCGTGGCACGCAGCGCCTCGAGTTCGGCCGGCGCCACCGCGCGCGGCGAGGGCACGAAGTTGCCGATGTAGAACACGTGGTCCGCCGGCAGGCCTTCGCGCTTCAGGTAGTCGCAGATGCCGCGTGTGTTGCCGACCCAGGCGTGGGCGTGTTCGTAATAGCCGGGGATCTTGTAGTAGCCACCCAGGCGTGCGACCAGCGCCGCGCGGCTGCCGGCGGGCAGGTGCGTGAGCCGTGTCGCCCGGCCCATGTAGGTCTGCACGACGTCGGGCGGGCGCCGGGCGATCAGGCGCGTCAGCCGCCAGCGCGACAGCAGGTCCCATTTCGAGCCCAGCGCCAGATGCACTTGTTCGACCGAAGGGTCCAGCGCACGCGCCACCGGGCTGCCGGGGCGGGTGACGGCCAGCGTCGGGTGGCCGGCGCGTGTCAGCGCCTCGACGAGGCGGATGAAGAAGCGGTCGGCACCACCGAGTTCGCGGCTGCCGAGCACGTGGATCGTGCTCACCATGGGCAGGCCTCGCGCGGTTGGTGGGGGAAGACGGCGCAGGCGCGCGCGCGGGGGCAGGCAGGGCGGAGCAGGCTCATCGGCGTCGGGACAGGGCTGTAGCCGATTGTCCACCGGGGTCATGGTGGCGGGCTTGAGCCGGCGCGCCGGGTTAGATTGCCTGCCTGCATGAAACCCGCAGCCGACGCCACGATGCCCGGCGTCCCGCAGGCCTTCGACGCCGCCGAGGACGCCGCCGAGTTCCGCCGCCCCGCGCACCGCGCCGGCGTCGAGCTCTACCGTGCGCGCATCGTGCGCCACGCCTTCGACGCCCACGCCCACGCCGGTTTCGGCCTGGGCGCGATCGAGGCCGGGGTCGAACGTTTCCGCTACCGCGGCAGCGAGCTGCTGGCGCCGACCGATTCGCTGGTGCTGATGAACCCCGGCGAGATGCACACCGGCCGCGCCGAGACCGAAGCCGGCTGGCGCTACCGCATGGCCTACGTCGAGGCCGACCTGGTGCAAGCCGTCACCGGCGAGCGCTGGAGCTTCGCCGCGGCGGTGGCGCCGGACGCGCCGCGTGCGCGCCGCGTCGGCCGGCTGCTGGCGGCGCTGTGGGGCGCCAGCGACGAGCCGCTGGCCTTCGACGGCCTGCTGGCCGAGCTGCTGGCCGAGCTGCGCCCGCACGCCAGCCCGGCGCGGGCCGCCGCGGCCGAAGCCGCGCCGCGTTTCGCCGCGGTGCTGGACTTCATGCGGGCGCACCTCGGCGACCGCCTGACGCTGGAAGACCTGGCCGCCGTCGCCGGCCTGAGCCCCTTCCACTTCCTGCGCCGGTTCCGCGAGCTGCAGGGCACGACGCCGCAGCAGGCGCTGATGGCGCTGCGCCTGCTCGATGCCCAGCACCGCCTGGCGGCCGGCGAGGCGCCGGCCGCCGTCGCCGCGGCCAGCGGCCTGGCCGACCAGGCGCACCTGACACGCGCTTTCGCCGCGCGTTACGGCGTCACGCCGGCGCGTTACCAGCGCCAGCTGCGCGCACGCTGATTCAGGTCCGGCGCCGGGATTCGGCCGCGATCCACTCGTCGATCAGCGACTCCAGCGTCGACAGCGGCAGCTCGCCGTTGTCGATCAGCGCGTTGTGGAAGCGCCGCAGGTCGAACTTCGGCCCCAGGCGCTTCTCGGCGCGGGCCCGCAGCTCGTCGATCTTCAGCCGGCCGATCATGTAGCCCAGCGCCTGGCCCGGGTCCGAGGTGTAGCGGTCGACTTCGGAGGCGACGAAGGCGCGGTCGACGCCGGTGCGCTCGACCATGAAGGTGATCGCCTGCTCGCGCGTCCAGCCCTGCGAGTGGATGCCGGTGTCGACCACCAGGCGCGCGGCGCGGAAGGCCTGCCACTGCAGGTGGCCGAACAGGCTGTACGGGTCGTCGTAGGCGCCGACTTCGCGCATCAGCGTCTCGGCATACAGCGCCCAGCCTTCGACGTAGGCGGTGTAGCCGCCGCCTTCGCGCCGGAACGCCGGCAGCGCCTTCAGTTCGAGCGCGCGGCCACCCTGCAGGTGGTGGCCCGGCACGGCTTCGTGCGCGACCAGCGTCTGCATGCCCCAGCTCGGCTGCTGGCGCCAGCCGACGAGGTTGGCGTTGAACCAGCCCGGGCGGCTGCCGTCGGCGGCCCCGCCTTCGTAGAACTCGGCGGCGTCGGCTCCCATGTGCGCCGGCATGCCGCGCACGCCGTAGGCGGCACGCGGCAGCTCGGCGAAGAGCTTGGGCATCTCGGCGTCGAAACGTTTGGCGATCGCCTGGTAACGCTCGAGCAGCGCGTCGGAGCTGCCGAGGAAGAACTTCGGGTCGGTGTTCAGGTAGTGCACGAAGGCCGCGAAGTCGCCGTCGAAGCCGGTGCCGCGTTTCACCTGGTCCATCTCGGCGCGGATCTTGGTCAGCTCGCGCAGGCCGATCTCGTGGATCTCGCGCGCGCCCAGCGTCGTCGTCGTGCGCTCGCGCACCAGCATCTCGTAGACACGCTGGCCGTCGGGATAGTGGACGAGCGAACCTTCGGCCGGCGCCCGCGGCAGGTAGTCGTCGGCGACGAAGGCGCGCAGCCGGCGCATCGCCGGCAGCACCTGGCGCTCGATCGCGTCGCGGCCCTCGGCCTGCAGTGCGGCGCGTTCGGCTTCGGGCAGCGTCGGCGGCAGCCGGCGCCAGGGCTCGAAGAAGGGGCTGGCGCCGGCGTCGGCGGGCAGCTGGGCGTCGATCTGCGCCAGCGCACGCTCCAGCACCGGCCGCGCCGGCACCCAGCCCAGCGCCAGCCCGCGGCGCATCAGCGCGATCTCCTGGTCGATGCGGTGCGGCAGCGCGGCCATGCGCGCCAGCACCTTGGCGGCGTCGGCGCGGCCGCTCATCGGCATCATGCGCAGCAGGCTGGAGAACTCGGACTGCACGCCGCCCAGCGCCTCGATGCGCAGGCTGCGCCAGCCTTCGAAGGGCAGCGCCGCGAGGTGGCGCTCGCGCTGCTCGACGAACAGGTCCAGCGACACCCGGTCGGCCGCCGCCAGCCGCGCACGCGGGATCCGGCGCGCCTCGGCCAGCCAGCGCCGCTCCTGCACGGTGTTGGCGTGTTCGACCGCTGGCGAGACGTCTTGCAGGCGGTCGTCGAAGCGGTGGTCGCCGCGCCAGGTGGCCCACTCGGGGTAGCGCCGCGCGCTGTCTTCCCACTGGCGCTCGAACAGCGTGTGCAGCGCGCGGGTCGCGGCGGGGTCGGGCCGGCCGGCGGCCGGCGCCGCCGGGGCGGCCCAGGCGGCGGCGCTGCCCAGGAACAGGGCGCAGGCGGCGCCGAAGTGGCGTAGTTGCATGGTGGGTCCGGTGGACGGCAAAGCCGTCGATTCTGGTCTCGGGTGCGATGACCGCAGCCGGCGTGCGACGAAGCGCGCCGGGGCGGCGACGAACGCCCGCGGCGGCGCAATCCGGTACAAGACCGCTGCCCCCGGCTCGGGCAGCATGGGGACATGTCCCACCGTGCCGCGCTCGTTTCCGGAACCCTGTTCGCCCTGGCCGCCGGGCTGATGTGGGGGCTGATCTTCGTCGCCCCGCTGCTGCTGGCCGACTACGCGCCGGCGATGCTCTCGGTCGGGCGCTACCTCGCCTTCGGCCTGATCGCGCTGCCGCTGGCCTGGCTCGACCGGGCCCGCATCCGCGACCTGAAGCGTGCCGACTGGCTGGCCGCGCTGCGCCTGTCTCTCGTCGGCAACCTGCTGTACTACCTGCTGCTGGCCTCGGCGATCCAGCGTGCCGGCGGGCCGCTGCCGACGATGATCATCGGCACGCTGCCGCTGGTCATCGCCGTGGCCTCCAACCGCCGCAACCGGCACCGCGACGGCCTGTTCTCGTGGGCGCAGCTGGCGCCTTCGCTGCTGCTGATCGGCGCCGGGCTGGCGCTGGTCAACCACGCCGAACTGGCGCGCCTGGACGCCGGCGCCGACCTCGGCCGCTACGCGCTGGGCGCGCTGCTGGCGGTCGGCGCGATGGCCTGCTGGACCTGGTACCCGATCCGCAACGCCGACTGGCTGCGTGCCCACCCCGACCGTTCGCCGTCGACCTGGGCCACCGCGCAGGGCGTGGCGACGCTGCCGCTGGCGCTGGCCGGCGCCGTGCTGCTGGTGGCGGCCAGCGCCGCCGGGCTGGTGCCCACCGACGGCGTCTTCGGGCCCACGCCCTGGCGCTATGTCGGGCTGATGTTCGCGATCGGGCTGTTCGCGTCCTGGCTCGGCACGCTGTGCTGGAACGAAGCCAGCCAGCGCCTGCCGACGACGCTGGCCGGGCAGCTGATCGTCTTCGAGTCGCTCGCCGGCCTGGCCTACGCCTTCATGCTGCGCGGCCAGTGGCCGCCGGCGACGACGCTGGCGGGCATCGTGCTGCTGATCGCCGGCGTCGCCTGGGCGCTGCGCGCCAAGCCTCAGCCGGTGGCCGCGCCGGCCTGAATCAGGCGGCGAGCGCCTCGTCCAGCAGCTCGATCCAGTGCCGCACCGGCGTCGCCGTTCCGCCCTGCAGGTGCTGGATGCAGCCCAGGTTGGCCGAGACGATGACGCCGGCTTCCAGCGGCGCCAGGTTGGCCAGCTTGCGCGTGCGCAGCGCTTCGGCCAGTTCCGGCTGCAACAGGCTGTAGGTGCCGGCCGAGCCGCAGCACAGATGGCTTTCCTGCGCGGCGACCTGGATGTCGAAACCGAGTTCGCGCAGGCCGCCCTCGACGCCGCCGCGCAGCTGCTGGCCGTGCTGCAGCGAACACGGCGGGTGGTAGGCCAGGCGCATGCCGGGAGCGGGCTTGACGCTGGCCTTCAGCGCCGGCACCAGGTCGGGCAGCAGCTCGCTCAGGTCGCGTGTCAGCTCGCTGATCCGGCGCGCCTTGTCGGCATAGGCGGCGTCGCGTGCGAGCGCGTGGCCGTACTCCTTGACCGTCGTGCCGCAGCCCGAGGCGTTCATCACGATGGCCTCGACGCGGCCCTGCGAGGTCAGGCCCTGGACCAGCGGCCACCAGGCGTCGATGTTGCGGCGCATGTCGGCGAGCGCGCCCTCGCCGTCGCCCAGGTGGGCGCGGATGCCGCCGCAGCAGCCGGCGCCGTCGGCCACCAGGGGCTGGATGCCGGCGGCGTCGAGCACACGGGCGCTCGCCGAGTTGATGTTGGGCATCAGCGCCGGCTGCACGCAGCCCAGCAGCATCAGCACCTTGCGTTTGTGTTCGTGCTGCGGCCAGCGGCTGGCGCGGGCGTCGGGGCGCGGCGTCAGCTTGTGTTGCAGCCGCGCCGGCAGCAGCGGCCTCAGCGCCCGCCCGACGGCGACCGCCGGGCCGAAGGCGGACGAGGTCAGCCCTTCCTTCAGCAGCCAGCGCGCCGTGCGTTCGCCGCGCGGGCGCTCGACACGCTCTTCGACCAGGCGCCGGCCGATGTCGACCAGCTGCCCGTACTGCACGCCGCTCGGGCAGGTGCTCTCGCAGTTGCGGCAGGTCAGGCAGCGGTCCAGGTGCAGCTGGGTGCTGCGTGTCACCGGCGCGCCTTCGAGCAGCTGCTTGATCAGGTAGATGCGGCCGCGCGGCCCGTCGAGCTCGTCGCCGAGCAGCTGGTAGGTCGGGCAGGTGGCGGTGCAGAAGCCGCAGTGCACGCACTGGCGCAGGATGGCTTCGGCGTCCTCGCCGTCGGGCGTGCCGCGGAACTCGGCGGACAGCTGGGTCTGCATCAGGCGAGGTGGTAGCTGAAGACCCAGAAGTGCTCGCCTTCGAGCCACTGCGGGGCGCGTGCGCGCGGCCCGACGGCAGCCAGGGCCTGTTCGTGGGTCGGGTAGTTCTTCAAGACCTCGTGGGTCGAGCCGTCGTCCAGGCGGCGCAGCTGCCAGCTGTCGCCGTGGGCGTCGACGCGTGCAATCGGCGTGCTGCGTCCGGCCACGAAGGTGTTGTCCAGGAAGACGACGCGTGCGCCCGGCTGCAGCCGGGCGTGCAGCGCCTCGAGCCAGGGCGCCCAGCGCGCGCGCTCGACATGGCTCCACCAGCAGCCGGCGAAGGCGCCGTCGAAGCGTTCGTCGCCCAGATGCTCGAAAGCCATCGCGTCGCCGAGGCGGAACTCGACGCTGGCCGGCATGGTCTTGGCGCGCGCGATCTCCATCGGCCCGGGATTCAGGTCGGTGGCCAGCCAGCGGCGCGCGGCGGCGGCGCCGTGCGGCGTCCACCAGCCGGTGCCGCAGGCCAGTTCGAGCACCGAGCGGCCGGCGAAGTGTTCGCCGAGCGAGGTTTCGAGGCGGCGCAGCTCCGCCTGGCGCTCCGGGCGGCGGTAAATGCGTTCGTATTCGGCGGCGCGGCGTTCGTAGTAGTCGAGCATCGTCACAGTTCGGGGTAGAGCCGGCCGGGGTTGAAGACCCGGTCCGGGTCGAAAGCGTCCTTCAGCCGCTGGTGCAGCGTGGCCAGCACCGGCGCCAGCGGCGTGAACACCGGCTCGTCGAATGGGGCGGCGTGCACAGCCAGCGCTGCGCGCCGCCCCATTCGACGAGCTGTTCGCCGGCCAGCTTCAGCGGCGGCGTGGTGGCGGGCAGCGACAGCCGCCACAGCGCGGCACCGCGTTCGACCGCGGCCGCGGCGCCGACGAAGAACTCGTCTCGCTGGTCGCGCAGCCCGGTCCAGAAGCCGTCGGCCAGCGTCGGCTCGATGGGCTCGCCGCCGAGCTTCTCGTAGGCCGACTGCACCGCGGCGGCGGCACCGGCCAGGCGCAGCACCAGCATGCCGTCCCACCAGGCGCTGGCCGACAGCGGCAGCGGCTGGCCGGCCCATTCGTTCAGCCGGCGCAGCGCCTGGTCCTCGGGCAGCTCGAAACGCAGCGTCGCCACCGCCGGCGGCCGCGGCAGCACCTTCAGCGAGACCTCGCAGACGAGCCCGAGCACACCCAGCGAGCCGGCCAGCAGCCGCGGCAGGTCGTAACCGGCGACGTTTTTCATCACCTGGCCGCCGAACGTCAGCAGCTCGCCGCGGCCGTTCAGCATGGTCGCGCCGAGCACGAAGTCGCGCACGCTGCCGGCACTGGCGCGGCCCGGCCCCGACAGCCCGCTGGCGAGCATGCCGCCGACCGTGCCGCCGGGCGCAAAACGCGGCGGCTCGAAAGCCAGCCACTGGCCGCGTTCGGCCAGCGCCGCCTCGACCTCGGCCAGCGGCGTGCCGGCGCGGGCGGTGATCACCAGCTCGCTCGGTTCGTAGCTGCTGATGCCGGCGAGCTCGCTCGTCGCCAGCGGCTCGCCGCGCGGCGCCTCGCCGTGCCAGCGTTTGCTGCCGCCGCCGACGATCTCCAGCGTCGTGCCGTCGGCCCGTGCCGCCTGCACCCGCTCGATCAGGCGCGCCAGCGCCGCGTCCTCGATCACCGCAGCCATCTAGAAACGCTCCAGGTGCGAGAACGCCAGCAGGCCGCGTTTGACGTGCTGCTTGCCGCCTTCGACGCAGCGCACCAGCGTCGGGATCACCTTGCCCGGGTTCAGGCCGGCGCCGGGGTCGAAAGCCAGCTTCAGCGCCTGCATCTGCGCACGCTCCTCGGGGCTGAACTGCACGCACATGCTGGCCAGCTTCTCGACGCCGACACCGTGTTCGCCGGTGATGGTGCCGCCCAGGCGCACGCTGGTCTCCAGGATCTCGGCGCCGAAGGCCTCGCAGCGGCGCAGCTGGTCGGGGTCGTTGGCGTCGTAGAGGATCAGCGGGTGCAGGTTGCCGTCGCCGGCGTGGAAGACGTTGGCGCAGCGCAGGCCGTAGGTCTGCTCCATCTGCTGGATGGCCAGCAGGATGTCGGCCAGGTACCGGCGCGGGATCGTCGAGTCCATGCAGAGGTAGTCGGGGCTGATGCGGCCCGAGGCCGGGAAGGCGTTCTTGCGCCCGCTCCAGAACCGCAGCCGCTGGGCTTCGTCGCGGCTGACTTCGAGCCGCGTCGCGCCGCAGCCGGTCAGCACGTCCAGCATGCGCTGCACCTCCTCGGCCACTTCCTCGGGCGTGCCGTCGCTCTCGCACAGCAGGATGGCCTCGGCGGCCAGGTCGTAGCCGGCGTGCACGAAGTCCTCGACCGCGGCCGTCATCGGCTTGTCCATCATCTCCAGCCCGGCCGGGATGATGCCGGCGGCGATGATCGCGGCGACCGCGTCGCCGGCGCGGCGCACGTCGTCGAAGCTGGCCATGATGCAGCGTGCCAACTGCGGCTTGGGCACCAGGCGCACCGTGACCTCGGTCGCCACCGCCAGCATGCCTTCGCTGCCGATCACGACGGCCAGCAGGTCCAGCCCGGGCACGTCGAGCGCGGCGCCGCCGAACTCGACCGCCTCGCCCTCGACCGTGAAGCCGCGCACACGCAGTACGTTGTGGATCGTCAGCCCGTACTTCAGGCAGTGCACGCCGCCGGAGTTCTCGGCGACGTTGCCGCCGATGGTGCAGGCGATCTGGCTCGACGGGTCGGGCGCGTAGTACAGGCCGTGGGGCGCGGCGGCTTCGCTGATCGCGAGGTTGCGCACGCCGCATTGCACGGTGGCGGTGCGCGCCAGCGGGTCTACGCCGAGGATGCGGTTGAAACGCGCCAGCGACAGCGTCACGCCGAGCGCGTGCGGCATCGCCCCGCCCGACAGCCCCGTGCCGGCGCCGCGTGCGACCACTGGCACGCCCAGCGCATGGCAGGCGCGCAGCACGGCGGCGACCTGGGCCTCGGTCTCGGGCAGCGCGACGGCCAGCGGCAGCTGGCGGTAGGCGGTGAGGCCGTCGCATTCGTAAGGCGTGGTGTCCTCGCGCTGCCACAGCAGCGCGTGTGCCGGCAGCAGCGCCGACAGCGCCGCGACGATCTCGGCCTGGCGCCGGGCGCGCGTGGCGGCGTCGACGGGGGCCTCGGCAGCGGGTGGCACGGCGTCGGACGGCAGGGGTGCGTTCATGCGCGGCAAGGGGGCGGCGGGCGGCTTCGACTGTAGCGTGCGCCTCGCCGGCGCGTGGCTGGCACTGCCCGGCTCGGGGTCAGGCGGGCACGCGGTCGGTCGCGCGGAACTCCTGGCATTGCGGATGGCCGGCCCAGGTGCCGCGTGCGCACTGCTGCTGGAAGCAGCGGTAGAGCGCGAAGTCGCTGCGCTCGCCGCAGGCCGCACGCGGCGAGTTCGGCGCCGCCGGTTCGCCGCGGCGAGCGGCTTCGGTGCGCGGCGGGTCGATGAACTCCTCGCGCGGCGGCGCGGCCGTTGGCGCCGGCGTGGTGGTGGCCGCGGGCGGCACGCCGACAGCGGCCTGGTCCGGCAGCGGCAGCGCGGGCTCGACCTGCGTGGCCGCGGCCGGTGCGGCGACGCCGGCCGGCTGGCGCGCCGCAGCAGGGTCGCGCAGCTCGAACCACCACAGCCCCAGGCCGAGCAGCGCCGCGAGCAGGAAGGCACCGAGCATCCAGCGCGTCACGCCGTCGCGCGGCGGCGGCTCCAGCGGCGTGTCGTGCAGCGGCGCCAAGGGGTCGGCGGTCGGCTCGCGCAGGCGCGCCTCGCGCCGCGGCGGCGCCGGGGGGATGGTGTCGATGAC
>NZ_NRRU01000051.1 GCF_016583785.1 Rubrivivax gelatinosus | reverse complement strand
CGCCGCGCTGCAGCGCAGCGAGGGCTTCGCGTCCTCGCTCGCGCGCGCCGACGCCGACCTGCACGACGCCCGTGTGCGCGCCGCCTTCGTCATCGCCCCGGCGATGTCGGCCGCGCTCTCGCACGAGCCGCTGGCGCCGCCGGTGCAGGTCGTCGTCGGCGAGGGCGACGATCAGGTCGATCTCGCCGACCTGCGCGCCTGGGGCCAGGTGCCGGGCGTCTCAGTCGAACTGCTGCCCGGTGTCACGCACTACGCCTTCCTGATGCGCTGCAGTGCCGCCGGGCGCTTTTTCGCCGCCGCGATCTGCCTCGACCCGGCCGGCCTCGACCGCGCCCGGCTGCACGCCGGCACCGCGGCGCGGGCGAGGGCGTTCTTCGACCGCCATCTCGCGCCGCGCTGAAGGTACCGGCCGGCGCGCCCGCCAGGCCGCCACCAGCGCCTGGGCCTCGGTGTCCGGGCGCGCCGGCAGCTTCCAGTACTCGCTGCAGTCGCTCTTGCGCGCCAGCAGGCGGTGGTTGACGAGTTCACGGCGCAGCGTGACGTGGTCGCCGAAGGCGTTGGCCGTCACCAGGATCGCGTTGACCTCGCGCTCGCTGTAGCGGCGGCGGCCGTCGAAAAGCGTCCACAGCACCCACATCGCCAGGCGCTGCACGCTGAACTTGTGCGGCCAGCGCACCAGGCGCCCGCGGCTGTCGAACTGCATCAGCGCCTTGCGCGCGTTGGCCGACAGCGGCAGCACCGGGCGGTCTTCGGCGGCCAGCGGCGCCGCCGGCAGCGGCCGTTCGCTGGCCGCACGCAGCGCCTGCACGTTGCGGTGGCCGGCGGCGCGTGCGAGCAGGTTCAGCAGCTCGACATGGCCGGGTGGTTCGGCGCTCGGGCGGGTCTTCAGCGCGCTGCCTAACGAACGCGCGAAAGCGGAAAGGTCGGGGGCGACCAGGGGCAGGGCTTCACGGGACATGATGGTTCCTCGCGAGCGCGGCGCCGCCCCGAGGACGGGGTGCCGGGGGTCGCCGACTTGCCGGCCGGGCGCAGCGCTCCGGTGAAGAAGCTGTCCTCGACTGACGGGGATGGATGGCAGGTTTAGCTCGCGGGAGAGGCCCGCGCGGCGACGCCTGGGTGAACTGCCGACCACCGCGGAGTGTAACGCCACCCGCGGAAGCTCGATATCCGATACAATTCGGCCCTCGGCGTCCTGGTTGACGCCGTTCGTTCATCCCCTCTGACCTTTCGTCGAGCCGCGCCCTGCGGCCGCATTCCTCGGGTCGGCGGCGATGCCGTCGCCCCCATGTTGGATGCGACTTCACCCTTGGATGGTGGATGCCCTGGCGCTTGCCCGGGCCGGCCGTCCTGTCTCGAAAGACGACGAATGAGTTTTGATACCCTGGGCTTGCCCGAAGCCCTGGCCCGTGCCGTGGCCGATGCTGGCTACACCAACCCGACGGAAGTCCAGTCGCGCGCCATTCCCCTGGCGCTGGCGGGATCCGACCTGATGGTCTCCAGCAGCACCGGCAGCGGCAAGACCGCGAGTTTCGTGCTGCCCGCGCTGACGCGCATCCTCAACGCCCGCGGCGATGCCGGCCGGCGTGAGAAAGGTGTCGTCAGCGGCCCGCGCATCCTGGTGCTGGCGCCGACGCGTGAACTGGCGATGCAGGTCGCCAAGGCGGCGGTCGACTACGGCCGCCATGTGCAGGGCCTGCGTGTGGCCACCATCGTCGGCGGCGTGCCTTACGGCGCCCAGCTGAAGGCGCTGCGTGGCCCGCTGGACGTGCTCATCGCCACCCCGGGCCGGCTGATGGACCACATGGCCAGCGGCAAGGCCGTGCTCGACAACGTCGAGATGCTGGTGCTCGACGAAGCCGACCGCATGCTCGACATGGGCTTCATCGACGACATCCACCACATCGCCCGCGCCACCCCGGCTGCGCGCCAGACGGTGATGTTCAGCGCCACCTTCGCCGGCCACGTCGGCCGCCTGGCCGAGGACCTGCTGCGCGAGCCGCAGCGCATCGAGATCGCCTCGCACACCGACGTGCACGCCGACATCGAGCAGCGCCTGCACTGGGCCGACAACTTCGCGCACAAGAACGCGCTGCTGGACCACATCCTGACCGAACGCAGCGTCGAGCAGGCCCTGGTCTTCACCAGCACGCAGCGTGACGCCGACTGGCTCGCCGACCGCCTGGCCGACATGGGCCACCACGTCGCCTCGCTGCACGGCGGCCACCCGCAGGGCCGTCGCACCCGGGTGCTGCAGGGCCTGCGCTCGCGCGACCTGAAGATCCTCGTGGCCACCGACGTCGCCGCGCGCGGCATCGACGTGCCGACGATCAGCCACGTCATCAACTTCGGCCTGCCGATGAAGGCCGAGGACTACGTGCACCGCATCGGCCGCACCGGCCGCGCCGGGCGTTCGGGTCTGGCCGTGACGCTGGCCGAACGTGGCGACGCCGGCATGATCCAGCGCATCCAGCGCTTCACGACGCAGCGCATCCCGTCGGCGACGATCGAAGGCCTTGAGCCCAAGCAGCCGGAACCGGCGCCGCAGCGTCCGATGCCGGGTCGCAAGACCTTTGGTGCGCGTCCGCAGGGCGGCAAGCCTTTCCACGGCAAGTCCTTCGGTGGCCCGGGCAAGTCTTTCGGCCCGGGGCGTCCGCAGGGGGACGGCCCGGCGCCGCGCCGCGACGAAGGCTTCCAGGCAGCGCGCCCGCCGCGTGGCCCGTTCGAGAGCGGCGGCCCGCGTTTCGGTGAAGGCGGCGGCAAGCCTTTCGGCGACCGTCCGGGCAAGCCTTTCGGCAAGCCCTTCCAGAAGCCCGGCGCCAAGTTCGGCGGCGGCAAGCCCGGCCCGCGCCGCGAACGCGACGTCTAAAGCGCGCACCAGATGAACGAAGGGCCGGCATTGCCGGCCCTTTTTTCATGCCTGCGCCGGATCAGACGCCGAGCAGTTCGACCTCGAACACCAGGGTCGCGTTCGGCGGGATCACGCCGCCGGCGCCGCGCGCGCCGTAGCCGAGTTCGGGCGGGATCGTCAGCACGCGTGTGCCGCCGACCTTCATGCCGGCAACACCTTCGTCCCAGCCGCGGATCACGTGGCCGGCGCCGAGCGGGAACGCGAACGGCTCGCCGCGGTCCTTGCTGGAGTCGAACTTGCGGCCGCGGCCGTCGGCGGCGGCGGGGTCGTGCAGCCAGCCGGTGTAGTGCACCTTGACGCGCTTTCCGGGCGTCGCTTCGTCGCCGCTGCCGGCGACGCTGTCCTCGATCTTCAAGCTCATGCGGGTTCCTCCTGGAATCGTGCCTAGCCCGCGATGATGCCAGCCCAGGCGGCCACCGCCGATGCCAGCCAGTCGGCGACCCCACGCGCACCCAGCCGCGGCAGCCCCAGCGTCGCCGCGGCGGTGCGCAGCGCGGCCAGCGGGTCGGCCAGGTCCAGAGCCTGCGCGCCGTTCTGCTTCGACAGCTTGTGGCCGTCCGCGCCCAGCACCAGCGGCGTGTGCAGGTAGCGCGGCGTCGGCACGCCGAGCGCACGCTGCAGCAGGATCTGGCGCGGCGTGTTGTCGGCCAGGTCCTCGCCGCGCACGACGTCGGTGATGCCTTGCGCCGCGTCGTCGACGACGACCGCGAGCTGGTAGGCCCACAGGCCGTCGGCGCGCTTGAGCACGAAGTCGCCGACCTCGGCGGCGACGTCCTGCCCGGCTTCGCCGAGCCGGCGGTCGTGCCAGTGCACGCGGCCTTCGACACGCAGCCGCCAGGCGCGTGCCGGCCGGCCGGCCAGCCCGTCGCGGCAGGTGCCCGGGTACACCCGTTCGGCGAAACGTTCGTGGGCCAGGCCTCGTGCGGCCAGCGCCTGCTCGATGTCGCGGCGGGTGCAGGCGCAGGGGTAGGCGCGGCCGGCGTCGGCGAGCTGCTGCAGCGCGTCGGCGTAGGCGCCGCCACGCTGCGACTGCCACCACGGCGGCTCGTCGGGCACCAGGCCGCAGGCGGCGAGCTGGCCGAGGATGACGCGGTCGGCGCCGGCGACGCAGCGCGGCGTGTCTACGTCCTCGATGCGCAGCAGCCAGGCGCCGCCGTGTGCGCGTGCGTCCAGCCAGCTGGCGAGCGCGGCGACGAGCGAGCCCGCGTGCAGCGGGCCCGTCGGCGACGGGGCGAAACGGCCGCGGTACACCGCGAGCGTCAGTCCAGTGGGCCCGCGTGGCGCTCGATCAGCGCGCGCCGCGTCGTCGGGCTCTCGAGCTGGCCCAGCCACCACTGCAGCGCACGCCCCAGGCCGAGCGCGCTGCGTTCGGCGCGCCAGGCGTAGTGCAGCCGCGCCGGGTGGCTGCCGCGCTGGGTCTGCTTGTGCACCAGGTGACCGGCCTCGAGGTGGGCGCGCGCCATCGGCTCGGGCACGAAGCCGCAGCCCAGGCCACGCAGCAGCGCGTCGAGCTTGGCGCGCATCGTCGACACCGTCAGCACGTCCTGCCCGGGCAGCAGGTTGACGGTGACCGGTGTCAGGCGCTGCGCGGTGTCGGCGACCGCGATCGCGCGGTGGTGCACCAGCTCGGCATCGCTCAGCGCGTCCTCGAACGCCGCCAGCGGGTGGTGCGGCGCGACGACGAAGACGAACTCGACCTCGCCCAGCGGCCGCAGCTCGATGCCGCCCGGGTTGGCGTGTTCGCCGGCGACGCCGATGGCGAGGTCGACCTGGCCCGAGACCAGCGCCTCCCAGGTGCCGGCCAGCACGTCGTTGCGCAGCCGCAGCCGCGTCGCCGGGCCGCCGCGGGTGTCGGTCGGGCAGCCGTCGCGCATCTCGCAGAAGGCCTGCACCAGCTCGAACACCGTCGTCATCGACAGGATGTCCTCGACGCTCAGCGACAGCGTCGTCTCCCAGCCGTGGGCGACGCGGCGCACGCGGTTGGTGACGGCGTCCATTTCCTGCAGCAGGCGGCGGCCCTCGTGCAGCAGCTCGTTGCCGGCGGCCGTGAGCTGCGCCTGGCGCGAGCTGCGGTCGAACAGCAGCACGTCCAGCGCCTCCTCGAGCTGGCGCACGCTGTAGGTCAGCGCCGACGGCACCTTGCCGAGCTCACGCGCGGCGGCGGCGAAGCTGCCGGTGCGCGCGATGGTGTCCATCATCTGCAGCGCTTCGGGCGTGAGGGCGTGACGGCGTTCGGTCATGGCTTCATCTTATTTGAACGGGACCTTCAAGCGCAGTCGCCCCCCTCGGGCGGGGCGCTGCCTACAGTTCCATCCATGATCACGCTGCGCAAATCCTCCGACCGCGGACATGCGGACCACGGCTGGCTCAAGAGCTGGCACAGCTTCTCGTTTGCCGACTACTACGACCCGGCGCACATGGGCGTGGGCAACCTGCGCGTCATCAACGACGACCGCGTCGCCCCGGGCACCGGCTTCGGCACCCACGGCCACCGCGACATGGAGATCGTCAGCTACGTGCTCGACGGCGAGCTCGCGCACCGCGACAGCCTGGGCGGCGAGGGCGGCGTGATCCGCCCCGGCGAGGTCCAGCGCATGAGCGCCGGCTCCGGCGTGCGCCACAGCGAGTTCAACCACGCCGAAGGCACGACCCACTTCCTGCAGATCTGGCTGCTGCCGCGCACCACCGGCATCACGCCGGGCTACGAGCACAAACGCTTCGATGACGCCGACAAACGCGGCCGGCTGCTGCTGGTTGCGTCCGAGGACGGCCGCGAGGGTTCGGTGACGGTGCACGCCGACGCCGCCATCCGCGCCGGTTTCTTCGACGGCGACGAACGTGCCGAGCTGGCGCTGGACCCGGCGCGCCTGGCCTATGTGCACCTGGCGCGCGGCACGCTGCGCGCCAACGGCGTCGCGCTCGGCGCCGGCGACGCGCTGACGCTGGACGGCGAGACCCGGCTCGTGCTCGAAGGCGGCCAGGGCGCCGAGGTGCTGGTCTTCGACCTGGCGCGCTGACCGGCCGCGACGGACGGCGATGCGCAGCTGTCGCCGTCCGCCGTTACAGTCGCGCGCCCATGGATGTACTTTCGAAACTGCTGCACGAGATGCCGCTGCCCGACTGGGCGGCGCTCGTCTTCTACTTCGCCGGCTGGGTCGGCTACGCCGTCTTCGCGCGCCGGCGCTCGCGCCGCCGGCCCTCGGTGCTGGGCGCGACCAACCTTGAACGCACCCGCTGGATGCGCCAGGTGACGCTGCGCGACAACCGCATCGTCGACGGCGGCGTCGTCCAGGCGCTCAGCTCCAGCCCCTCGTTCTTCGCATCGACGACGATTCTGATCATCGGCGGCCTGTTCGCCGTGCTGTCCAGCGCCGAACGGGTCGCCGACCTGGTGCACGAGATCCCGTTCGCCGCGCACAGCACGGTGCTCATCTTCGACCTGAAGATCCTGCTGCTGCTGGCGACCTTCATCTACGCCTTCTTCCGCTTCACCTGGAGCCTGCGCCAGTACGGTTTCGGCGCGCTGCTGGTGGGTTCGGCGCCGCATCCGGAGCAGTTCGCCGACGACACCCAGCGCGACGCCTTCGCGCAGCGCGCCGGGCGCGTGATGGGGCTGGCCGCCGAGTCCTTCAACGACGGCCTGCGTGCCTACTACATGAGCTTTGCCGCCTGCGCCTGGTTTCTGTCGCCCTGGGCGCTGATCGTCGGCATGGTCTGCGTCGTCACCATCCTGTTCCGGCGCGAGTTCGAGTCCGAGGTGCTGGCCGAACTCAGCAAGCCGCCGCTGGGCGCCTGAGCCCGTCCAGGAAGGCTTCGCAGCGCGCCAGCTGCTCCAGCGTCACGTACTCGTCGGCCTGGTGCGCCTGGGCGATGGATCCCGGGCCGCAGACGACGGTGGAGATGCCGGCGCGCTGGAACAGGCCGGCTTCGGTGCCGAAGGCGACCAGCGTGGTCTCGCCGCCGCCGGCCAGGCGCCGCGCCAGCCGCACCGCGGGTTCGTCGGCGTCGGCGCTGAAAGCCGGGATCGAGCAGATCGGCTCGAAGGCGAAGCCGGTGGCCGGGTCGACGGCCTGCATCGCCGGCTCCAGCGCCGCGGCCGCGGCGCGCACCTCGGCCTGCATCGCCTGGGCGTCGCTGCCGGGCAGCTCGCGAAATTCGTAGTTGAAGCGGCAGTCCGCCGGCACGATGTTGTCGGCGATGCCGCCGGCGATCACGCCGACCGCGGCGGTCGAATGCGGCACGTCGAAACCGTGCTGGAACGGCCCTTCGCGGCGCCAGCGTTCGCCCATGTCGGCGACGACGGTCACGAGGCGCGCCGCGGCCTCGATCGCGTTCACCGCGCGCGGCGCCAGCGACGAATGCGCCGCGCGCCCCTTCACGCAGCAGCGCCAGCGGTGCACGCCCTTGTGCGCCAGTGCCGGCAGCATCTGCGTCGGTTCGCCGACGATGCAGGCGGCCGGCGCGATGCCGGCGTCCTTCAGGTCGGCGATCAGGTGGCGCACGCCGAAGCAGCCGACCTCCTCGTCGTAGCTGAAGGCGTAGTGCAGCGGCAGCGGCAGGTCGGCTTCGAGCCAGGCGCGGGTGCGCGCGACGACGAGGCCGATGAAGCCCTTCATGTCGGCGCTGCCACGGCCCCAGAGCCGGCCGTCGTGCACGCTGCCCGACAGCGGGTCTTCGCTCCAGACCTGGCCGTCCCAGGGCACGGTGTCGGTGTGGCCGGACAGGATGACGCCGCCCGGGCGCGGCGCGCCCAGGGTCGCGAACAGGTTGGCCTTGCGACCGCTCTCGTCGCGTGTCAGCCGCAGCGGCACGCCCAGCGTGCGCAGGTGGTCGGCGATGGTCTCGATCAGCTCCAGGTTGGAGTGTTCGCTGACGGTGTCCAGGCGCACCAGGCGTTGCGCCCAGGCCAGGCCTTCGGGGGAGGGGACGACAGACTGCATCGAAGCACTGTAGCCCGCCGCGGGCACCGGCCGCGCCTGCGGCTTAGCATGAGCTCATGAAGATTCCCGATCGAGACGACATCGCCGCCGCGGCGGGGCGCACCGCCGGCGACCTGCGCCGCACGCCGCTGTGGCGGCTGCCGGGTGCCGCGCTCGGGCTGGGCTGCGCCGAGATCTGGCTGAAGCTCGAGCACAACCAGATCGGCGGCAGCTTCAAGGCGCGCGGCATGTTCAACCGCATGCGCTCGCTGCCGCTGCCCGCGGCCGGCGTCGTCGTCGCCTCGGGCGGCAACGCCGGCATCGCGGTGGCGACGGCGGCGCGTGCGCTGGGCGTAGCCTGCGAGGTCTTCGTGCCCGAGATCAGCAGCGCGGCCAAACGCGCCGCGCTGGCGGCGCTCGGCGCGCGTGTCGTCGTGCACGGCGCGGCCTATGCCGACGCCTACGCCGCCTGCCTCGAGCGTCAGCGCGAGAGCGGCGCGCTGCTGATGCATGCCTACGACCAGCCCGAGGTCGTCGCCGGTGCCGGCACGCTGGCCGCCGAGATCGAGGCCGAAGCCGGCCTGCCCGAGCGTGTGCTGGTCTCGGTCGGCGGCGGCGGGCTCGTCGCCGGCATCGCCGCGTGGTTCGAAGGGCGCACGGTCGTCGAGGCGCTGGAGCCCGAACGCGCGCCGACGCTGCATGCGGCGCTCGCCGCCGGCGCACCGGTCGACGTCGAGGTCGGCGGCGTCGCTGCCGATTCGCTCGGCGCGCGCCGCCTGGGCACGATCGCGTGGGATGTCGTGCAGCGCCACCCGGTCGCCTCGCGGCTGCTCGCCGACGAGGCCATCCGCGACGCCCAGCGGCGCATCTGGCGCGAACTGCGGCTGGCGGTCGAACCGGCCGCGGCGCTGCCGCTGGCGGCCTTGTGGAGCGGCGTCGTCGTGCCGGCTGCACACGAGCGCGTCGCGCTCGTCGTCTGCGGCGCCAACCTCGACCCGGCGACGCTGGGCTGATTCAGCGCGCTGCCAGCCCCAGGAACTCGATGACCGGCGCCACCGTCTGCGCCGGGTCTTCCTCCTGCGGCACGTGACCCAGCGCGGGGAAGACGACGACGCGGCTGCCGGGGATGCGGCGCGCGAAGTCCGCGGCTGCCGACGGCGGAATCACCCGGTCGCGGCCGCCCCAGAGGATCAGCGTCGGCAGCCGCAGCGTCGAGATGCGCTCGGCGTCGGCGCCCGAGCTCGCGCTGCGCAGGCGTTCGACGAGCGCACGCCGGTTGCCGCTGCGCAGCGTCAGCTCGAAATAGCGGTCCACGAGTTCCGGCGTGATGCGCGACGGGTCGCCGTAGACGGCGGTCATGCCCTGGCTCACCGCGGTGCGCGGCAGCACCCATTCGACAACGGTCGCCGCGCCCGGCAGGCGTGCGAACTGCCAGGCCAGCGGCACCTGCCCGGACTTGAAGACGGTGCCGCTGGCGTCGACCAGGATCAGGCGCTCGACCCGGTCCGGCGCCAGGCTCGCCAGGCGCCACGCGACCTCGCCGCCGAGCGAGTTGCCGCCGGCGACAAAACGGTGCACGCCCTGGTGCTCGAGCAGTTCGAGCACGAAGCGCGCGAGCGTCTCGCCGTCGTAAGGCCGGCCGGCGTAAGCCTCGTCCCAGGGGCCGGTGAGGCCGAAGCCGGGCAGGTCCAGCGTGATGACGCGCCGCCGCGGGGCCAGCGCCCGTACCCAGCCTTCCCAGGTGTGCAGGCTGGACGAGGTGCCGTGCAGCAGCACGATGGGCAGCGGGTCGGCGCGCGGGCCTTCGTCGCGCAGGTGCACGAGCTGGCCGCGGAAGTCGATGAAGTCCGACGGCGGCGGTGCCCAGCGCGCCACCAGCGACTCGACGCTGCGCTCCGGCGCCCGCGACATCGCCAGCAGCGCGGCCGTCAGCAACAGCAGCAGGCCGATGACACGTAGCAGCAGGCGCATGGCGGGGACGGGAGGCTGGTGCGGGGCGGGTGCGCGGCATTGTAGGGAGGGCCCGGGCCGGCTCCGGGCCGCCGGACCCGCTCCCTACAATGCCCGGATGCCCTTTGTTCACCTGCGCACGCACACCGAGTTTTCAGTCGTCGACGGCACGCTGCGCATCGACGACGCGGCCGCCGCCGCGCGTGCCGACGGCCAGCCGGCGCTGGCGATCACGGACCTGTCCAACCTCTTCGGCGCGATCAAGTTCTACAAGGCCTGCCGCGGCGCCGGCGTCAAACCCATTGTCGGTGTCGACGTCTGGATGGACCCGCTCGCCGACGCCGCCGAGCGCCAGCCGACGCGCCTGGTGCTGCTGGTGCAGGACCGCGCCGGCTACCTCAACCTGTGCGAGCTGCTGGCGCGCGCCTGGACGCAGAACGTCCAGCGCAACCAGGCCTGGCTGAAATGGGAGTGGCTGCGTGAACTCTCCGGCGGCCTGATCGCGCTGTCGGGCGCCGACATGGGCGCGGTCGGCCAGGCGCTGCTGAACGGCGACCTCGAACGTGCGGCGGCGGTGGCGCAGGAGCTGGCGGCGATCTTCCCTCAGCGTTTCTATCTGGAGCTGCAGCGCGCCGGCCTGCCGACGAACGAAGCCCAGGTGCGCGCCGCGGTGCCGCTGGCCGCACGCCTGGGCCTGCCGGTGGTCGCGACGCACCCGATCCAGTTCCAGGAGCCCGACGACTTCGAGGCCCACGAGGCGCGTGTCTGCATCGCCGAAGGCGAGACGCTGGCGAATCCGAAACGCATCAAACGGTTCACGCGCGAGCAGCACTTCAAGACCGCGGCCCAGATGCAGGCCTTGTTCGCCGACGTGCCGAGCGCACTCGCGAACACCGTCGAGATCGCGCGCCGCTGCAACCTGACGCTGGTGCTGGGCAAGCCGCGCCTGCCCGACTTCCCGACACCCGACGGCTCGCCGATCGAGGCTTATTTCCGCAAGGCCTCGCATGAAGGCCTGGAAAAGCGCCTGGCGGCGCTGTTCCCGAAGCAGGAGGAGCGCGACAAGCGCCGCCCCGAGTACGTCGAGCGCCTGGAGTTCGAGCTCGCCACCATCCTGAAGATGGGCTTCCCGGGCTACTTCCTGATCGTCTCGGACTTCATCGTCTGGGCCAAGGAGAACGGCTGCCCGGTCGGCCCGGGGCGGGGTTCGGGCGCGGGCTCGCTGGTCGCCTACGCGCTGTTCATCACCGACCTGGACCCGCTGCAGTACAAGCTGCTGTTCGAACGTTTCCTGAACCCGGAACGGGTGTCGATGCCTGACTTCGACATCGACTTCTGCCAGGGCAACCGCGACCGCGTCATCCGGTACGTGAAGGAGAAGTACGGGCGCGACGCCGTCGGCCAGATCGCGACCTTCGGCACGATGGCCGCGAAAGCCGCGCTGCGCGACGTCGGCCGCGTGCTGGGCATGGGCTACGGCCACGTCGACAGCATCGCCAAGCTGATCCCGGCACCGCCGGGCAAGACGGTGACGCTGGCCAAGGTGCCCGAGAAACCCGACCCCGGCATCATCTACGCGCGCCAGGAAGAGCCCGAGATCGACCGCCGCGAGGCCGCCGAGGAAGAGGTGGCCGAGCTGCTGTCGCTGGCCACGCGTGTCGAAGGCATGGTGCGCAACATCGGCATGCACGCCGGCGGTGTGCTGATCGCGCCGGGCAAGATCACCGACTTCTGCCCGCTGTACCAGCAGCCCGGCAGCGACAGCGCGGTCAGCCAGTACGACAAGGACGACGTCGAGGCCATCGGCCTGGTGAAGTTCGACTTTCTGGGCCTCGCGACGCTGACCATCCTGGAGCTGGCGCGCCAGTACATCGTCGCGCGCCGCCCCAACCGAAAGGACTTCAGCTACGAGACGCTGCCGCTGGACGACCAGCGCGTCTACAAGCTCTTCTCCGACGGCCTGACCGAGGCGGTGTTCCAGTTTGAATCGCGCGGCATGCAGGGCATGCTGCGCGAGGCCAAACCCAGCCGGCTGGAAGACCTGATCGCGCTGAACGCGCTGTACCGGCCGGGGCCTATGGACCTGATCCCGACCTTTGTCGCGCGCAAGCACGGCAAGGAGAAGGTCGAGTACCCGCACCCGCTGCTCGAAACCGTGCTCGGCGAGACCTACGGCGTCATGGTCTACCAGGAGCAGGTGATGCAGACGGCGCAGGTGCTGGGCGGTTATTCGCTCGGCGGCGCCGACCTCTTGCGCCGCGCGATGGGCAAGAAGAAGGCTGAGGAGATGGCCGAGCACCGCGTCATCTTCCGCGAGGGTGCGGCCAAGAAGAACATCCCCGAGGCCAAGGCCGACGAGGTCTTCGACCTGATGGAGAAGTTCGCGGGCTACGGCTTCAACAAGTCGCACGCCGCCGCGTACTCGCTGCTGGCTTATCACACCGCCTGGATCAAGGTGCACTGCACGGCCGAGTTCTTCGCGGCCAACATGACGATCGAAGCCGACAACACCGACAAGCTGAAGGTGTTGCTGGCCGACGCCAAGCTCTTCGGCATCAGCTTCGACCCGCCCGACGTCAACCGCGGCACGCTGCGTTTCGAGCCGATCGAGGACAAACGCATCCGCTACGGCCTGGGTGCCATCAAGGGCACCGGCGCCGGGGCGATCGAGGCCATCTGCGCCGCACGCGAAGGCCGCGACGGCGACGGCGGCGGGCCTTTCCGCAGCCTGTTCGACTTCTGCGCGCGTGTCGACCGCCAGCGCGTCAACAAGCGGGTCGTCGAGGCGCTGATCAAGGCCGGCGCCTTCGATTCGCTGCACCCGGACCGCGCCGCGACGCTGGCCAGCGTCAGCCTGGCCTTCGAATGGGCCGATGCCCAGGCGGCCAACGCCGACCAGTGCGGGCTGTTCGACTTCGGTGACGCGCACGGCTCGAGCACGCAGGAGCCGGCGCTGGTGGCGGTCGAATCCTGGCAGGTGCGCGAGCGATTGATGCAGGAGAAGGTGGCGATCGGCTTCTACCTGTCGGGCCATCTGTTCGACGCCTGCCGCGACGAGGTACGGCGTTTCGTGCGCCGCGACATCGTCGAACTCGTCGACTCGCGCGAGCCGCAGTCGATCGCCGGCATCGTCTCCGAGCTGCGTGTCGTCAACGGCCAGCGCGGGCGCGTCGCGATCTTCAAGCTCGACGACGGCAGCGAGGCGATCGAGGCCGTGGCCAACGAGGAACTGCTGGACGCCAGCCGCGAGCTGCTGCGCGAGGACGAACTCGTCATCGTCGTCGGCAAGCTGCAGCCCGACCGCTTCTCCGGCGGCCTGCGCCTGAACGCCCAGCAGATCTGGGACCTGGCGACGGCACGCGCACGTTTCGGCCGCTACCTGTCGGTCGAGGTCAACGGCGGGCTGCCGCCGGTGGCCGACGTGCTCAAGCTCTGGCCGGCGCACCGCGTCGAGACCGAAAACGGTGAACAGCGCCAGGGGCTGGGCGTGCGGCTCAAGCTGAAGCGGCCGACCGCCGTCGGCGAGATCGACCTCGGCGACGAAGCCCGCTTCTGGCCCTGCGACGAGGCGCTGGCGCGCTGGAAGACGATCGCCGAACACGGCAACGCGTCCATCATCTACGAATGAAATGTTTTGTATCGCCGGCGTCCCGCTGACATCCGGAGTGCCGGTCGCGCCGTTGTCTTGTCATGAGCCTATTTCCGGAGCCTCGATGAACAAGACGATCGCAGCCGCGACCCTGGCCGCGCTGGCGCTGGCGCTGGCCGGCGGTGCCGCCCATGCCACCAGCGTCGGCGTGTCGGTCGAGATCAGCCAGCCCGGCGTCTACGGACGCGTGGACATCGGCCGCTATCCGCAACCGCAGCTCATCGTGCAGCAGCCGGTGCTGATCGGGCGGCCGGTGGCCGTTGCGCCGCAACCGGTCTACATGTGGGTGCCGGTGGAGCACCGCCGCAACTGGCGCCGCTACTGCCGCGACTACCGTGCCTGCGGCGTGCCGGTGTACTTCGTCGACCACCGCTGGTACCGCGGTCACGTGATGCCGGCGCGTGCGGTCTATGACGGTGACCGTGGCCCGCGCGGCGACGACCGTCGCGGCGGCCCGCCGGGGCCGCGTCACGACGACCGCGATCGGGGCCCGCAAGGCCACGGCCACGGACCCAAGGGCCCGCCGGGCCACGGCCCGCGCGACTGAAGCGCGGCACCGGCGTCGGACAGTTCGCACGCGCGGCCGCGGCCTGCGCCGATGGGTGTGGGGCGAAGGGCAGGCTAGGCTTGGTCATCTCCAGTTCCACGGGACACGACGATGAACCGAACTGCCTGCAAGAGCGTGTTGCTGCTGTCGGCCGTGCTGGCCGCCGGCGCCGCGATGGCGGCCGAACCCTCGGCCACCGCACCCGCCCAGGACCGCGCCGCGGTGACGCTGGCGCGGGACGGCTCCGAGCGCCGCGAGGACCGACGCGAAGATCGCCGCGAGGACCGGCGTGAGGACCGGAGCGAAGACCGCCGTGAGGATAGGCGCGAAGACGTCGTCGGCGAAGTCCGCGAGGAACGCCGCGAGGATCGCCGTGAAGACCGTCGTGAAGACCGTCGTGAAGAGCGGCGCGAGGACCGCCGAGAGGACCGGCGCGACGAGCGCCGCGACTGAGGGCGCGGGCGCCGGCGGCGTGCTGCCGGGCTGCCCGCGCCGCGGCTTATTTGGCCTTGGCAGGCTTGGCCGCCTTGGCCTCGCCACCCGGGTAGGCGGCGCCGGCCACCGTCAGCCCGGCTTGCGAGAAGCGTGCGGCGTTGCCGTCGCCGATGCCGGGAACACGTTCGACCATGTCGGACCAGTTCTTGAAGGCGCCGGTCTTGCGCGCTTCCAGGATCTTGGCCGACAGCCCCGGGCCTATGCCCTTGACCGTCTCCAGTTCGGCCTGGCTGGCCTGGTTGGCGTCGACCGCGGCCATGGCGTTGAAGGCGAAAGCCGCGAACAGCAGCGCGGCGACGGGGCGCAGGACTCGCTTCATCGGAACACTCCCTCGGCACCGGGTGCCGTCGTGGCGGCCCGCCGGCCCCATGCCGGCGATGCACGGGGCGCATTCTTCGAGCGCTGGCCGGGCTGCGGCATCCCCCCGCCGGGCGCCTCCTGGCGGGGCACCGTGGCGGGCGAGTGCTTGCGTCCCCGCACCCTCGGTGCGGGGGGCTCGCGGCTATAGTCCCCAACCGGTGCCGCGCGTCCGCGCCGCACGAGATGCAGACCCTGCGATGACCTCTCTTTTCGCCCACAACCTGGCTGAACACCGAGCGCTGTTCGACCGGCTCGATGCACTCTCCGCCGACGTCGAAGCGGCCGCCGCAGCGATCGCGCGCGCGCTGCAGGCCGGCGGCAAGCTGCTGATCTGCGGCAACGGCGGCTCGGCCGCCGACAGCCAGCACATCGCCGCCGAGCTGACCGGCCGCTTCGTCCACGACCGCCGGCCGCTGGCCGCGATCGCGCTGACCACCGACACCTCGGCGCTGACCAGCATCGCCAACGACTACGCCTTCGACGAGGTGTTCTCGCGCCCGCTGCGCGCGCTGGGCCGCAGCGGCGACGTGCTGCTGGGCATCTCGACCTCCGGCAACTCGGCCAACGTGCTGCGCGCGGTCGACGCCGCGCGCGAGCTGGGCATCACGACCATCGGCCTGCTGGGCCGCGACGGCGGCGCGCTGCGCACGCGCTGCGACCAGGCCGTCGTCGTGCCGAGCACGACGACGGCGCGCATCCAGGAAGCGCACATCCTGATCGGCCACACGCTGTGCGGCCTGGTCGAAACCCAGCTGGGGCTGGCGTGACGGCCGCGCGTGCGACCTGGCCGCGCCCGGCGGCCGACGCCTTGGCGGCGCGCCGCGTGCTCGTCGTCGGCGACGTCATGCTCGACCGTTACTGGCACGGCGCCGTCGACCGCATCTCGCCCGAGGCGCCGGTGCCGGTGGTGCGTGTCAACCGCGAGGAGGAGCGCCTGGGCGGCGCCGCCAACGTCGCGCTCAACGTGCGTGCGCTCGGCACCGGCACGACGCTGCTGACCGTTGTCGGCGACGACGAGCCGGCACGCCGGCTGCGCGCCCTGCTCGAAGCCCAGGACGTGCGCGCCGTGCTCGGTGCCGACCCGCAGCTGCGCACCATCGTCAAGCTGCGTGTCATCGGCCGCCAGCAGCAGCTGGTGCGCATCGACTTCGAGAGCCAGCCGACGCACGAGGTGCTGGCGCAGCTGCTCGACGACTTCGAGCGCGAGCTTCCCGGCCACGACGCGGTGCTGTTCTCCGACTACGGCAAAGGCGGCCTGGCGCACGTCGGCCGCATGATCGCGATGGCACGCGCCGCCGGCAAACCGGTGCTCGTCGACCCCAAGGGCAGCGACTACTCGCGTTATGCCGGCGCCAACCTGATCACGCCCAACCGCGCCGAGCTGGCGCAGGTGGTCGGCAGCTGGAGCAGCGAGCAGGAGCTGCGCGAAAGTGCCGCCGCGCTGCGCCAGCGCCTGGGCCTCGCGGCGCTGCTGCTGACGCGTTCGGAAGAGGGCATGACGCTGTTCGGCGACGACGGCGAACACCACGTCGACGCCGACGCGCGCGAGGTCTTCGACGTCACCGGCGCCGGCGACACCGTGATCGCGACGATGGCCGCGCTGATGGCTGCCGGCCTGCCGGCCCGCGACGCGATGCCCTGGGCGAACCGCGCCGGCGGCATCGTCGTCGGCCGTTTCGGCACCGCCAGCGTCGGCTACGGGGAGCTGTTCGCATGAGCCCTCAGGACTTGTCCGGGGCTCATTCCCGCCTGGCGGGACCGGCCGTCAGGCCGGAGGGTGCCGCATTGAGCTTCAATGACAAGCTCTGCGCGCGCGCCGACGCGCCGGCCCGGCTGGCGGCGCTGCCGCGGCCCTGGGTCTTCACCAACGGCGTCTTCGACGTGCTGCACCGCGGCCACGTCAGCTACCTCGAACGTGCGCGTGCGCTCGGCGGCTCGCTCGTCGTCGGCGTCAACAGCGACGTCTCGGCGCGTGGCCTGGGCAAGGGCCCGGACCGGCCGCTGAACCGCGAGGAAGACCGCGCGCTGGTGCTGGCCGCGCTCGAGTCGGTGTCGCTCGTGACCTTTTTCGACGAACGCACGCCGGTCGAGCTGCTGGCCGAACTGCGCCCGGACGTCTACGTCAAGGGCGGCGACTACGACATCGAGACGCTCGAAGAGACGCGCCTGGTGCGCAGCTGGGGTGGCCGGGCGCAGGCCATCAGCTTCGTCGACGGTTATTCGACGACCCGGCTCGTCGAGCGCATCCGCGCCGCTCCGTGAGCGCGCGCGCGGTCTTTCTCGATCGGGACGGCGTCGTCAACGTCGACCACGGCTACGTCGGCCGCTGGCAGGACTTCGAGTTCGCGCCCGGTGCCGTCGACGCGATGCGCCGCCTGCAAGAAGCCGGCTGGCTGCTGGTGGTCGTCACCAACCAGTCCGGCATCGCGCGGGGCTACTACACCGAGGCCGACTACCAGGCGCTGACGGCGCGGATGAAGGCCGAACTCGCCGCGGCCGGGGCGCCGCTGGCCGGCGTCTACCACTGCCCGCACCACCCGCAGGGCTCGGTCGCGGCCTATGCGCAGGACTGCGACTGCCGCAAGCCGGCACCGGGGCTGATCCTGCGTGCCGCAGCGGAGCTCGGCCTGACGCTGGCGGACTCGGTGCTGGTCGGCGACAAGGCGAGCGACGCGCAGGCGGCACGCGCCGCCGGTGTCGGCCGTGTCGTGCTCGTCGCCGAAACCGCCGATGCCGAGGGCGCGGCGATCGCCGACGCGGTGGCGCCTTCGCTCGCCGCGGCGGTGCAGTCCGGGCTGCTTCAGCCCAGCCGGGTGATCCCGGCGGCGGTCAGGGCCTCGACGTAGTCGCGGCGCAGCTGCGCCTTGCGTTCCAGCAGCGCGGCGCTGCGGCCGGCGACTTCGTCGATCGCGGCGCGCACGCGCTCGACGACGGTGTCGACGTCGGCGCCGACCTCGATCATCTCGGCACCGAAGCCGCGTGCGGTATCGCCGCGCCGGTCGTGGCCGACGCACAGCCCGGGCGCGCCCAGCGACGCCGACAGGCCGACGCCGTGCACGCGGTGCCCGACGACGAGATCGTAGCGGTCGTAGATGCGCACGTAGTCGGCGGCGTCGTAGGAGTAGCGGATCGTCGCGCCGGGGAAGTCGCGCTCGAACAGCGGCAGCTCGTCGACGTAATGGGCGACGAACTCGAACTCGTGCTGCGCGCCCAGGCGCTCGATCAGCTTGCGGTAGAGCGCGACGAGGAAGGCGTGCGTGGCCTCGGCGACGTTGTTGTGGCGCGCGGCCAGCGGGTGGCCGTAGATCAGCGCGATGCGGCGCACGCTGTCGCGCTGGCGTTCGTGCGGCGCGGCCAGCAGCGCCGGGCAGATCATCTGGCGCACCGGCAGCGGCGCCAGCGAGGCGGTGGTCAGCGGGTCGCGGCAGGCGATCAGCCGGGCCGCCTTCAGCACCGTGGTCTCGGCCTCGCTGAAGTGTTCGTGGTCGAAGCGGAAGGGCTTGACGGTGCCCAGGCCGAGAAAGGCCGTCGGCGTGCCGGCGCGTGCGATCGCGTCGTACAGCGGCGCCAGCCGGCGCCCGCGCCACTCGGGCGAGCCGGCGAAGACGACGAGGTCGATCCAGTCCAGCGACATCGAGTCCTTGAACGAGTTGTCGAGGAAGGCCTGGCGCCGGCCCTCGCCGAAGGCGCGCTGAAGCAGCGCCACCGGGTCGATGCGCTTGGCGCGCCGGATCTGCGGGTTGCGGTTGAAGATGACCGGGTTGAAGTCCAGGCCGGCGGCACGCAGCGCGTTCAGGCAGCCCATCAGGATGAATTCGTCGCCGGGGTTCCACTGGCGCGTGGTCGAGAACAGGATGTTGGGCATGGCGCGCGGGCCGGCAGGGGCCGGGCGGTTCAAGGGGCGGGGTTCGAGGCGAGCATCGTACGCAGGTGCGCCAGCACATCGGTGACGGCAATCGTTTCCATGCCGTCGCCGCACAAGGCCTGCAGCAGCGGGTCGTGGTGCAGCGGCGGTGTCGCGCCGAACAGGCCGAGTGCCGGCACCTCGTTGGCGACGGCCATGTTCAGCACGCCGGTGTCGTTGCCGACGCACAGCGCCGTGTGGCGCAGCACCGCGGCCGTGAGCTGGACCGAGGGCTGGGTGAGCGCGCGCACCCGCGCACGCAGCGGTGCGGCCACGGCGGCGACGATGGCGGCGCCGCGGGCCGCCTCGGCCGGGCCGCCGACGAGCACGAGGCCGTGGCCGTCGGCAGCCAGTGCGCCGGCGAGTTCGGCATAACGCGCGTCACCCCAGTGTTTGCGTGCTTCCGACGAGGCGATCGACAGCGCCAGCGGCCGCGGTGGCAGCCCGGCCAGCCAGTCGCGTGCCGCCGCCATCGCCTGCGGCTGCACCTGCATGCGCGGCACGCGCGGGCCGTCGACGAAACCGTGGGCGACGGCCAGCGCAGTGGCTTCCGGGTAGACCCAGTTGCCCGCGCCCTGGTGCGGCCGGATGTAGGGCGGCTGGTTCAGCCACAGGCGCTCGACGGCCGAGAACCCGAAGCCGATGCGGCGCGGGATGCCGGCCAGCAGCGCCAGCAGCGCATAACGCGGCCGGCTGGCGAAGATGACGATGCGGTCGAAGCGCCGGCGCCGCAGTTCGCCCGCCAGCGCCCATTGCGCCGCCAGCGAGTCGTGGCGGCCGCGTCGGCGTTCGCCGGCGCGCGGGCGGTGGTCGAACTCGATCACCTCGGCGACGCAGTGCTCGCCGGCGAGCACGTCGGCGGCGTGGCAGGACGGCCGCGCCAGCAGCGTGATGCGGCCGTCACGGCTGGCGGCGGCGATCGCGCGCAGGTAGGGGATGTGCCAGACGAGGTCGCCGATGCCGGAGCGGTGGTGGACGACGAGGGTGCGGGGCGGGGTGGATCCGGACACGCTCACTGGGGCACCCTCCGGCCTGTCGGCCGGTCCGGCAGGCGGGAATGAGCCCCGGACAAGTCCTGAGCGCTCATGCCGGCAGCAGCGTGACGCCGAGGTCGTCGAAGGCGCGTGTCATCGCCGCCTGCTCGGCGTTCGACTTGAAGTGCAGCCGTTCCCAGCCGAACGCGAGCACGCGCACCTCGGGGCCGTAGATCTGGCGCGCGAACAGCAGTGCCGACGAGCGCACGCCCAGCACGGCGGAGTAGGGTTCGTGCTGCATGTAGCTTTCCAGCGGTTCGTCGAGTTCGAGCACGCGCCAGCCCGGCTGCAGCAGCTCGCGCGCCGGATCCTTGGGGTGGCCCTTGTAGTCGACGGCGTCGATGTGCTGCTCCTGCAGCCAGTGCTGCATCGCGGCGCCGATGCGGTCGCGCTGCGCCGCGTCGGCCAGCCCGGCGCCCTGCAGCGGCTGGCCGACGACCAGCGCGCGTGGGGCTCCGGCATGCGCCGCGGCGGCCGGGGCGACCAGCGGCGCCAGTGTCACGACCTTGTCGGCCGGGTACTCGTGCGGCAGGCCGGGCAGCACGTAGATGCGGTCGCAGAACGGCGCGTCGGAGCCGATGCGGTCGCCGGCGAAGCTCCAGTAGGCCAGCTCGGGTGCCGCCAGCCGGCGCAGGTGGCGCAGCTGCTGCAGCGCACGTTTGGTCGGACCGAGCGGGTAGCGGCGCACGCTGAGCACGCCGTCGGGCAGGATGCGGGCGCGCATCGTGCGGGCGCCGCACAAGCGCGGCAGGCCGCGCAGGAAGTAGTTGACGGCCTCGGTGTCGTAGACCGCGCTGTGCAGGTGCAGCTCGTCGCAGCGGCCGACGAGCGCGGCGACCTCTTGCAGGTTGGCCAGCAGCCGGCGGTGGGCACCGAACGCGCCCGGCAGCGGTTCCCAGCGTGGCCAGGGCATGTAGGCCGAGGCATCCCACTCGGCCGCGTCGACCACCGGCCCGACGCCGCGCTTGTACCAGACCAGCACCTGGCGCGAATGCGCCTCGTGCGTGCGCGCAATCTGGCGCGCGGCCAGGTACTGCAGCGGCGAGGCGACGAAATAGACGGCGGTGGTGCTCATGGAGTTCCCGCAGGGGACGGTGCATCACCCGGCGTGCCGGGCACCGCGCCCTCGGCTTGCGGCGCGCCCGGGACAAGTTGCCCCCGATCGAACAGGGCGGCTCAGGCAAACAGCGGATCGTAGGCAGCGTTGGTTGCTGTCAAGTGACGACTTGCGTCACGACCCCGTTGTCATATTGCTGTAGCCGAAGGGCGCTACGGGGCTCCTGCTCGTATACTCACGCGGCCTGGAGCAGGAGAATGAATGGCCCAAGAGCCACCGCTGGACATTTCAGCCGGCCGCCGGTTGCTCTTCGATGTCGTCGAGCTGCTGGACCATCACCAGATCCCTTATCACCTCGAAGGTGGCACCCTGCTCGGTCTCGTCCGCGACCGTGAACTGCTGCCCTGGGATCACGACCTCGATATTTCGATTCCCGCCGCGGACATCGACCGGCTCGATATCAAGCTTCGCCTTCAACTGCGCCTGAAACTCTGGCGGATCTCGCTGCGCAAGTTTCGCGCGGACGATCCTGCGCACGGCTGGCAGCGCGGCCAGACCCGCATCGTGAAGCTTGCCGCACGCCACCTCGTGTTCGCGCGCGGCTGGCCGCGGCTGGACATCTTCGCCAAGTACCCAGCTGCCGGTCGCATGCATTGGGTGGCCAAGGACCGCGTCATGTCCGTCGACGCCCGGCACTACGCCGGTTTCGACACCGTCGACTACTGCGGCCGCCGTCTGCGCATTCCGCTGGACGTCGAGGGCTACCTGTCGGCGAAGTACGGCGACTGGCGCATCCCCGTGCGCGAATGGGACTGCGGCAAGGACGAGCGCACGATCGTCGGCGACTTCAAGGGCTGACGCCGGCCAGTGCCCGCGCGCTCGGCGTCGAACCCACTGCGCCCGCCGGCATGTCCCAAGCCCGTCGCCCCATCCTGCCCATCGATTTCTCGCGGCAGAGCTTCGAGAACAACCTTGCCTGGCCCTGTCGTGCCGTTTTGCGCCAAGCCTGCCTGTTGAGCCTGCCGTGAATATCGTTTTCGACGCCGCTAGTTTTTATTATCTTCCGCAGTATCTTCCGGTGGCCGCCGAGCTGCGACACCGTGGTGCTGTTTGTCACTTCGTGTTGCACGCTGACGCGGCCGACCCGCTGCTGCCGGCGGCGCGAGCGCAACTCGAGGCCGCCGGCCACCGGTGCGACGTGGTCGGTTACGGCGATGCCGCGCTCGCCCTGTATCGCGAACGCCGTCCCGACTGGGTGATCTTCGGCAACGACTGCCGCTACCTCGACCGCCTGCCGCCGGACACGCGCACCGCGCTGCTGTACCACGGCATCGGCGTCAAGGCCTGCTACTACGACGCCGCGCTCGCGCGCTTCAGCGTGCGTTTCAGCGAAGGCGCGTTCCGCACCGCCGAGCTGCAGCGGCTGTACCCGGGCGGGCGTTTCGTCGACGTCGGCTTCGCCAAGCTCGACCCGCTGCTCGACGGCGGGGACGAGGTCGAGGCCTTCGACCTGCGCGCCGCGGGCCTGGACCCGGCGCGGCCGACGGTGCTGTACGCGCCGACCTTCTATCCGAGTTCGATCGAATGCCTGTCGCGCCACTGGCCGGCGGAACTTGGCGACGTCAACGTGCTGGTCAAGCCGCACCTGCTGACCTGGACGAGCGAGAAGTACGCGGCGCAGCGCAAGCGCCTGCAGGCCTGGAGCCAGCTGCCCAACGTGCACGTGGCCGAGCCGGCGGCGTTTTCGCTGCTGCCCTTCATGGCGGTGGCCGACGTGCTGGTCAGCGAGGCCTCGTCGGCGATCTTCGAGTTCGCGGCGCTGGGCCGGCCGGTCGTCTGGTGCGACTTCTACCGCCTGCGCTGGAGCTACCGCGGCCCGCTGCGTTTTCGCCACGAGCGCCGCATGGACCAGACGATCAACGGGTTCCGCGACGTCGGCGCGCACGTGTCGCGCCCCGGCCAGCTGCCGGCGGTGATCCGCCAGGAGCTGGCCGCGCCCCAGGGCCACGCCGCCGGCCGCGCGCGCTGCACCTCGCAGCTGATCGGCAACACCGACGGCCAGGCCTCGGTGCGCATCGCCGACTACCTGCTGGGCACCAGTTCGCGGTACACGGCGAGGTTGCCGCGCACCATCGCCGCCACCGAGAAGCGCGAGACGACGTGCTCGCGCCCCGTGGCGCCGTAACGCGCGCGCAGCCCGGCGTCGGCCAGCAGCGCCACCAGGTGCTGCGCCAGCGCCGCGTGGTCGCCGGGCTCGATCAGCTCGCCGTTGACGCCGGGCAGCACGATCTCGGGGATGCCGCCGGCACGCCCGGCGACGATGGGCAGGCCGCAGGCGGCCGCCTGCAGCAGCGCGACACCCAGGCCTTCCATCTCGGCTGGATGCACCATCAGGTCCAGCGCCGGCAGCACACGCGCCAGGTCCTTGCGGAAGCCAGGGAACAGCACCCGGTCGCCGAAACCGGCGGCGCGCGCTTCGTTCTCGATCGCCTCGCGCAGCGGCCCCTGGCCGAAGATCAGGAAACGCGTGCGCGGCTGCGCCGCCAGCACCGCCGGCAGCGCAGCGAGCAGCGTGCGGTGGCCTTTGCGGGCGATGAACTGCGCCGCCATGCCGACCGCGAGTTCGTCGCTCGCCAGGCCGAACTCGGCGTCCAGCCAGGCCCGCTCGCCGCGGCCGGGGCGGTACATCTCGACGTCGACCGAACTCGGCACGCAGCGCAGCTTGGACGCCGGCACGCCTTCGGCCTCGAGCACGCGGAAGATCCCTTGCGAGATCGTGATCACGCGGTCGTAGAGCCGGTACTTCAGGCCGACCCAGGCACGCGGTTCGGGGTTGTCGACGCGCCGGCTCAGCACCACCGGCACGCCTTCGAGCCGGCCGGCCAGGCCACCCCAGAGGTCGCTGCCGCGGCGGCTGTGCAGGTGCACGACGTCGGGGCGTTCGCTGCGGATCAGGCGCCGCAGCCGGCCGAGCATGCCGAGGTCGGCATCGCCGCCCATCGCCATCGTGACGACGCGGGCGTGCGCCGCGGACGCTTCGGCGATGGCGCTGCCGGTGGGGGCGGCGAGCAGGTTCTCGACCCCTTCGGCGGCCAGGCCGCGCTGCAGGAACACGACCTGCAGCGCACCGCCGTACAGGTGCATGCCGGCTTCGACGTGCAGGATCTTCATGGTGCGGCGGGGATCGGGATCGTGCGGCCGCCGGCGTGCAGCCGCATCGCGGCCGCGAACACGCGCTCGACCTCGAACGCACGCATGCAGTCGAAGCGCCCGCCGCATGTCGGGCGGCGGCGGCAGGGTGAACACGGCAACGCGTCGTAGAGCACGACGCTGGCCGGCGTCGCGGCGTCGAGATAGGGGCGGGTGGAGCCGAACAGCGCCAGCGTCGGCACCGCCAGCGCCGTGCCCATGTGGGTCAGGCCGGTGTCGACGCCGACCAGCAGGCTGGCGTCGGCGAGCGCGGCGACGGTCTCGTCGAGCTTGAGCCGGCCGGCCAGGTTGGCCGCCGACGGCGCCAGCGCGGCGATGCGCGCTGCGGCTTGGACGTCGCCCGGGCCGCCGACGATGACGGGCCTGATGCCGCGCGCGGCGAAAGCCTCGGCGAGCGCGGCCCAGCGGTCCTCGAACCAGTGTTTCTGCGGCCGGGTCGTGAACGGGCACAGCGCGACCCAGTCGGCGCCGGCGCCGGCTTCGGCGAGCACGGCGCGTGCCCGCTCGCGCGGCGCCGCGCCGACGGCGAGGTCGAGGCGGAAGTCGGCGTCGGCGGCGCCGAGCGCGACGGCGAGCGCGCGGTACTCACTGCCGATGCGCCGGTCGGCGCCTCGCGGCGGCATCACCAGGTGGTGCATCAGGTACTGGCTGCCTTCGTGCGAACGCAGGCCGACCCTTTGCGGCGCGCCGCTGAGGCGGGCGCACAGCCCGCTCTTGAGCAGGCCCTGGGCGTCGAGCACGAGGTCGTAGCGCTCGGCGCGCAGCCGCCGCCGGAAAGCCAGGACTTCGTGTGCCAGTGCGCCCAGCCGGCGCTCGCGCCAGAGCTGGCGCCAGGCGGCGCGCGGCAGGGGCTTGACCGCATCCAGCCGCGGGTTGTGCAGCAGCAGCGGCGCCGCCATCGGCTCGACCAGCCAGTGGATCGTCGCGTCGGGCCAGCGTGCGCGCAGCGAACGGATCAGGCCCGAGGCCATGACGACGTCGCCGATCGCGCTCAGGCGCACGATCAGGATGCGCGGCGGCCGGCCGGCCGGCAGCACGAGCGGCAGCGGGGCGGTGGCGTTCACGATTCGGGCGTCGCCGCCGGCGCGCTGCCGTCGCGGAACTGCATCTGGTGCAGCTTGTGATACAGCCCGGCGCGCGCCAGCAGCTGCTCGTGCGTGCCGACCTCGGCGACGCGGCCCTGGTCCATCACGACGACACGGTCGGCGTTGGCAATCGTCGACAGCCGGTGCGCGATCGTCACCGTCGTGCGGCCGCGCTTCAGGTTGTCGATCGCCTGCTGCACGATGCGTTCGCTTTCGGTGTCGAGTGCCGAGGTGGCTTCGTCGAGCAGCAGGATGGGCGCGTCCTTCAGCAGCGCGCGCGCGATCGACAGGCGCTGGCGCTGGCCGCCCGACAGCCGGGTGCCGTTCTCGCCGATCTGCGTGTCCAGGCCCTGCGGCAGCTCGCGGATGAACTCCATCGCGTGCGCGGTCTCGGCGGCGGCCTCGATCTGCTCGCGGCTGACCTCGCCCGGTGCGCCGTAGGCGATGTTGGCCGCCACCGTGTCGTTGAACAGCACGACGTGCTGGGTGACGAGGGCGATGTTGGCGCGCAGGTCGGCCAGGCGGATCTCGCGCGTGTCGATCTCGTCGAGCAGGATGCTGCCGGCGTCGGGCGCGTAGAAACGCGGGATCAGCGACATCAGCGTCGACTTGCCGCTGCCCGAGGCACCGACCAGCGCCACCGATTCACCCGGCCGGATGTCGATCGAGACGCCGTGCAGCGCGTCGCTCTCGGCGCCGGGGTAGCGGAACACGACCTCGTCGAAGCGCAGCCGGCCGCTGGCGCGCGCGATCTCGCGCGTGCCGGTGTCGCGCTCGGGCTCGGCGTCGATGATCTCGAATACCGAGGTGGCGGCGGCCAGGCCGCGCTGCAGCGCCTCGTTGACGTTGGACAGGCGCTTGAGCGGCGCCAGCAGCAGCGCCATCGCGCCGAAGAACGAGACGAAGCCGCCGACGGTGAGCTGGTCGGAGCGGGTGGCCAGCGTCGCGTAGTAAATGATCGCCGCCAGCGCGAGCACGGCGATGAACTGCACCAGCGGGCCGTTCGCGGCCGAGGTGCGCGTCGTCTTCATCATGTAGCGCCGCACCGAGGCGGCGACGTCGGCGAAACGTTTGGCCTCGTAGGCGGCGCCGCCGAAGATGCGGATCTCGCGCGGTGCGCCCAGCACCTCGTGCGCGACGTGCGTCAGGGAGCCCATCGAGTTCTGCTGCGCGCGGCTGTACTGGCGCAGCCGGCGGCTGACCGAGCGGATCACCCAGGCGATGACCGGCAGCACGGTGAAGAACAGCAGCGAGAGCTTCCAGTTCAGCCACAGCATGTAGCCGAGCAGGCCGACCACGGTCAGCGAGTCCTTGACGATCGTGATCAGCGACGAGGTGATGATCGGGCTGATCTGCTGCGCGTTGTAGGTCAGCCGCGACATCAGCGTCGCCGAAGGCTGGCGGTCGAAGAAGGCCAGCGGCAGCGTCAGGATGCGCTCGAACATGCTCTTGCGCAGGTCGAGCACGACGTGGGTCGCGACGCTGGACAGCGCCACCGTGTGCGCATAGTCGGACAGGCCGCGCACGATGAAGAGCCCGACCAGCGCCAGCGGCATCAGGTGCGCGAACGCCGGGTCCTTCTCGACGAAGCTGCCGTCGATCAGCTGCTTGAGCAGCGCCGGCACCGAGGCTTCGGCGGCGGCGTTGACGATCATCGCCAGCACCCCCAGGGCGAAGACCTTGGTGTACGGGCGCACGTAGGCGAGCAGTCTCCGGTACAGCGCGAAGGAGTCGTTTCGGATCATCGAAGCCAGGTCGGGGTGCTCGCGGGATTGTCCATGCTTTGCCTTGCCGCCCTTGCCGGGCGGCGCAAGGCGGCTGCGGGGCGCTGGGAAGAAGTGCGCCTCAGCTTTCGTCGACGCGGCGCGGCGGGTAGCTGTCCCAGCTCAGGCAGCCCGGGCATTGCCAGAAGTACTGGTGGGCTTCGAAGCCGCAGGCGGCGCAGCGGTAGCGGTGCAGCGGGCGTGCGGCCTTGGCCAGCGCCTGCTCGACCAGATCGAGTGCGGCCGGGTCGCCGCCGGCGGGCCGCGGCGGCGAAGCCAGCAGCGCGTGCGCCGCGGTCAGGCTGGGCTGCTGCTGCAGGCTCGTCACCAGGCGCTGCGGCTGGCCCGCCGGGTCGAGCGGGCCGAGTGCCTGCAGCACGTCCAGGCTGGGGCTGCGTTCGAGCGCACGTTCGAGCTGGGCGCGCACGTGTTCGAGCCGGCCGCAGGCTTCGCCGCTGGCGGCGTAGTCGGCGGCGACGAGCGCGAACGCACCCGGCTGCACCGTGGCGAGTTCGTCCCACAGCGCCACCGCCTCGTCGTGGCGGCCGCCGGCGCGGGCGCGACGGCCGGCGATGACACGCGGGCGCGCGGCGTGCGGCGCGGCTTCCCGCGCGCGCCGCAGCGCGGTGTCGGCGTCGGATGCCTGGCCGGCGGCATCGGCCTCCTCGGCGAGTTCGCACCAGTAGTGCGCGATGCGCGGTGCGTACGAGCCGGTGCCGCCCTTGTCCAGGCGGGTCGCGATCTCGATCGCCGCGCGCCAGCTGCGCGAGCGCTCCTGCAGCGACAGCAGCGCGAGCCAGGCCTCGGTCTCGAAGGCCGTGCCTTCGAGCGCGCGGTAGGCGTCCTCGGCGCGGTCGAAGAGGCCGGCGCGCATGTAGTCCTGCGCCAGCTCGTGCTGGGCGCGGTCGCGCTCGCCGGCCTTCAGGTCGGCGCGCGACAGCAGGTGCTCGTGCACGCGCACCGCACGCTCGAACTCGCCGCGGCGGCGGAACAGGTTGCCGAGCGCGAAGTGCAGCTCGGTCGTGTCGGGGTCGTTCTGGACGGCTTCGATGAAGGCGTCGATGGCCTTGTCCTGCTGTTCGTTGAGCAGCAGGTTCAGGCCCTTGAAGTAGGCGCGGGGGGCGTCGCGGTTGTCGCGCCGCACCTGGCGCAGGTCGAAGCGCGAGGCCAGCCAGCCGAGCGCGAAGGCCACCGGCAGGCCGATCAGCAGCCACTGGAAATCGAAGTCCATCGAGCGTCGGGGTCGGGGAGGGGACGCCGGGCCTTCAGGCCGGGCGGATGCACGAGGCGCTCACAGGCCCTCGCGCGGCGGATGCTCGAGCGGCAGCTCGGAGGGCGTGGCCGCAACCGGTTCGGCGCTGGGCACCGGAACGGGCTCGCTCTGGCGGCGCGCCTTGCGCAGCTGGCGCCACCAGCTCGGCAGCATCGCCAACACGCCGACGGCACAGCCGCCAGCGAAGGCGATCAGCACGACGATGACCATCGGCGCCTGCCATTCGACCCCGAAGAACCAGCGCACGGTGGCGTTCTGCTGGTTGTTCAGCGCGAACGCGAACAGCGTGAAGAAGACGAAGGCCCGAAAGAGCCAGACGAGAAGGCGCACGGCGCCGATTCTAGGAGCCGGCGCCTCAGACGGCGTCGGTATCCGGGTCGGCCGGTTGGCGGGCGTCGACGGCCTCGCGCAAAGCCTTGCCCGGCTTGAAGTGCGGCACCAGCTTCTCCGGGATCACGACCTGCTCGCCGCTGCGCGGGTTGCGCCCCAGGCGCGGCGGACGGCGGTTGATCGAGAAGCTGCCGAACCCGCGGATCTCGATGCGGTGGCCCCGGGCCAGCGCGTCGGTCATCGCGTCGAGGATGGTCTTGACGGCGAACTCGGTGTCGCGCTGCGTCAGCTGCGAGAAACGCTCGGCAAGACGGGCGACGAGGTCGGATCGGGTCATGGCAGGGACGGATCGCAAGCGGCTTGAAACGCGAAAAGGCCCGCGCGCCTGGAAGGGGCGCGCGGGCCGTGCAGCGGCGAATTACTCGCGCTGGTTGTCGAGCTTGGCGCGCAGCAGGGCGCCCAGGCTCGTCGTGCCGGCGTTCTCACGCTCGTTGGTCTGGCGCAGCGCCTGCATCGACTGTTGCTCGTCGGCGTTGTCCTTGGCCTTGATCGACAGCTGGATCGAACGCAGCTTGCGGTCGACGTTGATGATCATGACCGAGACGTCTTCGCCTTCCTTCAGCACGTTGCGCGCGTCTTCGACGCGGTCACGGCTGATTTCCGAGGCACGCAGGTAGCCGGTGACATCCTCGTTGAGCTGGATCTCGGCGCCACGCGGGTCGACGGTCTTGACCTTGCCGTTGAGGATCGCGCCGCGGTCGTTGAGCGTCGTGAAGCTGGTGAACGGATCCACGTCCAGCTGCTTGATGCCCAGGCTGATGCGCTCGCGCTCGACGTCCACCGCCAGCACCAGGGCTTCGACTTCCTGGCCCTTCTTGTAGTTGCGCACCGCGCTTTCGCCCGGCTCGTTCCACGAGAGGTCGGACAGGTGCACCAGGCCGTCGATGCCGGCCGACAGGCCGACGAAGACGCCGAAGTCGGTGATCGACTTGACCGGGCCCTTGACCTTGTCGCCGCGCTTGACGTTGGAAGCGAACTCTTCCCACGGGTTCGGCTTGCACTGCTTCATGCCCAGCGAGATGCGACGCTTGTCTTCGTCGATCTCCAGGACCATGACTTCGACTTCCTCGCCCAGCGAGACCACCTTGGACGGGGCGACGTTCTTGTTCGTCCAGTCCATTTCGGAGACGTGAACCAGGCCTTCGATGCCCGGTTCGATCTCGACGAACGCGCCGTAGTCGGCGATGTTCGTGATCTTGCCGAACAGGCGCGTGCCGTTCGGGTAGCGGCGCGAAACGCCCAGCCACGGATCGTCGCCCAGCTGCTTGATGCCCAGGCTGACGCGGTTCTTCTCGGCGTCGAACTTGAGGACCTTGGCCGACAGTTCCTGACCGACCTGAACCACCTCGCTCGGGTGACGCACGCGGCGCCAGGCCATGTCGGTGATGTGCAGCAGGCCGTCGATGCCGCCGAGGTCGACGAACGCACCGTATTCGGTGATGTTCTTGACCACGCCGTGCACGATGGCGCCTTCGGTCAGCGTCTCGAGCAGCTTGGCGCGTTCTTCGCCCATCGAAGCCTCGACGACGGCGCGGCGCGACAACACGACGTTGTTGCGCTTGCGGTCGAGCTTGATGACCTTGAACTCCATGGTCTTGCCCTCGAACGGGCTCATGTCCTTGACCGGGCGCGTGTCGAGCAGCGAACCCGGCAGGAAGGCGCGGATGCCGTTGACCAGCACCGTCAGACCGCCCTTGACCTTGCCGCTCACGGTGCCGGTGACGAACTCGCCCGACTCCAGCGCGTTCTCCAGCGCCATCCACGAGGCCAGGCGCTTGGCCTTGTCGCGGCTGAGGATGGTGTCGCCGTAGCCGTTTTCGACGGCGTCGATGGCCACCGAGACGAAGTCGCCGACCTGGACTTCGAGCTCGCCCTGGTCGTTCTTGAACTCGTCGATGGCGACGTAGGACTCGCTCTTGAGCCCGGCGTTGACGACGACGTGGTTGAACTCGATGCGCACGACCTCGGCCGAGATCACTTCGCCGACACGCATGTCGGCGCTCTTCAGCGATTCTTCGAACAGGGCGGCGAATGCGTCAGCGCCGCTCTTGGCGATGACGGTGGTGGATACGGACATGTGTTTCCTGTGCCCGGAGGAGTTGGAGGCAGAGCCGGGCGATGCTTGCAACGGGTGTTGCAGGGTTGGTTGAACATACCCGCCGCGCCCGGATGGCCTGACGGCCGGATGGGAAGGCGCGAGCGGACCCTCGTACCACCCGCTAGGCCGAGTGGCCGAACGGGCGGCGCTGCTGCCACCAAGCCAGCACCTGGGCCACCGAGTCCTCGATGGAGAGTGCCGAGTTGTCGAGCATCAGCGCGTCTTCGGCCGGCTTCAACGGCGAGACACTGCGCGAACGGTCGCGCAAGTCCCGCGCCTCGAGGTCCGCGCGAAGGTCTGCCAGACTAGCAGAAATTCCCTTCGAAATCAATTGCTTATGCCGGCGCGCCGCGCGTTCCTGGGCGCTCGCCGTCAGGAACACCTTGAGTGCGGCGTCGGGGAAGATCACCGTGCCCATGTCACGGCCGTCGGCGACCAGGCCCGGCGCACGCCGGAACGACAGCTGCAGCGCGTGCAGCGCCGCGCGCACCGCCGGCCAGGCCGAGACGCGGGACGCCATCAGGCCGCTGGTTTCGAGGCGCAGCTCGTCGGTGATGTCGCGGCCGCGCAGCCAGGTGCGGCCGGCGTCGGCGCCGTCGCCGAAACGCAGGTCCAGGCCTTCGGCCAGCGTTGCCAGCGCCGCTTCGTCGTCGGGCGAGACGCCGTCCCACATCGCGGCGATGCCGGTGGCGCGGTAGAGCGCGCCCGAATCGAGCAGGCCGTAGCCGAGCGCGGCGGCGATCTCCGCTGCCAGCGTACCCTTGCCCGACGCCGTCGGCCCGTCGACGGTGATCACCGGGATGTCGGCCGGATCGGCCTTCGCGAGCGCGAACAGCGCCTCGAAGTAGTCGGGGAAGGTCTTGGCGACGCAGTGCGGCTCGAGGATGCGCAGCGGCACGCGCGCCCCCACCGTCGGGTTGAACGCGGCCAGCGACAGGCACATCGCCATGCGGTGGTCGTCGTAGGTGCGGATCGCGGCCGGCAGCCAGGTTTCGGGCGCGCTCACCTCGATGAAGTCGGCCCCCTCGACGACGCTGGCGCCGACGCGGCGCAGTTCGGCAGCCATCGCGGCGATGCGGTCGGTCTCCTTGACGCGCCAGCTGGCGATGCCCTCGATGCGCGTCGGGCCTTCGGCGTACAACGCCATCGCCGCCAGCGTCATCGCGGCGTCGGGGATGTGGTTGGCGTCCAGCGTGATGCCCTGGAGCGGCCAGCGCCCGCGGCGCACCTCCAGCCAGCCCGGGCCGGTGCGCACGTCGGCGCCCATCGCCTGCGCCGCCTCGACGAAGCGGATGTCGCCCTGGATCGAGTCGCTGCCGACGCCTTCGATGCGCAGCACGTCACCGCCGGTCGCGGCGATCGCACCGAGCGCGACGAAATACGAGGCCGAGGACGCGTCGCCTTCGACGTGGATCGTGCCCGGCGTGCGGTAGCGGCTGCCCTGCGGGATCGTGAAGCGCTGCCAGCCCTCGCGCCGCACGGCGATGCCGAAGCGCGCCAGCAGGTTCAGCGTGATCTCGACATAGGGCTTGGAGATCAGCTCGCCGTCGACCTCGACGACGATGTCCTGCGCATCGGCAGCCAGCGGCAGCGCCAGCAGCAGCGCCGTCAGGAACTGGCTGGAGACGTCGCCGCGCACGCGGATCGCACGCTCCAGCGCGAGCCGGCCGCCGGCCGTGCCGCGCAGCCGCAGCGGCGGGTAGCCGGGCGTGCCGAGTTCGTCGATCGTGCAGCCCAGCGGGCGCAGCGCGGCGACGAGGTCGCCGATCGGGCGTTCGTGCATGCGCGCGACGCCCGAGAGCTCGAACTCGCCGCCCTGCAGCGTCGCCAGCACCGCCAGCGCCGCCGCCAGCGGCCGCATCGCGGTGCCGGCGTTGCCGAGATAGAGCCTGGCCGCGTGCACCGGCAGGCGCCCGCCGATGCCGGTGACGGCGAGGGCGCCGCTGGCACTGTCTTGTTCGACCGTGCAGCCCAGCGCGCGCAGCGCGTCGAGCATGACGGCGGTGTCGTCGCTGGCCAGCAGTTCGTGCACCAGCGTGCGGCCTTCGGCCAGGCCGGCGAGCAGCAGCACGCGGTTGGAGATGCTCTTGGAGCCGGGCAGGCGGACCGTGCCGGCCGCGCCTGCCAGCGGCGGCAGGTCGAGGAAGGGAATGCGGTACATCGGAAGAAAGAAGGTGGAGGGTCAGCGCGACGCGGTGCGCGGCGCTCCCATCTGCCAGCCGGCACGGCCTTCGGCGGCGGCGCGGATCATCTGCTCGAGCGCGTCCAGGTTGCCGTTGCGCATCAGGTGCTCGAACGAGTCCAGTGCCAGGCGGAAGCGTTCGGACTGCTTCAGGATCTCCTCGCGGTTCGCGGTGAGGATGTCGCGCCACATCTCGGGGTTGCTCGCGGCGATGCGGGTGAAGTCGCGAAAGCCCGGGCCGGCGAGCGACAGGAAGTCGCGGCCCGCGGGCTGGTTGACGACGGCCGAGAAGTAGGCGAAGGCCAGCAGGTGGGGCAGGTGGCTGACGGCGGCGAAGGCGGCGTCGTGGTTGTCCGGCGTCATCTTCAGCACCTGGGCGCCGATCGCCGACCAGACGTCGGTGGCCTTCTGCACCAGGTCCGGCGCGGTCTGCGGCAGCGGCGTCAGGATGACCTGGCGCCCGGCGTAGAGCGCGGCGTCGGCGTGTCCGATGCCGGCGAGTTCCTTGCCGGCGATCGGGTGTGCCGGCACGAACGAGCCGATGCGCTCGCGCAGCACGCGGCGCGCGGCGTCGACGACGTCACGTTTGGTGCTGCCCACGTCCATGAAGAGCACGCCGGGCTCGACCAGGTGGCGTATCGCCTTGAAGGTGGCCTCGGTGGCTGCGACCGGCACCGACAGCAGCACGATGTCAGAGCCGGCGACGGCCAGCAAAGCGGACTCGGCGACGACGTCGATGACCCCGAGCTTCTTCGCGCGCTCGGTCGTCGACGGGCTCTTGCTGTAGCCAACGACCCGCTTGACCAGCCCCGCGCGCTTCAAAGCCAGCGCGAACGAGCCACCCATCAGCCCGCACCCGATGATGCCCAACTGGTTAAACATCGGCGTGCTCCACAGCCCGCCCGACCGGGAACGGCGCTTCAAGCAGCGGCCGCGGAGCCGGCTCTGCCGGGCCGCTGGCCGCGCCCCCCTGGGGGGGAGCGCCGAAGGCGCTTCGGGGGGGGGTCATTTGACGTCGATGGGATAAGTACCCAGCACCTTGAAGAAGGCGCAGGTGTCGTGCAGCTCGCTCAAAGCGGCGCCGACCCTGGGTTCGTCGGGATGCCCCTGGACGTCGATGTAGAAGTAGTACTCCCACTGGCCCGAACGGGCGGGGCGCGACTCGAAACGCGACATCGAGACGCCGTGGCGCTTGAGCGGAACGAGCATGTCGTGCACCGCTCCGGGCAGGTTCTTCACCGAGACGACGAGGCTGGTGCAGTCGTGGCCCGAAGGCTTGGGCACCGGGTGCTGCTCCGGGTGGGTGACGATCGCGAAGCGGGTGCGGTTGTGGGCGTCGTCCTGGATCGCTGGCGCCAGCACGTGCAGCCCGAACTCGCTGGCCGCGCGCACGCTGGCGATCGCGGCGATGCCCGGGTCCTGCGCCGCCAGGCGCGCACCTTCGGCGTTGCTTGCCACCGGGCGCCGGTCGGCGTCGGGCAGGTGGTGGCTGAGCCAGCCGTGGCACTGCGCCAGCGCCTGCGGGTGGGCGCAGACGGCGCGGATGCCGTCCAGCGTGTTCTCGCGCCGCAGCAGGTTCTGGCGGATGAACAGGCTGGTCTCGCCGATGATGAACAGCGGCGTGTGCAGGAACAGGTCGAGCGAGCGTGCGACCACGCCTTCGGTCGAATTCTCGACCGGCACGACGCCGAAGTCGGCGGCGCCGGAGGCCGTGGCGTGGAACACCTCGTCGATGCTCGCGCACTGCACGCGCATCAGCGAAGCGCCGAAGTAGCCGATCGCCGCTTCCTCGCTGAATGTGCCGGCGGGGCCGAGGTAGGCCACGCGCGTCGGCGTCTCCAGCGCGCGGCAGGCGGACATGATCTCGCGCCAGATCGGCGCGATGCTGGGCGTCTGCAGCGGCCCCGGGTTCTCCGACTTCAGGCCGTCGATCACCTGGGCCTCGCGTTCGGGCCGGAAGACGACCGTGCCCTCGCGCTTCTTCAGGTCGCCGACCGCCAGCGCCAGGCCGGCGCGGCGGTTCAGCAGGGCCAGCAGTTCCCGGTCGACCGCGTCGATCTGCGCGCGCAGGCCGACGAGCTCGTTGGAGGTTTCGACCGGCGGCGTCTTCACTGCTTCGGGCTGCTGGCGGCCGATGCCGCGGCCGCGGTCTCGAGGCGCTTGCGCAGCGACTGCTCGAGTGCGCGCACCTTGGGTTCGACCAGCGGCTTGGTCTCGGTGACGAGCTTCTCGCCGAGCGAACGCTGCATGTCCTGGTTCAGCGACTGGTACTTGCGGTTCACCGGCGACTCGAGGATCGCGACCAGCTGCTTGAGCTCATCCTCGGTGAAGCGCTGCTCCAGGATCGCACCGACCGTGCTCGGCGCCAGCTTGACCGCGCGGTCGCGCACGATGGGCGTGGCTTCGTCGGCGTACTTCTTGGCGTCGGCCTGCAGGTCCTTGGCCAGCGCCTGGCGCTTGTCGGCGGGCAGGCGCTGCAGCGCCACGGCGACCTGCTGCATCATCGCGAGCGCCGGCTGCTCGGCGAGCTGGCGCGCCATGTTCTCGATCGCCGGCTGCTGGATCTGCAGCACCTTGGCGACCAGGGCCTTCTTCGCCGGGCTCGACGGAGCCGTCGCCGAAGCTGCGGCCGAAGCAGGAGCGGATTTCTGCGCCATCGCCGGCAGGGTGGCGGCGAGCGCCAGGGCCAGCACGAGTCGTTTCGTCATCAGGAGTTCTCCGTGCCGGCTTCGCCGGCGCTGTCGTTGGCTGTGTCGTCGCCGGCGCCGTCGGTCTGAGCGTCGTTCTCGACGATGCGCTGCAGGCCCGAGAGCTTGGAGCCGTCGTCCAGGGCGATCAGTGTCACGCCCTGCGTCGCGCGGCCCATCTCGCGGATCTCGGCGACGCGGGTGCGCACGAGCACGCCGCGGTCGGTGATCAGCATGATCTCGTCGGTCTCGCGCACCAGCGTCGCGGCGACGACCTTGCCGTTGCGCTCGCTCTGCTGGATCGCGATCATGCCCTTGGTGCCGCGGCCGTGGCGGGTGTATTCGCCGATCGGCGTGCGCTTGCCGAAGCCGTTGGCGGTGGCGGTCAGCACGCTGACGCGGGTGCTGTCCTCGCCGACGTCGCGGGCTTCGTCGCCGCGGTCGGAGACCAGCATCGCGATGACGTTCTGCCCCGGCTCGAGCGCCATGCCGCGCACGCCGCGGGCATTGCGGCCCATCGCGCGCACGTCGTCCTCGTCGAAGCGCACCGCCTTGCCGCCGTCGGAGAACAGCATCACGTCGTGGCGGCCGTCGGTCAGCGCGGCGCCGATCAGGTAGTCGCCCTCATCCAGGCCGACGGCGATGATCCCGGCCTTGCGCGGGTTGTTGAACTCGTCGAGCGAGGTCTTCTTCACCGTGCCGAGCGCGGTCGACATGAAGACGTAGTGGTCGGCCGGGAAGCTGCGGAACTCGCCGGTCAGCGGCAGCACGACGGTGATCTTCTCGCCCGGCTGCAGCGGGAACATGTTGACGATGGGCTTGCCGCGCGAGTTGCGCGAACCCTGCGGCACTTCCCAGACCTTGAGCCAGTAGACGCGGCCACGGTCGGAGAAACACAGGATCCAGTCGTGCGTGTTGGCGATGAAGAGCTGGTCGATCCAGTCGTCTTCCTTGGTCTGCGTCGCCTGCTTGCCGCGGCCGCCGCGGCGCTGGGCGCGGTACTCGGTCAGCGGCTGGCTCTTGACGTAACCGGTGTGGCTGAGCGTGACGACCATGTCGGTCGGCGTGATCAGGTCTTCGGTGCCGAGTTCGAGCGCATTGCGTTCGATGACGCTGCGGCGCGCGCCGACCTTGGCCTGGCCGAACTCCAGGCGCAGCGCGTTCAGCTCTTCGACGAGGATCGCGGTGACACGCTCCGGGCGCGCCAGGATGTCCAGCAGGTCGGCGATCTGCGACATGACCTCGCGGTACTCGCCGATGATCTTGTCCTGCTCCAGCCCGGTCAGGCGCTGCAGCCGCATCTGCAGGATTTCCTGCGCCTGGTCTTCCGACAGCCGGTACAGGCCGTCGGCCTGCAGGCCGTAGCCGGCGGGCAGGCTTTCCGGGCGGTAGGCGGCACGGCCGCCCGGCGTCGACTCCTCGGCGCGCGCGAGCATCTCGCGCACCATCGAGCTGTCCCAGGCCTTGGCCATCAGCGCCGTCTTGGCGACCGGCGGCGTCGGGCTGGTCTTGATGGTCTCGATGAACTCGTCGATGTTGGCCAGCGCCACCGCCAGGCCTTCGAGCACGTGGCCGCGCTCGCGTGCTTTGCGCAGCTCGTAGACGGTGCGCCGCGTCACGACCTCGCGCCGGTGCTCGAGGAAGATGTCGAGCAACTGCTTCAGGTTGCACAGCCGCGGCTGACCGTCGATCAGCGCCACCATGTTGATGCCGAAGGTGTCCTGCAGCTGGGTCTGCTTGTACAGGTTGTTCAGCACCACCTCGGGCACTTCGCCGCGCTTCAACTCGATGACGACGCGCATCCCGGACTTGTCGCTCTCGTCCTGGATGTGGCTGATGCCCTCGATCTTCTTCTCGTTGACGAGCTCGGCGATACGCTCGAGCAGCGTCTTCTTGTTCACCTGGTAGGGGATCTCGTCGACGATGATCGACTGGCGCTGGCCGCGGTCGATGTCCTCGAAGTGGCACTTGGCGCGCATCACGACGCGGCCGCGCCCGGTGCGGTAGCCCTCGCGCACGCCTTCGAGGCCGTAGATGATGCCGGCGGTCGGGAAGTCCGGCGCCGGCACGATCTCCATCAGCTCCTCGATCGTCGCCTCGGGCACTTTCAGCAGGTGCAGGCAGGCGTCGACGACTTCGTTCAGGTTGTGCGGCGGGATGTTGGTCGCCATGCCGACGGCGATGCCGGCCGAGCCGTTGACCAGCAGGTTGGGCAGCCGCGCCGGCAGCACGGTCGGCTCCTTCTCCGAGCCGTCGTAGTTCGGGGCGAAGTCGACCGTTTCCTTGTCGATGTCCTCGAGCATCTCGTGGGCGATCTTCGCCAGGCGGATCTCGGTGTAGCGCATCGCCGCGGCGCTGTCGCCATCGACCGAGCCGAAGTTGCCCTGGCCGTCGACGAGCATGTGGCGCAGGCTGAAGTCCTGGGCCATGCGCACGATCGTGTCGTAGACCGCGGTGTCGCCGTGCGGGTGGTACTTACCGATCACGTCACCGACGATGCGGGCGCTCTTCTTGTACGGACGGTTCCAATGGTTCGACAACTCGTGCATCGCGAACAGGACGCGCCGGTGCACGGGCTTGAGGCCGTCGCGCGCGTCGGGGAGGGCGCGCCCGACGATCACGCTCATCGCGTAGTCGAGGTACGAGCGCCGCATCTCCTCTTCGAGGCTGATCGGCAGGGTTTCCTTGGCGAACTGGGACATGCGAGGTCGCGCTGCGCGCGAGCAGGAGCGGCCGGGCCGGAACGGCCTGGCACAGGATGAGGGATTCTAAGATGTCGGCGCTGTCGCACTGCAGCAACAGCGTTTCGAGCACTCCCAGGCTCAGGGGTGAGAATGCAGATCGGTCCATGCCCTATGGCACAATCGGTCATAGGTGGTAAGTACCCGCCAACGCGGGGATTTGCCGGGAGTTCAGGCTTTCGGTTTGGACGTTTCGCAGTCATGCTGCGGCTTTCCTCGAGAGGAGAATCATGAAGAAATTGAACAGGGTGGCGGTGCTATTCGCATCCGCTGCGCTCGCCGCCCCGATCGCTGCACTCGCACAGGCGAAGACGATCGACAACTGGCAAGCGACCGACGGCACCGTCTGGAAGAACGGGACCAACGAGCTGTGCTGGCGCGATTCCACCTGGACTCCGGCGACTGCCGCTTCCGAGTGCGACGGCGCGATCAAGCCGGCAGCCCCGGCCCCGGCTCCGG